>JAGFWP010000034.1 GCA_017639935.1 Pelagibacteraceae bacterium
TTTTAAAAATTTTAGATATTTTCAAAAAAGATGTTTAATAATTAAATATGAAGATATCGTAAATAAAAAGAAAGAAGCAATTAATTATCTATCCAAAGGTTTGTCAATTAACTTGGATTTTCCATTTGATGATATTGAAAAAAGCAAAATCAAAAATTCTTTATCATATCAAAAAAATTTAAGAGAATCATTTTCTTCTGCATTTTGGAATGATGAATACTTGAAAGAAATAAATACTAATAAAATTGGCGTTTATGATAAAAAATTATCTAAAGAAGAAATACGTTTAATTGAAAAAAAATTTATAGATTTTAACAAAGTTTTTAAATATTGGAAAATATAGTGATACTTAAATTAATTTAATGATAATTTTTTTTTTAATTAATTATTGGTATTCTCAATTTATTTATTAATTTAGTTCATACCTATATTTTTGTCAGATAGTTATCATCTACGTTTGCACAATCATAAAAAACTCTAATTTTTTTTCAATTACTCTATCGTAATGATCCAAATTGTATTTTCCAAAACAACAAAACTACTATTTTTAGTGCAACTTTTTTTTGACTATTAAAAAATGAAGTATAATAATGATTTATGGATGCCGCATTTGACTTCGGACCCAAGATTTAAGGTTCGAGTCATTACGAGGCCGCCAATATTATAAATTTTCTGAATATTTTTGAACTATTTCTTCTGCTATTTGCACAGCATTAAGCGCCGCTCCTTTGCGAAGATTGTCGGACACCACCCATAAATTTAGCCCATTATCAACAGTGTCATCCTGTCGAATTCTACTAACATATACTTTATCTTCACCTGCAACTTCAACAGGCGTTACATAACCACCATCTTTCCGATTATCAATAACAGATATGTTTTCAAATCCATTTAAAATTTCTTTCGCTTGTTCGTCAGACATCGAGGAATCTAGTTCCAGGTTTATTGATTCAGCGTGACTAATAAAAACAGGGACACGAACGCAGGTTGCAGATACACGAATATTTGGATCAAGTATTTTTTTTGTTTCATCAATCATTTTCTGTTCTTCTTTGGTATTCCCATTTTCCAAGAATGTATCAATATGTGGAATTACATTGAATGCTATTTGTTTAGTAAATTTCTTTTTTTCTATATTTTTATTTGCATAAATATTTTTTGTTTGTTCCCATAATTCGTCCATCGCTTCCTTTCCGGCACCTGATATTGACTGATAAGTTGAAACAACGATGCGGGTTATAACAGCCACATCATGAATAGGTTTTAGCGCTACTACCATTTGAATTGTTGAACAATTAGGATTGGCAATGATATTAGATCTGTTCTCATCATTAAAATAATCCTGCAAAATATCTGCATTAACTTCAGGTACGACAAGTGGAACTTCGTCATTCATACGAAAGTGTGAGGTGTTATCAATAACTATACAACCCTTCTTCGCTGCCTTAGGGGCATACTCGGCTGATACTGAACTGCCTGGAGAAAACAGTCCTATTTGTGCTTTTGAAAAATCAAATTCGGCTAAATCTTCAACAACTATTTTTTGATCCTTAAAATCTATTTTTTTACCCTTGGAACGTGAGGATGCTAAACAAAAAATTTGAGCGATGGGAAAATCACGTTCCTCTAAAATTTGAAGAATTTCCCTTCCAACGTTTCCAGTTGCTCCTACTACTGCTATATTATATTTTTCTGACATTCATTTTCCTGATACAATATTCAACTCTTCTATAACAGCAGCGCCCATTTCTTTTGTCGATACAGCTTTTTCGTTATCTTGTTTTATATCAAGAGTGCGCAATCCTTTTGAGAGAACATTTTGAACAGCTTTCTCAATCAAAGTACTGTCTTCCAACATATCAAAACTATATCTCAGCATCATAGCGAAGCTCATAATCATTGCTAGGGGATTTGCTTTATTTTGACCTGCTATATCAGGGGCGCTGCCGTGTACAGGCTCATACATTCCTGGTCTTTTCCCACTCACATCCACTGAACCCAAAGACGCTGATGGCAACATACCAAGAGAGCCGGTTAACATGGCAGCACAATCACTTAATATGTCTCCAAATAAATTATCTGTGACAATTACATCAAATTGCTTTGGATAACGCACTAATTGCATTGCACAATTATCGGCGTACATATGATTTAATTCAACGTCATTAAATTCCCTTTTATGCAGGCTAGTGATAATTTTTCTCCAAAACATCCCTGTTTCCATTACATTAGCTTTTTCTACTGAGGTAACTTTGTTTGATCTTTTTTTTGCCAAATCAAAACCAACTTTTCCAATTCTTTCAATCTCCGAAGTTGTGTAAGATTGAGTATCAATAGCTTTTTCTTCCTGATCCTTGATTTTTTCTACTCCTCTTGGCAACCCGTAATACACTCCACTTGTTAATTCTCGTAAAATTAAAATATTTAAACCTTTGATTAATTCTGCTTTTAATGATGATGAATTAGCGAGCGCATCAAATACAATTGCAGGCCTAAGATTAGCAAATAAATCCATTTCTTTCCTCAATCGCAATAAGGCAGCTTCTGGTCTTTTGTCTCTTTCAACACTGTCCCATTGTGGACCACCGACAGCCCCTAGAAGAACCGCGTCAGAATCAAGTGCTTCTTGCATTGTAGCATCACTGATTGAATTGCCTTCTCTGTCAAAAGCAGCACCACCTACTAATCGCTCGGAGACATCGAATGAAACAGATTTGTTTTTGCTCATCCACTCCATAATATTAAGCACCTCTGACATTACTTCTGTACCTATTCCGTCTCCTGGTAAAACTAAAATTTTTTTATTGCTAGACATAAAAAACTAAATTAACCACGGATATTTCTGATGAACATTTTTTTCAAAGTCATCAATTTTTTCAACTTTTTTAAATGTTAATCCAATATCATCCAAACCTTCAATTAAACATTTCTTTCTAAATGGGTCAATTTCAAAAAGGATTGAATTACCATTTTCTTGAATAATTAATTGTTCTTCTAAATTAATGGTCAGATTTTTTTTATTTTCAGCTTCTTTAATTAACTGATCAACATTATTTTGATCAAGCTTAATGGGTAAAATTCCATTCTTGAAACAATTATTATAAAAAATATCTGCAAAACTTGGGGCAATAATTGAACGAAATCCAAAATCCAATAAAGACCAAGGGGCATGTTCTCTGCTTGAACCACATCCAAAATTTGCTCCTGCAACAAGTATCTTGGCTGATTTGTAAGGATCCCAGTTCAAAACAAAATCATTTTTGATGTTGCCTTGTAAATCATATCTTAGATCATGAAAAAGATTTTTACCAAGACCTAATCTTTTTATGGTTTTTAAAAATTGTTTGGGAATGATCATATCTGTATCAACATTAATCATTGGCAGGGGTGCGGCTATTCCGCTTAATGTAATGAATTTATTCATTTATTAAATCTTTCACTAAACTTATTTTGCCGCTTATTGCTGAAACAGCGGCCGTTGCTGGACTCACTAAATGTGTTCTGCTCTCTCTTCCCTGCCTTCCCTCAAAATTTCTATTGGATGTAGAAACGCATCTTTCTTTCGGCTTTAATTGATCTGGATTCATTGCAAGACACATCGAACATCCGGGCTCTCTCCAATCAAAACCAGCCTCTACGAAAATTTTATCTAGTCCTTCCTTTTCCGCTTGTTTTTTTACTAAGCCAGAACCAGGAACAATCATTGCTTCAGTTGTTACACAAACTTTTTTGCCTTCTACAATTTTTGCAACTTCACGAAGATCTTCTATTCTTCCGTTTGTGCATGAACCGATAAATGCTTTATCTATCTTAACTTCATTCATTTTTTGGTTGGGCTCTAAGCCCATATAATCAAGTGATCTCTCCATTGATTTACGTTTGTTAATATCATTGGTATTTTTTGGATCAGGCACCTTTCCATTCACAGGAATAACGTCTTGAGGACTTGTACCCCATGTTACTTGGGGAACAATGTCACTTGCTTTGATAGTAATTTCTTTGTCATAATTTGCTTTTGGATCAGACGGAAGAGTTTTCCAGTAATTAACTGCATTATCCCAGTCTTTTTCTTGCGGAGCGTAAGGACGATTCTTAATATAATCAAAAGTTTTTTGATCAGGAGCTATTAAGCCAGCTCTAGCACCTCCCTCTATACTCATATTACAAATTGTCATTCTGCCTTCCATACTAAGTTCTTGAATTGCATCTCCAGCATATTCAATAACATAACCTGTTCCTCCCGCTGTACCAATATGACCAATGATATACAAAATTATATCTTTGGCAGTAACCCCCAAAGATGTTTTGCCCTCAACTGTTATACGCATATTCTTTGCTGGATTTTGTATTAATGTTTGTGTTGCCAAAACATGTTCTACTTCACTTGTACCAATGCCAAAAGCCAAGGCTCCAAAAGCACCGTGAGTTGCTGTGTGACTATCACCACATACTATTGTCATACCTGGTTGAGTAATGCCCTGTTCAGGACCTAGAATATGAACAATTCCTTGTCTTTTATCTAGTAAAGAAAAGAATGTAACATTAAAGTCTTTACAATTTTTCTCAAGTGTTTCAACTTGTATACGACTATCTTCGTTTTCAATTCCTTTCGATCTGTCTGATGTAGGTACATTATGATCAGCAACAGCAAAAGTATATTGAGGCTTTCTAACTTTTCTATTATTATTTCGAAGACCTTCAAAGGCTTGGGGACTTGTAACTTCGTGAACCAAATGACGATCGATATATATTAAGCTTGTGCCATCATCTTGCGCATGAACAAGGTGGTTTTGCCAAACCTTATCAAATAAAGTTTTAGCTTTAGGATTTTGTTTCATCTTCTGTCTTTTCTTCCTCAGAAGCAGTCGACTCAGATTTTTTCTCAGTAGGTTTTTTTTCTTCAGCAACCGGTTCTGAAACTGGTTGATTTGATAATTCTTCTTTCGTTAAATTTTCTTCTTCTGATGCAGTTTGTTCATCTTTGATATTTTCCGATTCTTCAGAAACTTCATCATTTTTTTGAATTTTGTCAGATAATGGATTTTGACTTCCAGTCATAACATACTGATCTGCCTCTTCGCCTCTATCACGATCAGCAATACGAGAACTTTTACCAGTTCTTTTCCTTAAATAATATAATTTAGCTCTTTTAACATCACCTTTTTTAACTACCTCAATCTTATCAATCATTGGGCTAAACAAAGGAAACACTCTTTCAACGCCTTCTCCGTGAGATACTTTGCGTACAGTAAATTTTGAATTGATTGAATTATTTTTTCTAGCGATACACATTCCTTCAGATGCTTGAAGACGTGAACGCTCTCCTTCAGCAATCTTAATTGTCACTCTTAAAGTATCCCCTGGCCTAAAAGTAGGAATATTCTTTTTCGATGTAAGTTTTATAATTTGTTTTTTTTCAAATTTTTCTACTAAATTATTCATTTTTTATTTCTATTTTTTCTTGTTCAATAAGTCTGGCCTATTTTTTTTAGTTTTTTCTAAAGACTTATTATTTCTCCATTCTTTAATTTTTCCATGATGGCCTGATAGTAAAATATCAGGAACATTATGTTCTTTGTTTTGAGCATCAGTCCAAACCTGAGGTCTGGTATACTGGGGATGCTCTAGAAGGTTGTTTGAAAAGCTCTCTTCCAAAACACTTTCTGGGTGCCCTAATACTCCAGGAAGCAGGCGAACACAACCTTCAACTAATACTTGAGCTGTAACTTCGCCACCAGCTGTAATATAATCACCGATACTGACTTCTTGAAAACCAATCTCCTCTATAACCCTATTATCCACTCCCTCAAATCTTCCGCACAGAATAACAATTTGATCAATTTTAGAAAATTCCATTAAATCAGTTTGTTTTAAAGTCTTTCCTGATGGACTCATATAAATCAAGTGGCTAGGCTTACTAGAAGTTTTATCAATAAAGTTTACCGCTTTTTCAACTACATCAGGTCTTATGATCATCCCTGGCCCACCTCCAAAAGGCACATCATCAATGCTGTTTCTTTCATTATAACCAAAATTATGAAGATTTACTGTTTCCAAAAACCATTTTTTTTCCTTTAAAGCCTTGCCTATAATAGAATGACCAAGAACTCCTGGGAACATTTCTGGGTATGCGGTTAATATTTTTACAGAAAACATTTAATTTAAAATTCCCTTAACAGGATTAACTATTACAAGTTTCTTTTTTAGATCTACTTTTACAACATTGTCTTCGTTCATTGGAATGTAAAAACTTTTGTTGATGTCTTTTTTAATTTTAAGTAAATCACCAGCACCAAAATTATCTACATCGATTATGCTGCCTAATAAAATATTTTTTGATGTTTTGACTTCACAGTTAATCAAATCAAAAATATAAAATTGATTTTTTTTATTTTTTGGTAAATGATTTATATCAATAAAAATTCTTTTACCATTTAATTTTTCAGCACAATTAATAGAATTGCATTTTTCTAATTTTCCAGTTAATTTATTATTATTAATTTTTAAATACTGAAAATTCCAAAACACGTTCGCTTCATCTACTAAATATGGGCTTAAAGATTTAGATTTAAATTTGTTAAATTCAAAATTATGCATAATAATTTTAATTTTCCCCTTCAAGCCAATAGGTTTGCCAAAAGTGCCGATGTGAAATAATTGTTTTTTTTTCACCAATTAAGTTAGGAGAATTTTTCCTATTCCTCCTTTTTTTCTGCCGCTTCCACCTTAGGCTTTTCTTCAGCAGGTTTCTCTTCCTTGGCCTCTGCCGCTTCCACCTTAGGCTTTTCTTCAGCAGGTTTCTCTTCCTTGGCTTTTTTCTTTGGCAAATGTTTTTTTGTTTTTTCTGTGATAACAGGCTTATCTATAAGATTGATATTACTTAAAAATATTTTTACTCGATCACTTGGTTGCGCCCCTTTTGCAATCCAGTCTTTGGCTTTATCTGCATCAAGTTTTACTCGCTCAGGATTATCCTTAGCTAACATAGGGTTATAGGTACCAAGCTGATCAATAAACTTACCATCGCGTGACCGTCTTGAATCTGCAACAACTATTCTATAAAAAGGGCGCTTTTTAGCGCCGCCTCTTGATAGTCTAATTCTAACTGGCATATACTTTCCTTTCTTAATTATTAAAATTTGGTGGCAAGTTTCCTTGTAGTTTTTGTAATAGATCGCTAGGCATGCCTCCTTTGCCCGTTGATTTCATTTTTTTCATCATTTTTTGTGATTGAAAAAATTGCTTTAACAATTTGTTTACATCTTGAACTCTTGTACCAGATCCTTTTGAAATTCTAATTTTTCTTGATGCTTTGACCATATCAGGATCTGCTCGCTCTTTTTTTGTCATTGAATTAATTATCGCAATTTGATGGTTGATAACATCATCAGAAATTTTATTTTCTGCCATAAGTTTTTGAGCTTTTGAGATTCCTGGCAGCATCGACATAATGCCTGATATGCCTCCCATTTTCCCCATTTGTTTTAATTGACCGGCAAAATCTTCAAGATCAAATTTCCCTTTTGACATTTTTTTTGCCAAATCTTCCATTTCTTTTTTATCAATATTTTCAGATGCCTTCTCAACCAATGAGACAATATCGCCCATACCTAAAATTCTATTAGCAATTCTTTCTGGATGAAAGGATTCAAGTTGATCAATTTTTTCTCCAGTTCCAATAAATTTTATAGGTGCTCCAGTAATTGATTTAATTGACAAAGCGGCGCCTCCCCTTCCATCACCATCAACACGTGTTAAAATGGATGAAGTAATTGAAACAGTTTCATTAAATCTTTTTGCAATATTTGCGGCGTCTTGTCCGGTAAGAGAATCAGCTACCAATATTGTTTCTTGGGGTTTAAGTTTTTGTGAAATGGTTTTTAGTTCTTCCATCATCTTATCATCAACAACTTGACGACCCGCGGTATCAAAAAGTAAAATATCAAATAAGTTTTTTTCAGCATATTTAATTGACTCTAACGTTATTGCTTCTACGGATTGAGAATTTTGATGATCAAAAAATTCAACATTAATTTGTTTACCTAAAACTTGCAGTTGCTCCTGAGCTGCTGGTCGATAAATGTCAGATGAAACTAATAAGATTTTTTTCTTTGAATTTTTTTTTATAAAATTAGCTACTTTGGCAATAGTGGTTGTTTTGCCAGATCCTTGTAAACCGCAAAATAATATTTTTGTTATTCCAGTTTTCGCAATGTTCAAGGGCTCATTATTTAATCCCAATATCTTAATCAACTCCTCTTGAACAAGTTTGATGATCATTTGATCGGGTTTGATGGACTTTAAAACTTCTTTTCCAACAATATTCGATTTAACGTTATCGATAAAATCTTTAACTACACTTAGTGCTACGTCCGCTTCTAATAAAGCAATTCGTATTTCTCTTAAGGTAATATCAAGGTCATCTTCTGAAATTGTCGCTCTACCAGCTATAGATTTAACAATCTTTTCTAACTTTTCATTTAACGTTCCAAACATATGCCTCCAATACTTCGCTGCACCAGGGCACGATACTCGTGGGCTGGTGGACCTATCTTTGCTTTGATAAGTTTATAAAATCACAATTAAGGAATTTCAAACGAGCCATATTAAAATAGGAGGACAAAGTCAAGGACAGAGCACAAATAGAGTTTTTAGTGGAAATCTATATAATAATAGCCATATAAGAAAAATATGCAAAATATAGATTTTATTAAGATGCATGGATTGGGCAATGATTTTGTTATTATTGACAGGCGTATTAATAATGTTGAAATCTCAAAAGAATTCATCAACAAATTAAGCGATAGAAAAAGCGGTGCTGGATGTGATCAATTGATTACAATTAATCACAGTCCCTCCGATGACTATGACGCTTACATTAAAATATATAATCCCGAAGGTGATAGTGCTGAAGCTTGTGGAAACGGCACTAGGTGTGTTGCTAAATTATTATTTGAAGAAAAAAATAATTCTGAATTAAAAATTAAATCAGATGCTGGAACACTAACTGCAAAAAAGAATGATGATAAAAATATCAGCGTTAATTTGGGGAGGCTTTCACATTATTGGCAAGATATTCCATTAATAAAAAAAGTAGATACTTTGAATATGCCAATTAATATAGATGGTTTTTCTTCTGGTGTTGCAGTTAACATTGGTAACCCGCACATTGTGTTTTTTGGAAATAATATACATAAAATAGACTTATCATCTATAGGTCCAAGTATAGAAAATAATGAATTATTTCCAAAGAAAACAAATGTTGAAATAATTGAGATATTAAATGAAAGCAAGATTAGAATGCGCGTTTGGGAAAGAGGTGCTGGCATCACTCAAGCTTGTGGCAGTGGTGCTTGCGCTGCTGTTTATGCTGGAAAATTGAAAGAATTATTAAAGGACAAAGTGGAGGTAGAATTCGAAAAAGGATCTTTATTAATTAATATTGAAAATAACAATGCAATAATGACAGGGCCGGCTGAGATTAGTTTCTGTGGAAAAATGGAAATATAATCGAATTAATGCAAAAAGAAAAACTTAATATTATCAATCTTGGTTGCCGTTTAAATATATGCGAAGGGGAAGTAATAAAATCACTAGCATCAAAAAATGAATTAGATAATTTTACTATTATTAATTCATGCGCTGTAACTCAAAAGGCAGAAAAAAAAGTAAATTACGAAATTAGAAAAGCAAAAAAAAAATTCCCAAATAAAAAAATTGTACTTACTGGATGTGCTGCACAAATTAGCCCGCAAAAATATTCTGCGATGGAAGAGATTGATTATGTTATTGGCAATAATGAAAAATTAAACTCTAAAACATGGTCGAGTATTAAAAAATCTAAATCTGTTCAAGTTAGAGATATTTTTAAAAATAATGATATCTCCCATCATTTGATTGAAGGGTTTGAAGGAAAAACTAGAGCCTTTATTGAAATTCAACAAGGCTGCGATCACCGTTGTACCTTTTGCATTATTCCATTTGGACGTGGAAACAATCGCAGCATTCCTGTGGATGTTATAATTAATAGAATTAAATTACTTGTCCAAAATGGTTATAAAGAAGTAGTTTTAACAGGAGTAGACATTACAGATTATGGCAAAGATCTGCCAAGAGGTCCTAATATATTTCAATTAGTTAAGAGAATTTTAAGTCTTGTTCCTGAACTTAAACAATTGCGTTTTTCTTCAATTGATTGTGCAGAAATATCTTCTGATTTTTGGCCGTTATTAGAAAATCATAGAGTGATGCCTCATTTTCACTTAAGTCTTCAAGCTGGAAATGATTTAATATTAAAAAGAATGAAACGCAGACATACTAGAAAACAAGCTATTGATTTTTGTCATAAAGTCAAAAAAATAAGAAGTGATGTTGTCTTTGGGGCCGACATAATTGCTGGCTTTCCTACAGAAACAGATGTGATGTTTAAAGAATCAATTAAATTAATTGATGAATGTAATTTGACACACTTACATATTTTTCCTTTCTCTCCAAGACAATCTACCCCGGCAGCTTCTATGCCTCAGATTTCAAAAGAAGTTATAAAAAATCGGGCAAAAATATTAAGAGATTGTGGTAATAAAAATTTAGTAAAATATTTAAATCAACAAATTGGAAGAAAAGCTACTGTACTTGTTGAAGAAATTGATCCGACCGGATCTTATGGCAAATCTCAACATTTTACAAAAATACATATCGACAAAGAGCTGCCCAAAGGATTAATTGTAAATTGTAAAATTTATAAAATGAATGAAAACATATTGAAGGCAAAGTTAATCTAAAACGACAATGAATATTGTTAATAAATTCCGTTCTGGCTTAATAAAAACATCAAACTTTCTTACTTCTAATATTATCCACTCAATTACATCTAAAAAAATTAATCCTGAAATAATTCAAGATATTGAAACGACTCTTATTTCAGCTGATTTAGGTTTGGAGGTTACTGATCACTTAATTAGTAAAATCAAAGCTACTAAAATTAATGATCATGTAGATTCAACATTTATTCTTAAACTATTATCCAATGAAATTTCTCAGATTTTATTAGAAAGAGAAGAAAATATAATTAAAACCGATGATATCTTACCCATCATATTTTTATTTATTGGCGTTAATGGAAGCGGCAAAACAACAACTATAGGTAAATTAATTAAAAAAATTAGAAACAATAAAAAAATTCTTGTAGCTGCTTGTGACACATTTAGAGCCGCAGCAATTGATCAATTAAAGAAATGGTCAAAGAGTCAGGGGGCGGATTTTTTTCAAGGGTCAATCAATCAGGACCCTGCCAGCGTTGCCTACAGTGCATGCGAAATGACAAAAAATGAAAAATATGATTATTTAATTATCGACACAGCAGGAAGATTATCTAACAATACAAATTTGTTGAATCAGTTAATAAAAATTAAGTCAGTAACAAATAAATCTGCTATTAATTTAACAATCAAAACTATACTAGTTTTAGATGGCACTAATGGTTCAAATATGATTAGCCAAGTAGAAACATTCGGTAAATCTTTAGATGTCACTGGATTAATTATCACTAAATTAGATGGTACAGCTAAAGGAGGGGCGCTGATTTCAATTGCAAAAAAATATCAAATCCCTATACATTTCGTTGGTCTTGGTGAAAAAGAAGATGATTTGCTTGAATTTAAAGCAAATGAATTTTCTCAATCACTCTTGAATATAGAGAATTAATAAATGAAAAGTATTTTTAAACTATTAATTGACATAGGCCCTTTGGCTGTATTTTTTATTTTTTATACACGTAGTGATCTAAAAACAGCAATTTTACCATTCATGATTGCCACGACTATTGCAGTTCTTTTTTCTTATATCATAGAGAAGAAAATACCTATTATGCCAACAGTAGGAGCGGTAATTATATTAATCTTTGGCGGTTTAACAATTTATTTTGACAATGAAACTTTTTTTAAAATGAAACCAACAATTATCAATCTTTTATTTGCAGGAATTTTATATGGAGGTATTATTCTCAACAAATCACTTCTGCGCTATCTTTTAGGAGCTGCACTTAAACTTCAAGATGAAGGATGGGATATATTAACAAAAAGATGGATAGGTTTTTTTATTGCTCTTGCCATTCTAAATGAAATTGTATGGCGAACACAAACAACTGATATTTGGGTTAATTTTAAAGTATTTGGAATTTTGCCCATAACCTTTATTTTCACTCTTACGCAGTTTTCAACAATAAAAAAATATCAAGTTGAAGATTAGGATATTTTATTTTCTTTAAGCGCTTTTACCCCAGGAGATTCATTTCCTTCTAGCCACTCTAAAAATGCTCCTCCAGCTTTAGATATATATAAAAACCCTTCTTCTGATTTTGCCATTTTAATGGCTGAAATTGTGTCGCCGCCACCTGCAAGTGTAATAATGTTACGCAATTTCGCATTTTCTTTTATTGTATTAGCAATTTCAATAGTGGAATAATTAAAAGGTTTGTACTCAAAGGCCCCCAGAGGACCATTCCATAAAATCATATTTGAACTAAATATAGTTTTTGTAATTATCTGTATTGTTTTGTTTCCAATATCAAGTATCATCTGATCTGATAAAATATCATCAATATCTGAATGCCTAATATTAACTGAATCATTTAGGTCATTAGAACAAACAACATCAATGGGAAGAATGATATTGCAATTATAATTTATTGCTTTTTTCAATATCTTATTCACAGTCTTTATAAATTCTTTTTCAACTAACGATTTTCCAATATTAAAACCTTTTGCAAAGAGAAAAGTATTGGCCATTGCCCCGCCAATAACGATGTTATCAAAATACTCTGTTAGGTTGTAAATTAACTCTGTCTTTGTTGATATTTTTGAACCACCAAGAATTGCTGTATTAGGTTTTTGAGGATTTTTGAAAAAAATTTCAAGATTATTAATTTCATCCAATAAACTATCACCTGCCACTGACGGCAGATAGTAGGTTATACCAACTATGGACGCATGTTGTCTGTGTGAAGCTGAAAAGGCGTCATTGACATAAACATCAAAATTTTTTGCAAGACCCTTTGCAAAATTCATATCATTTTTTTCTTCGCCTTCATAAAATCTAATATTTTCTAAAAGACAAACCTCGCCAAAACTCATATTTTGTATTTTTTCTTTAATATATTGATCATTAAGTGCTTTAATGAAATGAATTTTTTCTATTTCAAATTCTTTGGCAAGCACTGAACACATAAATTCAAGTGAAAATTTTTTATTGTATTTTCCCTTTGGTCTACCAAAATGAGATAATAAAAAAATTTTGTTTTTTCCTTTAATCAACTTATGAATAGAGGATTTGATGGAGGTTATTCTTGATTTTTCTGTGATAAAACCGTTTACAACTGGAACATTAAGATCAGCCCTTAAAAGAACATTTTTTTCCTTGATGTGGTAATTATTAACAGTTTTCATCAAATTTGCTGTCTTTTATACCAATAAAAAATAATATTTAGTGTTTTTTAAGAAAAAATAAGAATTTTTTATTTAAATTTTCCCATATTTAGTATATTAAACTTTTCCCAAGGTACTATATATTGATAAGTGATGAGGAGAGCAAATGCCTTGGAATGACGTAAATGTTTCTCGATTAAGAGATCTCTGGGATCAAGGACTTCCAACAGCTCAAATAGGAAAATTAATAGGTTTTACAAAGAATGCTGTAGTTGGTAAAGCTCATAGAATTGGCCTTGAAAGAAGACCTTCCCCTATAAGAAGAACTGCTGTTAAGCCCGACAGAAAAAAAGCACGTTCACCTGTAATACCAAAATTAAATTTTGAGGATACGTCTGTTGAACAAAAAAAGACAGGAACGTTTACAACAATATTTCATCCGACTGTAAAAAATTTATTTTCTAATAATACAAAAAGGGGTTGTGAATGGCCAGAAGGACACCCTGATGAACCTGAGTTTCATTTCTGTAACAAAGAAAGGTTTGAGGATAAGCCTTATTGTTTAAATCACTGCGCGGTAGCTTATGTTATTCCTGAAAAAGAAGATGAAAAAGCGACTTCGAATACAATAACCTAAATTTTCACTTAGGGAGTTGTAATAACAATTAATTTTTCTATTATTTATTTTTCTTGGTTTCTTTAGCGTGCCAGAGTTGTTAGTTAAAATTCTTTTCACAATCGGATAATTTTTCAATTTATCTCTAATACTTCCTATTTTATAAACAATATATTCTGTTATAGTTATTTTTTATGAAGACTTGGAAAAATTTTATAGAGCAAAAAAAACTCTATTTAAACAAACAAAAAATTGTTGATATCGATTCAAATATTTTATCTTTTGGTAGTTGCTTCGCAGTAGAAATTAGAAAAAGATTACGAGCTAAAAATCTAAATGTGCTTCCTAACTATTTTTCTATGAAAATTGATAAGGCAAAATTTAGAATTGGCAACTTGCCAAACAGAGATAATATAAATCATTATAATACATACACTATTCTCTATGAATTTATGAAATTTAGTAATAATTTTCATCAAGATGTTAATGATTTTTGGGAAGTTGAAGATAAATGGTTTGGTAAAAAAAAGGCTTTTCAGGATCCTTATAGAAGAGCCGTTTATGCGAATTCAAAAGAATTAATTCTAAATATTACAAATAAGTTGGATGATCAGATCAAAAAATCAATAGATATATCTAATATAATAATTATTACACTAGGATTGACAGAAGTTTGGATAAAAGAAAACAACAATAAAATAAGTTGTATGAATCCTGGGTATGCTGGTGGTGGTGGCTTCAACGAAACAAGTTTCTATTCATCAACTTATGATGATAATATTAATAACTTAAGAAAAATAATGGATATTATTAATAAAAAAAAATTAGCTCAAAAGTTATTTTTACAGTTTCTCCAGTCCCGCTAGGAGCAACATTTAGAAATCAAGACGTTGTAATCTCAAATGAAGAAAGTAAATCAATCCTTAGAGTTGCTGCGGCACAGATTGAGAATGAGTATGAAAATGCTCTATACTTCCCAACCTATGAATTTTGTAAATATTCACAAAATGTTTTTCTTGAGGATGGTAGGCATATAAAACCGGAAATAGTTGACAAAATAGTGCAACTTTTTGAATATAACTATTTTTAGTTTAATCAATCAACTTTTTGGCGTGCCTGGCGAGATTCGAACTCACGACCCCCAGATTAGGAATCTGGTGCTCTATCCTGCTGAGCTACAGGCACCCTGACAATTTCAACATTTTTTTCATCCGGCTGAATTTTAAAAAGTTCATATTACCACTAAACTTAAAATTAATTACACAATAAATAAATTTTAAGGGTTGCTTATAATTAAATAGTTTTTTTTAAAATATCATTAATTGAAGAAAAGCAATATTTGGTTTAGTTAATAAACTTCAATGAACATAAACCCTAGAAAATTTTGCGTAGCTCCTATGATGGGATTCACAACTCCTTATGCAAGAAAATTGTATCGGATCTTATCAAAAAGAGCATTTCTTTTTACTGAAATGGTACCATCAAAAACAATGCTTTATTCAAAAACTAGAAATCTCATAATTGAAAATAACAGTGAAAATTCTGTGGCTCTTCAAGTTGGTGGTGCAGAACCGAATGAATTAGCAGAGTGTGCGAAAATTGCAAAAAATTACAATTACAATGAAATAAATTTAAATGTTGGATGTCCAAGTAAAGCGGTTCAAAAAGGAGGTTTTGGAGCATACTTGATGAATGAAAAAGTGTTGGTAAGAAATTGCCTTGAAGCAATGGTTGAGTCTGCAGATATAGAAGTTTCCATTAAATGCAGGATTGGTATTGGCAAAGAATTTAATTATGATTTTTTTTGTGATTTTATTGATGAGGTTATCAAAAGTGGGATAAGCATTGTTTATGTGCATGCAAGAAATGCTATTTTAACTGGTTTGACAACAAAAAATAACAGAACAGTTCCGCCTTTAAATTATGATTTCGTCACAAGAATTAAAAAAGAATATCCTTATGTGCAATTTATTCTTAATGGAGGAATTGACAGTATTGAAAAAGCTCTTCCCTTATCAAGAATTTATGATGGTATAATGATTGGTCGATTAATTCAAAACAATCCATTTTTTTTATCAAATGTTGATCATTTGTTTTATAAAACAACTACAGAAACCAAGTTCAACGAAAAAATAATAATAGAGTATTTTCAATATATCAATGAAAGATTATATAAAGACTCTATGTTCCGTTTGCTTAGTCCGTTGCTTAATATTTTTTTTGGCCTCCCTAATAATAAAAAATTTAAAACAGAAATTCAATCAGTCATAAAAAATAGAAAAATTGATGAGATTAAGTCTTTATTTTTACAATTTTTTGATAAGAAACAAGTAAATTTTAATTTCTGAATTAACTAATAAGCTATCTGATATGAAAGGCTTAATATTTCAACTCCGGGGTTATTAGCTCCTAAATTAGCATTTGAAATATGTCCAAAGGATAATCCTATTCTGTTATTATTTTTTAATTGATAACTAATTTCTAAAGTTGTTCTAAATTCTATTGAATTGCCAAGCTTTTTTCCATCCCCGTCTTCATAATAACCTGTTCCAAAGCTTGGTGAAAAAATAAAACTTGAAGGTTCTCCTGTTAATAAGGTTCCAATATTGTCATCTAAATAAACACCTGCAATTAAAAAATATGCGGAGTCTGATGTTGTCTCAAAACCTGCAAATGGTTTTAAATTAAAAAATTCATAACTTTCTGGACCAATTTCGAATAATGTTTTATTAAATCTTCTTTCATACCTAAAGTCTGTTGCCTGATTTGTTTCGCTCCCATCAAACTTAATATCAAATAAGCCAATACTAAAAACATCATAACCTTTAGAAATTACTGGAGTACAAATTATTAAAAAAAGAAAAAAAATGAATATCCTCATAATAATATCAACTAACACACTTTAAGATTATTAAAAAAATGATCAAACAAAAAATCTATTTCTATTAAGATATAGAAAATATTTTATAGTTATTATTATTCAATTTGATTCAAATAAATCTAAAATTTCTCCTGAATCATTGAATAAGCCTGCCATTACCTTATTATCTGTTAAAGGTGCTTTAAATAAAGAGCATATCACCTTATTTTTTGTATGGTCTAAACTGTTGCTTAGTAATGGCTCATATCCTCTTACAATTTTTGTAAATGTATAATAAGGTTTATTTAGTTTAGAAAAGTTTTGATAACCCCACCAAAAACAATCGCTTTGTGCTGATAATGGTCTTGATATGTCAACCCCTCTATTAACAAACAATATTTTTTTTGTATCACTAAAAGCGGCGTGATGTAAGTTAGAAAAATATTCTTTATGACCTGGAAAAATATCGATTATTTTATTTAATTTTGCTGTCCATCGACTAATTGATAATGTGCCTTGAGTAGATATATTAATTATTTCTTCTTTATTAAATCCGTAGGAATCTGCTGTTTTATCAACTCCATGTTCAAACATCCATTGAATAATATCTTTAGGGTTCGGAGCAGTTTGTAGCTGAAGCAATTTTAAAAACATTTCTTCTTGGGCACCGCGTAAAAAAACAATGTCCTGTGTTTTTAAAAAAAATTTAGACAATAGATAATTCCGCATATTGATGACACTAGAAAGAGTTTCTGTGGAATATTTTCCAAATCCTATTATATTCCCCAAAAAAACCAATTTATCTCCATATACAAAATGTTTTAAAATATGTTCTTTTATTGAATTAAAAGAATCAAAATGTGAATGAATTGATCCCACAGCCCAAATTTTATTTGAATATTTTAGTTCTGCAAACTGAGGTTGTATATGCACAATAGTTTTATTTATTATACAAGGTGTTTTCTATTTTTTCTGTAGCTTGAAAATAATCTGTTTTTTCGATGGCCGCAACTTCTCTTGCTAGTCTTTCAAGAGCCATTTGAAACATTTGTCTTTCACTATAAGATTGTTCTGGTTGGCTATCCTTACGAAATAGATCTCTTACTACTTCAGCAATTTTTATAGGATCTCCTGAATATATCTTAGTATCATATTCTTGTGCTCTTCTGCTCCACATAATTCGCCGTATTTTTGGTTTTGATTTAAGAATATTATAAGCTTCTTCAATATTTTTTTTAGATAATATTTTCCTAAGACCTACTTCTTGTTGTTTTTCTAAGGGCACCCTAATTGTTAGTTTTGCTTGCTCCATCCTAACAACATAATATTCTGATTGAATATTTAATAATTTCATCGATTCTATTCTTATTATTTCTCCAACGCCGTGTTTAGGATAAACAACAATTTCACCAATCTTAAAATAATCATTTTTTTTATTTTTTTTACTCATTTATTCTCCTGGTTTTTTAGAAAAATATTTTTCAAATTTATTCTTTACATTTTCCCAACTTTTTGAATCAGAGGGTGGCTCTTTTTTTTCGTTAATCATTGGCCATTTTTCAGCATATATTCTATTAATCTCAACCCATTTTTCCATATTTTCTTCTGTATCTGGATGAATAGCATCAATGGGGCATTCAGGTTCACAAACACCGCAATCAATGCACTCATCAGGATGAATAACGAGCATATTTTCGCCTTCGTAAAAACAATCGACTGGACATACTTCAACACAATCCATAAGTTTACATTTAATGCATTTTTCATCTACTACATATGTCATAATGCTACTAATCTTTATGATACATTAAATTAATTTGGGCTCTTTTTTTTGCATTAGCACAACTTACATCAGAAATATAAAACAAACCGGCCAGACGTCTAATTAGATTTGATTCAAATTCATGCACTTTTCCATCTAATAAAATTATCTCCCACAAAGTTTCAATCAACAAATCTTTCTTTTTATTTGAAAATTCTTTATTTAATTTAGATGTAAAATAATGAAGTGATTTTGGTTTATCAATTTCTTTTAAAGAATTTTGTAATTCTAATTCAACTGCTAATTTATCTTCGTGAAAGTTTTCAGTTAACGTTTTTGAAATTTTATCTATCTCAATCTGATCAATCTTACCATCAACTTGTGCCGCTTCAAGCATAAGTCCACATAACAAGCTTAACTGTTTTTTAGAATTATCTTCTTGTGCTTCGTTTTCTAATTGTTTAAAAATATTTTTTAGAGAATTTAACAATTGGAATCCAAAATATAAAATTTATATAAATGTTTCATTAAAGTATTTTTTGTAAAACTGCAAAAGGTGAATTAGGATCGATTTTCTTTTCTTTTCTTATAAAATTTTTTTTATTTTTTTTCTTTATAATTTTCTTTTTGTTTTTTTTATCTATTTCAATTTTTTTCTGTGTTTTTTGTTCATAAAAAAATATTTTTTTCTCATCTCCAAGAGTAATATTATGACATCCACAAAAAGACAATATACTAGCTAATTGTTGTGAATTACATCCAATTGGATTCATTAAATCAGATGATTCAAGAAATGGACCTGACTTTAATTTCTGCCGAACAAGAAAAAAAATTCTTTCAAAAACATCAACCCTTACCGCAAAATTATCTATATAAATATATCCTATTGCTAACCAGTAGCTTGTTGGCATGGAAATATCAGGAACAAATGACACTCTTCCGTCTTTAGGTAGAGGATATAGGTATGTTTCGTGTGATTTATTAAATACATTCCAAAGTATACCATTTAATTCCATTGCATTTTTTTTTAAAAAAGTAGGCATAAAAAAGAATTTTGCTCCTATGCGAATGCCCATTCGTGAAACAGCGATTTTATCATTCTTTGTTATATTTTTTATTGCATTAATATGTTTATCAATTAACATCGTTCCAAGCGCATTAAATAAATTAAATGCAATTGCCCTAACCTCAGAGCCTACAGTTTCATCTATGCCATCAGTAATAGGTTTAAGTATTGTTGCTATTTTTTCATCTATCCACTTCTGCAATTTTTTTATCACTAGGATTTTTTTATCTGATTCTAAAAACTCTGTATTAAATATTTCAATTTTAGGGGAGAATATATTTATTCCCTTAGTAAGTTGTCCAACAGGTTCTTCTCCCCAATAAATATTAACTGTTTCATTCAGCTTAAATTTTTGTACATCTCCTAAATTAATAGAATTATTAGGAGCATTTAAAAAATTACTAATTTTTTCTTCTATCATTAGTCTAATGGATTTTTTAACATAGAATAGGGAAAATAAAGAATTTGAATCTGTATTATCATTTAATTTTAAATCAAAACCGTTAATATATCCATAATTTTGTCCATTTAGTTTAATCGATTTGTTGGAATCTACTTCTATCTTTGGTTCATCACCACGCAACAAAGCATCAACAAAATAACTGGCAGATAAATCTACAAATCTATTTGTTAAACTTACATGTAAATGGTCGGAAAGTTTATTTTCAATGTCTCGTGTTTTTTTTTGCCAATATTGGCTATTTTCTATCCAATTTAGTTGGTTGGATATATAGGTCCAGGTACGAATCCTAGCAATTTTGTTGGTTAATTCTTCTATTCCTCCACTATATTCATCAAGACGTACTATTTTATCTGCAAACCAAGGCTCTGGTATTTGAAAATCATTTTTAATCAAATTTAAGAATGTGTTTTTTAAAAATGCCACATATGAGTCATTAATAATTTTTTGAAAATCTGGAATATGACAAACATCCCATAACAAGTTGATTGAGGTTTTATTATTAAGAAAAGGCAATATCTCCAAATCTTCTGAGAGAAATCTAAAATTTAACTCATCTTCTGCATTTTTTTTATGAACAAAAAAATCTCTTACAGGAAATTTTCTAAAAGAATTTATAACAGAGCCAACAGAAGAGAAATCAATTAATGAATTTCGCCAATAAATTTTTTGAATGTCATCAAATCTGTGATTTTCTATAGACTGAGCAATGAGAGGATCTAGGTTGCCTGCTTCTTTAGTATGCCCAAATGTTCCATCATTTTGATATCTTCCAGCTCTTCCTGCAATTTGACCAATTTCGGCTGGAGAAAGATCGCGCACATATCTACCATCAAATTTAGTAAAAGAAGAAAAGGATATATGGTCAATTTTTAGATTCAAACCCATCCCTATTGCATCAGTTGCTACAAGATAATCTACTTTTTTATCTTCATATATCTGTACTTGTGCATTTCGTGTTCGAGGACTCAGTGAACCCAAGACTACAGCAGCACCTCCTTTATGCTTACGCAGAGTCTCAGCAATTTCGTATATTTTATTTATATTAAACGCTATGACTGCTGATCTTGGCTTAAGTTTAGATAAATTTCTTTTAGGCAAAAATGAAAGTCGAGAAAATCTTTCTCTAGTTTCAATTTTTATGTTGGGAAAAAGTTTTAATAAAATTTTTTTAATAGTTGTTGATCCTAAAAACATAGTTTCATATGTACCTCTTAAATGGAGGATACGATCAGTAAATATATGTCCTCGTTCGTAATCAGCCGCTAATTGTACTTCATCGATTGCAATACATTCAGCCACAATATTAAGGGGCATTGATTCAACGGTACAAAAAAAATATTTTGCTTCAGAAGGTAAAATTTTTTCTTCCCCGGTAATTAAAGCAACCTTGTTAACTCCTAGTTTTGCAATTGCTTTGTCATAATTTTCTCTTGCGAGTAAACGAAGGGGAAAGCCAAATATGCCTGATTGGTAGGAAGTCAGTCTTTCAAAAGCAAAATGGGTCTTGCCTGTATTGGTTGGTCCTAATATTGCTAATAAATTATGTTTAACATGTCCCAAAGGCATTAATTAAGAATTTTTCTCAATTTTCGAATTTAGAACATACTGCAAAATACCTCCTGCTTTATAGTAATCAAGTTCTTTAAAAGTATCAATACGACACTTTAAGCTTATATAATAGTTTTTTGTTTCGCTTGATATTTTGCATTGTATTATTTTACTCGGTACAATTTTATCAACGTTTAGAATTGTTAATTTTTCACTTCCATCTAATTCTAAACTTTTTCTATTTTTGCCATTAATAAACTCAAAGGGCAATACGCCCATACCAATTAAATTTGATCGATGTATTCGCTCAAAAGATTCTGCTATAACAGCGCGCACACCGAGTAAACGCGTTCCTTTTGCTGCCCAATCTCTTGATGACCCTGTACCATACTCTTTTCCTGCAATGACAATCAAGGGGATTTCTTTAGCTTCATATTCCATTGCAGCTTCATAAATTGACATATCTTTTCCATTTACAAAACAGCGCGTAATTCCACCTTCTGTATTAGTAACAATTTCATTTCGAATTCGAATATTGGCAAAAGTTCCACGAATCATGATTTCATGATTTCCTCTACGAGATCCGTATGAGTTAAAATTTTGTTTACTAATTTGTCTCTCTGATAAATAATAACCTGCTGGACTATCTTCTCTAATAGCTCCTGCAGGAGAAATATGGTCCGTGGTTACGCTATCCCCTAATAAAGCAAGAATGCGTGCATCTTTAATATTTTGTTTTTCCTGAGTTCTTGCATCGTTGAAAAAAGGAGGTTGCTTTACATATGTGCTAATATCGCTCCACTCATAGGTATTTTTTTTTATTGTTTTAATCGCGGTCCAGTTATTATCTCCTTTGTAAATTTCTTTATATCGAGAAAGAAACATATCAGATGATAAAGATGTTTGAAGAACTGATTCAATTTCTTTAGCAGTTGGCCATAGATCTTTTAATAAGACTTCTTTTCCATCTTTTGAAATTCCAATAACATCACTTTGAATATTCACATAAATACTGCCAGCTAAGGCAAATGCTACAACAAGGGGCGGGGAGGCTAAATAATTTGCTTTAATTTCTTGATGAATCCGTCCCTCAAAATTTCTATTTCCTGAAAGAACAGAACATACTGATAATTTTTTTTCCTTAATTTGAGTTGATATCCACTCATTTAAAGAACCTGAGTTTCCAATGCAGGTTGTGCAACCATATCCCACTAAATTAAATCCAATAGCATCTAAATAAGTAGAGAGATTGGATTTTTCTAAATAATCGCTCACTACCTTGCTTCCGGGCGCCAAACTTGTTTTTACCCATGGTTTTACTGTTAATCCAAATTCAACTGCTTTTTTAGCAACAAGTCCCGCTGCAATCATTACGTTAGGATTGGATGTGTTTGTGCAGCTTGTTATTGCAGCAATAACTATATCACCTGACTCTAATTGTTTTGCTTCGCGCGAACCATTGAATCTTTTTGAAATAATAGAGCCAAATGATTCAGGCACATCTTGGAGTAAGATTTTATCTTGTGGTCTCTTTGGTCCAGCAATGGAGGTTTTTACTTCATTTAAATCAAAAGTAATTAATTCGTCGTACTCTTGAGGGTTTTTTCCATCATACCATAGTTGTTGTTTTTTTGTGTAAGCTTCTACGACAGTTAAATGATGATCGTCCTTTCCGGTTAAACGAAGATAATTTATCGTTTCACTGTCTGTTGGAAAAAAACCACAAGTTGCGCCATATTCTGGAGCCATATTAGAAATAGTAGCACGGTCAGCTAAAGTTAAATTTTTCAGACCCTTTCCAATAAATTCAACAAATTTTCCAACAACGCCGTGATGACGGAGTTTTTCGGTTATTGTTAAAACTAGGTCAGTTGCTGTAATGCCCTCGTTTAATGAACCGAACATATTAAATCCCAAAACTTTTGGAATGTTCATCGATATGGGCTGGCCCAGCATCGCTGCTTCTGCTTCAATGCCGCCAACACCCCATCCAAGTACAGAAAGGGCGTTAACCATTGTAGTGTGGCTGTCCGTTCCCACAACTGAGTCAGGATATAAAATATCGCCGTCTTTAGTTTTACTAACCCAAATAGTTTTGGCAATATTTTCTAAATTAACTTGATGACAAATTCCTGCCCCGGGAGGAACGAGAAAAAAATTGTCAAATGTGTTTTGCCCCCACTTTAAAAATTCATAACGTTCCGTGTTGCGTGTAAATTCTTTTTTTACATTCTTATCATAGGCCGCGGCATTACCAAATTCATCAACCATCACCGAATGATCAATGACGAGATCAACTCGCGACAAGGGATTAATTTTATTGGGATCAATATTTTTTGCCTTTAACGCATCTCGCATTGCAGCCAAATCCGCAACAGCAGGAACGCCTGTAAAATCTTGCATTAATACCCGCGTTGGAGAAAATGCAATTTCAAAAGATTTATCCTTGTTGGATAGTTGAGAACACAATGAATTGATCATATCAGCAGTAATCAATTTTCCATCCTCATTGCGAATTAAATTCTCCAGTAAGATTTTTATACTAAAAGGAAGGAGTGAGAGACTAAATTTAAAATGATTGGCAAGTTTGTTTAAATCAAAATATATGTACTTTTTTTCATTTACATCAATTTTTGAAAAAGTTTTATATGTATCAATAAAGGTCATTTTAACAGTATTTATCTTAAATTAGTTAAATTTATCAAAAGTTTTTTGTAACCTTTATTTAATATAAATACCAGTAAACATATCAGAATTCTGCGAAAAATTAACTAACTTTTGATTAGTTCCAAATAGTTTCTGTCTTGTTTGACAAAATCTTTTTTAAAGAAAAAAAAATTAAAATTTTAAAATAAAAAATTGTAAAAAATTAAAGTTTACTATGTTGTTGACTTTAAGCGTAAGTTTTGAGAAAAATATTCAGCCTTTAATGTTTGTCGCTTTTATTGGTGATAACGGAGGGAGGTTCCTCCACATAAACAAATTACAAGGAGCATTTAATGGCAAAGAAAAGAAAAAAAGCAGCTAAGAAGAAAAAAGCTGCTCCTAAGAGAAGAAAAAAAGCAGCTCCTAAGAAGAAAAAAGCTGCTCCTAAGAGAAGA
>JAGFWP010000035.1 GCA_017639935.1 Pelagibacteraceae bacterium
TTTTTTATGAAGTCAAACCTCATCTCACCATTTAAACCAAAAAGTGTAAAAGAGTATAAACCTCAAGATTTAACCATTTATACTTTAAGGGCAGGTTTTAAAAAAAAAGGAAAGGATTTATTAGTTATTGTTTTTGATAAAGCAGTACCTGTGGCTGATGCTTATTCACAAACTTCTATGCCATCAGCTCCAATAATTTGGGATAAAAAAAATAATAATGGTTTTTGCAAAGTACTTATTGTTAATTCAGGAAATGCCAATGCCCATACTGGTACAAGAGGTATAAGTCAAATTGAGAAATATGCAAAAGCAGCTTCTAAAATATTTCAATGTAAAAAGAGTGAAATACTGGTCTCTTCAACTGGGGTAATAGGTGAGGAAATTGACTCTGCAAAGATTATAAAAAAGTTAAATTGTATATCAAAAAGTTCATTAAAAAGCGTTAAAGATGCGGCAAAAGCAATTATGACTACTGATACATTTTCCAAAGTAGAGGTTGTTAAATTCAGATATAAATCAAAACAAATAATAATTTATGGTTTTGCCAAAGGATCTGGAATGATTGCGCCAAATATGGGTACTATGTTAGCGTATATTTTCATAGAAGCTCCATTGCAAAAAAAGGATCTAAAAAAAATACTTATGAAACATATTGATTCAACATTTAACTCAATTTCTGTCGATGGCGATACTTCAACAAGTGATACAATAATGTTATTTTCTACTGGCTTAAAAAAACCAAAAATAACAATGAATAACAATCTCTTAAAAAAAATATCAGCAAGAGTGAACGACATCATGCTTGGTTTATCAAAACAAATTGTATCTGATGGTGAAGGCATATCTAAGTTAATAGAAGTCACAGTTTCTAATGCAAAAAATAAGATTCAAGCATCTAACGTGGCGTTTTCCATTGCTGAATCCACTTTAGTAAAAACTGCAATAGCTGGTGAAGACGCTAATTGGGGAAGAGTTATTATGGCAATTGGCAAAGCAGATAAACACATTGATCAAGATAAAACAATTATTAAGTTTGGTAATTTAGTTGTGGCCAAAAAAGGAACAAGATATAAAAAAATTGATTTGAGAAAACTTAATCATTATATGAAAAATAAAATTGTAAAAATTAATGTGAACTTAGGAATTGGTAAATATACAAAAAGAGTATGGTCATCAGATTTAACTCATAGATACATCAATATCAATGCTGATTATAGATCATAATTATTTTATAATTAAATTGTTTTTTTTATATATAACAATGCAAATTGATTTGGACTTACAATAAGAATAATATTTATATTAGTGCTATGAATGATTTGATAAAAGAAATTAATGATATAATAGAAAAAAATAATAGTAAAATTAATGAAAATATTGTTGGGATTAATTATTTAGAAAAACTAAAATATTTAATCATTGATAATTTAAAGGATGGTCAAAATAAATTTACACTAGATGATCTAGTTGCTGCTTTTACGAAGAAAAACAATCAATCAATAAAATATAAATTCAAAAACCAGTCATTATTTCTTTCAATTAACTTACATAAAAATCCATTATCGAAAATTAAATTATGTTACGATAATGACACCTTATCTATCGTGATTAATGGCGTTAAGAAAATCTCACTATTTGATTTTTATGATAAGAAAAAAAAAGTTTCTTTATCTATTTTCAAAAATATGGGAATAATTTTAAGTGAAAATACGATTGCAAGTGAAAATATTGCAGCTGGTTCGATTATTATGGATATAGTTTCTGAAAAAAAAGCTATGAATATTGAAAAATGATATTTAGATACAATATTATATAAAATGATTGTTTTCAATTTAATTTGCAAAATTTGTTCCGTGGAATTTGAAGGCTGGTTTGAGAACACTAAAGAATTTAATAATCAAAAAAGAAAAAAAATTATTAACTGTCCAAGCTGTGACAGTACATCCATAACAAAATCCCTATCGGCACCTAATCTTCCAGCAAAAAACAATTCAAAAAAAAATATTCAATTAAAAAAGGCCTTCTCAAATAATATAAAAAAATACAAAAAAATTGTTGAAAAGAATTTTGAATATGTTGGAGATAAATTTACTGAAGAAGCAAAAAAAATGAAATATGGTGAAAAAGAAGAGAAACCAATTTATGGTGAAGCAACTATAGAACAGACAAAGGAACTAGCTGAGGAAGAAATAAACGTTGTTCCGCTTCCATGGGCGCCTACAAAAAAAACTAACTAGATTTTTTTGCCGTGCAAAAATAATTTATAAGGTAATTATTCTTGTCTAGCATCCATTGACCAGATAGCGGGTTGAAAATTAAACCTGTGACGTCTGTTACATTGATTTTGTTTTTATTTAAAAATGATCTTAATTCTTCGGGTTTAATTAGTTTACTATATGTATGAGTATTTCTGGGGATCCAATTTAAAATATTTTCAGCAATAAAAATTGCAAATAATTTTGAAAAAAAATTTCTATTAATTGTTGATATTATTATTTTTCCTCCTGGTTTTAATAATTTTTTTACATCTATAATTATTTTTCTCCAATCTTCTATATGTTCTAATACTTCGAGAATTAATACAGCATTATATTTTTTTTTAAGTTTGAGATTGTTTATATCTTGATGTAAATATTCTATGTTTGTGTTTGTTTTTTTTGCATGATTTTTTGCGGCAATAATATTTTGTTTTATAAAGTCAATTCCAGTTATATTTGCTCCTAATCTTGCCAAAGGTTCACAAACTAATCCCCCTCCACATCCTAAATCCAAAATATTAAAATTACTAAGAGATTTTTTTGAATATTTTTTGTCAAACAACTTATTTTTTATATAGCTTATTCTTATTGGAGTTAATGTGTGTAGAATTTTAAATTTGCCATCAGGATTCCACCATTCCTGTGCAAGAGTTTCAAAATGATCAAATTCCGTAGTTTTAGAGGTAGTTTTTATCATATGTCTTGTTACTATTAATTAAAAATTATATGGAGCTATTTCAATTTAATATATTAATGATGTAAGTCAATGAAGATAGTTGTTATGAAGTTTGGCGGCACCTCTGTGGCCAATATAAATAGGATTAAGAATGTAGCTTCAATCATTAATAAGAATTATAAAAAGTATAAATTAGTAATTGTTTTATCAGCAATGGCAGGAGTTACTAATGATTTACAAAAATTAATTGATCAAATTGATTATCCATCATCAAAAGAAAATGATTTAGTACTTACTTCGGGCGAACAGGTAACTGTTGGTCTTTTATCTATGATATTAAATAAGATGAAAATCAAAAGCATACCACTGTTAGGATGGCAAGTGCCAATAATTACTGATTCATCTCATGAAAAGGCAAAAATTTTAAATATAAATAAAGATAATATCTTAAAATATTTAGATGAAAATGATGTGGTTGTTCTAGCTGGATTTCAGGGTATAAACACAGAAGGAAAAATAACATCTATAGGAAGGGGTGGCTCAGACACAACAGCTGTAGCAATAGCCTCTTCATTAAATGCTGAAAGATGTGATATTTTTACAGACGTAGACGGAGTATATTCTGGCGATCCTACTATTGTAAAAAGTGCAAAAAAAATTGATAAATTTTCTTATGAAGAAATGTTGGAAATGTCATCTATGGGTGCTAAAGTTCTCCATACTCGATCTGTTGAGCTTGCAATGAAAAACAATTTAACACTTCAAGTTTTATCTTCTTTAATAAATCAAGAAGGCACCTTCATTGTAAATGAGAAAAAATTAATCGAAAAAGAAGTAGTAAGTGGAGTTTCATATAGCAAAGATGAATCTAAAATTACAATATCAGGCATACCTGATAAGCCAGGAATTGCTGCGAAAATATTTAGGATTTTATCAAGAAATAATATTAATATTGATATGATTGTTCAAAACATATCTCAAGATGGCATTAGTGCTAATTTAACATTTACAGTACTAAATAAGGATATGAAAATATCAAAAAATCTTTTAGAAAAAAATAGTGAAGGGATCCTTTATAAGCAACTTTCAACCAACTCTGAAGTTGCTAAAATATCCGTAATTGGTATGGGTATGATGTCACAATCTGGTGTTGCTGAAAAAATGTTCCAGACATTAGCAGATCAAAAAATAAATATCTTAGCTATATCAACTTCAGAAATTAAAATCAGTGTTCTAATTGAGGAAAAATATACTAATAACGCAGTTAATTCACTTCATTCTGCGTATAGACTTGGTATTAACAATTGATTTGATTTTTTTTATATATAAATAAGTATGTGATGGAATTTGTTGGTGAACATTTAAAAAAATCAAGATTAAAGAACAAAATTGATCTCAGATCTGTTGCTGAGGAATTAAATATCCAAGTAAGTGTTCTTAAAAGGATTGAAAATAATGATTTTTCTGATCGTTTGGATTTAGTGTATCTAATTGGGCATATTCGTGCATATGCTAAATTATTAGATTTAAACGAAAATGAGGTGGTAAAGCAGTTTAAAGATCAAAATTTATTTGATAAAGAAGATTTAATTGATGAACTACCAAAACCCCTAGAAAGAAGTAATTTTTTTTCTGCAACAAAAACCTTTTCCGTTTTTTCAATCTTTTTGATTTCTTTTGGTTTTTATTTCTTATTTATTAGAACAAATGACATACATCCGGATTATTCTATTCTTCCTGATTTACCTGAAAGTTTAGAATCTGAAATTGAAGAAATTGAAATTCAATTAGCTCTTAAAAACGTTAATAAAATTAATTCAGAAGATAGTAAGAAAGAAATACTAACTTCAACACCAACAGATATATTTTTTGATAATAATCCTTCTGTAAATGAAGCTAGTGTAGTTGCATCTGTCCCTGATAATGATCTAATTGAATCTAATAATGTAGTAACATTAAAATTTTTGAACGCAACCTGGATTCATCTTCGAAACAAAGAAAACAAAATCGTATTTAGCAGGCTGATGAGTGACGATGAAGAATACTCATACTCTGTTGCGGATAATTTTACTCTTACAACTGGCAATGCTGGCAATATTCTTGTTTTAATAAATGGAAATATAAGAGGCAAGTTGGGGAAAAAAGGCGAAGTAATAGATTCTTTTATCATTAGTTCTGATTTTAATAATTAATTGATATAAATCATTAATGCATCGTTCATATCAAAAAATTGATAGGCGAAAATCTAGAGTTATTCATCTCGGTAATATTAAAATAGGAGGGGGAGCTCCAATTACCGTTCAAACAATGACAAACACTATTACTTCTGATGTCAACTCCACTCTTTCTCAAATTGATCGTGTCAGAAATGTTGGAGCCGATATTGTGAGAGTATCTATTCCCGATCAAGAATCTTCACTGGCACTAAAAAAAATATGCAGAAAAAGCAGAATTCCAATAATTGCAGACGTGCATTTTCATTATAAAAGAGCAATAGAATCAGCCATAAACGGAGCATCATGCTTAAGAATAAATCCTGGCAACATTGGTTCAAAAGAAAAAATTAAAGATGTGATTAAAGCAGCAAAAGATTATAATTGCGCTATAAGAATAGGGGTTAACAGCGGGAGTCTTGAAAAAAAAATTTTGGAAAAATATCAGGAACCTGTCCCGGAAGCTTTGGTAGAAAGTGCTACAGATAATATAAAAATTTTAGAAGATAACAATTTTTTTAATTTTAAAATCAGTGTTAAGGCCTCAGATGTTTTTTTGGCTACAAAAGCATATGAAATTTTAGCAAACAAATGTGACTATCCTTTGCATCTGGGTATTACGGAAGCAGGAGGCAGAAGATCAGGATCTGTCAAATCATCCATAGGAATTGGTAAACTGTTACTTATGGGCATCGGAGACACAATAAGAGTTTCGTTATCTGATGAGCCGGAAGAAGAAGTAAAAGTTGCATATGATATATTAAAAAGTTTAAGTCTAAGGCATAGAGGTGTTAAAATTATTTCTTGTCCTTCATGTGCTCGTCAACAATTTCCTGTAGTAGAGACTATAAAAAAATTGGAAAAATCTCTTGAAGATATTACAACCCCTATAACGATTTCGATAATTGGATGTGTTGTTAATGGCCCTGGTGAAGCTACAATGACTGACGTTGGAATAACTGGAGGTGGAAATAATACTCATATGGTATATATTAATGGTAAAAAAGATCATCGTATTAAAAACGAGGATTTATCAACTTATCTTGAAGACATCATACGTAAAGAAACAAACAACCAAACAGTGAATAGATTATGAAACCCCAACCTGTTCGTGGAACGCATGACATTTATGGAAATGATTTGGAAAAATTTAATATTATTGAAAAATTGATAAAAGTTTCAGCAAATTCTTTTGGATTTAACGAAATAATCACCCCTATTTTTGAGTCATCTGATCTATTTAGCAAGCCATTAGGTGAGCAAAGTGATGTTGTGCTTAAAGAAATGTATACTTTCAATGATAGAAATAACTCATCTTTAACACTTAGACCAGAATACACAGCACCTATAATACGTGCTGCCATATCAAACAATCTGCTTAATCAACTTCCTGCAAAGTTCTTTGGAATTGGCCCGATGTTTAGAAGGGAACGGCCCCAGAAGGGTCGATTTCGAGAATTTTATCAAATGAATTTTGAAATTTTTGGCACAAATGATGCATTGGCAGATGCAGAATTAATATTACTTGCTAGTTCAATTTTAATAAATACTCTTCCTAATCAACAATTTAAACTTCATATCAATTCTCTTGGTGATAGAGATACATTAAAATCATTTAAATTAGAGTTATCTTCTTTCTTCAGTAAATACAAAAACGATTTATCCGAAGATAGTCAAAGCAAAATAAATACTAATCCTCTAAGAATTTTAGATTCAAAAAATCCTAAAGATATAGAGATTAGTAAAGATGCTCCTGACATTACGAATTTATATTCAAGTGATGCAAAGAAAAAATTTGAAGAAGTACAAGCCTTGTTAAATGAAACAAACATGTCATTTGTTGTTGATAAGACCCTAGTACGAGGACTGGATTACTACTGTCATACTGTTTTTGAATTTAAAAATAATAATTTAGGTACACAAGATACTGTCATCGGGGGCGGTCGATACGATGGCCTAGTCAAAATGATAGGCGGACCTGATATACCTGGAGTTGGATGGGCAGGGGGAATAGAGCGATTAATGTTACTTATGGATTTGCCTAAAAATAATATGATTAGAAATCATCTCATTGTAATTGATGAGTCTATAAAAACTTATGGCATCAAAGTTTTAAGTGTACTGCATAAAAATCAGATACCTATTTATTGGAGTTATAAGTATAACTTGAAAAAATCTCTTGCTTTTGCGGATGATAAAAAAGCTGAGTTCGCTATTATTATTGGAGAAGAAGAATATAAAAATAATAAATATACATTAAAAAATTTATTTGATTCCTCTCAAGAAACATTATCCCTAGAAGAATTAATAAAAAAATTAAGTTAATGAATAATTTTGAAAATCAGTTTGACATAATTGTCAAAAAGCATCAAAATATTGAAAAAAGCTTATCGAACCAAGACAATTTAGATAGAAATAATCTAATTAAATTAAATAAGGAATATTCCGAGTTAACGCCTGTTGTAAAGTCAATTAATCAATATAATTCTGTAAAAAAAGATATTGAAAATCTAAATTCTTTATTAAATGACAAAGATATTTCTATACGCAAGATGGCGGAAGATGAGCTAATAGAAAAAAACAAAAAAATTAAATCACTTGAACAAGATTTATTGAAACTTCTTATTCCAAAAGATATTAATGATGAAAAAAATTCTATTTTAGAAATACGTGCAGGGACTGGAGGTGACGAAGCCTCATTATTCGCAGCTGATCTATTTGGCATGTATCAGAAATATTCAAATCTTAACAATTGGAGTTTTGAAATTTTATCTATATCTGAGACTGGGCTTAATGGGATTAAAGAAGTTATTTGTAATATTTCAGGAAAAAGTGTTTTTTCAAAGTTAAAATACGAGTCTGGAGTTCATAGAGTGCAACGTATTCCGTTAACCGAGACAAGTGGACGAGTGCATACTTCAGCTGCTACTGTAGCAGTATTGCCTGAAGCAGAAGAGATTGATGTTAAAATTGATGAAAAGGATTTGCGAATTGATGTTTTTCGTTCAAGTGGACCAGGAGGCCAATCAGTAAATACAACGGATAGCGCTGTAAGAATAACTCATCTACCTACTGGCATAGTTGTTTCTCAACAAGATGAAAAATCACAGCACAAAAATAAAGCTAAAGCCTTAAAAATTCTTCGTTCAAGAATTCTAGACAAAGAAATTCAAATGAATGAACAGGAGAGGGCAAAAAAAAGAAAGTCTCAAGTAGGTACAGGAGATAGATCAGAAAGAATTAGAACTTATAACTTTCCCCAAGGAAGAGTTTCTGATCATAGAATTAATCTCACACTATACAAATTAAATGAAATTTTAGAGGGACATCTAGATGAGATAATAAATCCTTTGACTGCGGATGATGAATCTAAAAAAATAACTAATCTTGAAAATGAATAATTTTATAAAAACTCATTTAAAAGTTTTATATGAAAAGAATTTTACTGATCCTGTAATTGAACTCAGAGCCTTACTTAATAAAACATCTTTTTTAAAAAAAGAAATCATTTTAGCTAATTTTAATATAAACCAAATCAATCTCAATCTATTTCAACCAGCATTTGAAAGAAGAATAAAAATGGAGCCTTTAGCAAAAATTTTTAAAGAAAAAGAATTTTGGAAGTATAATTTTATTGTTAATGAAAACGTTCTTGATCCCAGACCTGAATCAGAACTAATAATTGAAGCTGTTGAAAAATGTTTTCAAAACAAAAAAGAAAATTTAAAAATTATTGATATCGGAACAGGATCAGGTTGTCTTGCTGTTTCATTAGCTTTAGAATATAAAAACTCTATGATTACTGCAACTGATATTTCTAAATCAGCTTTAGATGTTGCGAAAAAAAACTCAAAAAAATTTAATGTATGCGAGCAAATTAAATTTAAATGCTGTAACTGGTTTGAAACAAAAGAAAATTTTGATGTTATTGTAACAAATCCCCCATATTTAACAAATAATGAATACAACAATTTAAGTAAGGAAATAAAACTCCACGAACCTAAAATAGCTCTTAGAGGAGGAAAAGACGGATTATCTTGTTTTAGAGAAATTGCCTATAAAATTCAGAAAATTACCCATTTTAAATCATTATGTTTTGTAGAAATTGGATACTATCAAAGAGATAAATGTATCAAAATATTTGAAGAATTTGATATGTATTGTATTGATATTATTGTTGATTATCAAAATTATGAGAGAACATTGATTTTTAAAAGAAATATTAAATAAAGATTGATTAATTTTTTTAAGAATGTAGTAAGAAGATTACTTATACAAAGTGGAAACTATTTAATGTTTTAGAGTTTTCCAAGTAATTTATATTTTTATTAAATAATTAAGAGTATGTACGTAAAAAAAAATACACGTGTGACATTTAGGTCAAACAGAAGACATGGGCATAAAAGGAACAATAGCTTCTCGAATGATAGAGGACGTAATAAAGGAAATATTACTCAACAATATCAGAAATATCTAAAGCTTGCTAAGGAAGCTTCCTCTTCAGGGGATAGAATACAATCTGAATATTATTATCAATTTGCTGATCATTATTCGAGATTAATGCTTGAATTAGGATTATTAAGTGAAGAAAATTTAGAAAACCAAAACCCTGTAGAGCAGAAATCTATTGATCAAGAATCTAAAAATGACAATAATTTAGATGAAGTGGCAGAAACTGATAAAGACAATGAATTCACAGATACAGAAGATAAAAATGATAACGGTTCAATTGAATCTGTTCCATTTATTTCACAACCAGCTAATAAAAAATCTGCAAAAACTAAAAAAGATTCTGCTTAATTTATTCATAGAGATAAAATAAAAAATCTGAATATATAATTTTCATTTCTTTATTGAATTTTTTCAATTCATTATCTTTTAATATCTTTCCGGAAGGCAATTTCATTTTCATAGGATTAATTTGCTTGTTTTGATATATTACTTCATAATGTAAATGTGGCCCAGTTGACTTTCCAGTTGATCCAACATACCCAATAACTTCACCCTGACTAACTCTTATCCCTTTATAAATATTTTTTTTATAATTACTCAAGTGAGCGTATGCAGTTTTATAGGAACTGTTGTGTCTGATGCGAATGTATTTTCCATAACCGCCATTTTTCCCCACAAAATCTATGACACCATTTCCCGCAGCATATATCGGAGTTCCCTTTGGAGCTGCAAAATCTACTCCTTTGTGCAATTTATTATAACCTAAAATTGGATGTTTTCTTACTCCGTATGAAGAAGAAAGTCTTGCTCCATCAATTGGAGTTTTCATTAAAGCTTTCCTAGCATTTTTCCCCTCTTTATTAAAATAATCAAAATGATCATCTTCATCTTTAAAAATAAAATATTCAAGAATATTTCCATGCAAATTTAATTTAATATATTTTATTTTTCCATAGGAAATATTTCCTTTATTGCCATTAATAAAAACTTCATAGAAAATTTCAAATTCATCATTTTTTTGAATATCACGTTGAAAATCAACATCAAAACTATACAACTTAATTGCTTCGGACAAAATTTCAAGTGGAACTCCAACTATTTTACCATCTTCATAAAGAGAAGATTTAATAAAAAATTTGTTAGATTCAAAATCTTTCGTTATCTTTATTTTTTTCTTAGTTAATGTAATTTTAGTTTCATTAATTTCGATCTCAATATCAGTTGAAAAATCTATTGGAATTATAATTGTTTTAACAATTTTTTTACTGTTTTGATAAATGTAAATTTCTTGACCAATTTTGAGATTTTTTAAATTAAATTCTTTATTTAATTCATTAATAATTTTGTTTTTAATTATGTAGTTTTCAAAATATGGATCGATTATTTTGCTAAATGTATCATTCTTTTTTATTTCAATGATTATTTCATTTTCAGTACTAATTTTATTTTTTTTTGATTCATTCAAAAACTCTGTATTATCTGGCTTACTTAAATAATTATTTTTTATTGCATCTATGTTAGTTTTTGAGTTTGAGGGGTTAGGATTAATTGATTTATAAAGATTTAATGACAAATATCCTACGTAAAAAAAATATGCGCTAAGACAAATTGTTAATATAGTTATGAAGAGTTTAATTAATAAATTATAATTAATTAACATAAGTTACTAAAGTTTATCAAAAGACTTTATTTTTTATATATTTTTTGCAATAAATGAATATTTAATTAATTCTTTTTTTAGAAGATCAGGGTGCGTAGCTCAGCGGTAGAGCACTGCCTCGACACGGCAGGGGTCACAGGTTCAAATCCTGTCGCACCCACCATTTTTTCAGCCTAGCTTTTTCCTGTGTCACAATCGTGTCACAACAAGGAAGAGAAGGACATGGCTACGATCAGGAAACGCAACAGCAAATGGCAGGTGCAGGTACGGCATCTCGGTCACAACCAGATCTCGAAAACATTCCTGCGCAAGCAGGAGGCGGAGCAGTGGGCGAGGGAGCTGGAGGTCAGCTTTGACCAGGGCAGTCTTGCCAGCAGATCAATTGATTATCCTATGTTCAGTGAGATCATTGAGCGCTATACGAAGGAAGTGTCCGCGAGGAAAAGGGGGCACACAAGGGAGGTGTATTTCCTCAGGCAACTGGGGCAAACGGATCTCGCACAACTGAAACTGGATCAAATACAGTCGCATCACATTGCCAAGCTGAGGGACAGCCGTCTTGAAAAGAATAAGACGGACACTGTTCTCCGCGAACTCACCATCATCAACCACATGTTCAATGTGTGCATCAAGGACTGGTCGTACCCCATTACCAATCCCGTGAAACAAATCTACAAACCAAAAAGCTCCTGCTCAAGGAAGAGACGACTTACTTCTTATGAATATGATTACTTGCTTCGTAATAATACCATCAATCCTAAGCTAAAGAGCATCATAGAGCTTGCCATTGAGACGGGGATGCGAAGAGGGGAAATCTTAAACATTCATCCTCACAATATTAAGGGTAGAATACTTATATTGCCTATGAGTAAGAATGGTTCATCAAGACAGATACCGTTGACGAAAAAAGCCATTCAAATTCTTAATGACAGCAATCTTCCTTTTGACACAACCCCGAATGCGCTCCGTTTAGCTTGGTCTAGGCTGAAGAAAAAAGGCAACATTAAAGACCTGCATTTCCATGACCTACGCCACGAGGCTATCTCAAGGCTCTTTGAGAAAGGATTGAGTGTTGCAGAAGTGGCTCTCATCTCAGGTCACAAGGATGTGCGCATGTTATTCCGTTACACACAC
>JAGFWP010000036.1 GCA_017639935.1 Pelagibacteraceae bacterium
TTTTTGTGTGAGTTTCTGAAGCATAATCCAACGGAGCTCCCATTTCAGTTGATTGTGCTTTGACCATCTCATCCCATCTTCTATTATAAATTTGATCAAATTTTTCCAACAAGCTTAATCTTTTTTCTTTACTAGTTTCTCTCCAAGTTTCGAATGCATTTTTAGCAGCATCTACTGCAGCATCGGTATCTTCTTTAAAGCCAAGAGATATAATGGCAAAAGGATCTTCATTTGATGGATTAATAACTTCAAAATCATTTGGTTTAGAGGGAGATACCCACTTACCATTAATATAAAAATTTCTTTTTTCTAACATTTATAAATCTTTTACCACAATAATTATATTTCATATCCTTTTTCCTCTGGTTCGCTATCAGTCAATTCTTCAGGAAAACCATCAGTTCTAAAATCAATTTTGTTTAAGTCTTCCATTCTTTTTACAATCATAGAGGACCAAGCTCTTGAACCGTATTTTTTTTGACCATCCTTAAATATATCCACAATAAGAGGAGATATTTCTAGCTGTGCATTTAATTTGTTGGCCAAATCATTAAAGAGACTTGTGTCTTTTAAGACTAAATCCATTGTAAAATTAATATTATAGGATCCATTTAATATAACTTGACTTTCTGTTTCATGAACAAAAGAATTACCAGAAGAAACGGCTATTCCTTTATATGATTTAGTTAGATCTAAATTTGATTTTTTTGCTACAGTCCAAGCTTCTCCAAGAGCTACTAGATGAACAGAGGCTAAATAATTAGTAATTACTTTTAAAATAGAAGCAGAACCAAGCTCACCTGTATGTAGAATTTTTTGACCCATAACAGTTAACACAGGCAATATTTTTTCAAAAGTTTTTCGTTCCCCACCAACAAATATTGCAATATTTCCTGTAGCGGCTCTATGACAACCGCCACTAACAGGAGCATCTAAAGGGACTGATTTTTTTGCAACAACTTTTTCACCAAGTCTTTTAATTTCTGATTCATCGGTAGTACTCATTTCTAGCCAAATTTTATTTTCAGAAAGACCATTTATTACACCATTATCGGCCTCCATTACTTCGGCACAAATTCGAGGAGATGGCAAACAAGTTATAATTAAATCAACTTGTTCCGCTAAGTTTTTTGGAGTATTGGAAACTTTTGCACCTAAATTTATAAAATTATTAGTTAGATTTGTATCTAAATCTCTAACCATTAAATCAAATTTATTTCTTAACAAGCTTCTCGCTAGCTTGCCTCCTACGTTACCAAGTCCAATAAAACCAATCTTCATTTTAATCCCCTTAATTTTAATGATTATTCAAGCACCAATGATATATTTGTTTTTGAAAAATGCATTCAATAAAATTAGAGCCAATTAAATGAAAAATCTTTACCAACAAGTTCAGTATGGTAACACATATGGATATCTTGGCTCTTTGGGATTTGTTGTTATGGCAACCGACACGGTTATACAGGAGAATCTCCACACACTAGCTCCTGAAGGCGTTTCAATATCTGTTGCTCCTGTTGCGAGTCCTAACGAAATTACTGTTGAAGGTCTTCGTAAACACATAGATACAATGGCTAATGCAGCTTCTCTAATCCAACCTGATGCACCACCTGACTTAATTTGTTATGCATGTACTTCAGGTTCAATTGTTATTGGTGAGCATGCGGTTGCTGAACAAATACGTCTTGGCGCTCCAAAATCACAACCAATGACATTAGTGACGGGCGTTATTGATGGACTTCGCACTTTAAATGCAAAATCTATTGTTGTTGCCACGCCTTATATCGACGAGGTTAACAAGCTGGAATACCGCTTCATGACCAATCAAGGATTTAATGTTCTTGACATTAAAGGAATGCAAATTGATGATGGTTCTGTAATGGGTAACATTACTCCGGGTTATATAAAAGAATTTGCATTATCACTCGACAGACCTGAAGCAGATGCAATTTTTATCAGTTGCGGTGGAATACGCACCATCGATATTCTTCAGGAAATTGAGGAAGAGGCTAATAAACCAGTTATTTGCTCCAATCAAGCAATGATGTGGAGTTGCTTGCGTCGTATTAATGTATCTCAAACCGTTAAAGGATATGGGCGGCTATTTGAAATTCCTGAAATTATTGATCCTTGTTCAATTTAAATTTATCTATAGGAGAAAAGAATGTTTAAAAAAAATTTACTTAAATTAAGAGAAAAAATGAGGCAAGACAATATAGATCTTGCAGTTATAACCGATGATGACAGCCTGTATTACTTTACTGGATACCAATATTTTGTTCATATGGAATTTGGTCGCCCGACAATTCTGCTTGTGCCAAAAGATGATGAAAGCACATTGATCACACCTTTATTGGATGTCTTTTTAGTGCCGGAGGATGCTCCCGTAAAGAAAATAGAGACTTGGAATGATGGCGTTGGTAATGAATGGAGAGAATTTTTACCAAAAATTATAAAACAAAATATAAATATTGCATGTGAGAAATATAAAATAAATGCGCCAGTAAGTATTTATTTATCCGAATTAATGAACGGCAAATCAATGGGAGATATCACCCCAATAATAAATGACATTCGTGTGATTAAAACAGATGAAGAATTGAAAATTGCAAGACATGCAGGAGAAGTTGCTATGGCAATGATGGAAGGAGCAAAAAAAGCATTAGGACATAACGTTCCTGAATATGAAATTGCTATCGCGCAATCACAAGCAGGCACCAGAAAGGCAGCTGAACTTTTAAAAACTCATTATCCGAATAATATAAGCATGTCACCAAACATACATTTCTTGCCTGTAATGGCCTCCGGGAAAGATTTACCTAGAACACATCATCGCCCAACAACAAAATTAATCAAAAGAGGAGACCCTTTTTTTGTTTGTTATTGTGGATCAACAAATTTTCATAGATTTAGATTAGGTTTTGATCGCGTTTTTTGGATTGAAGAAATTCTGGATAAAGATCAAATAAAAGCTCAAGAAGTTGCGGTAAAATCTCAAAAAGCAGCTTTAGATGTGCTTCGTCCAGGTGTTACGGCAGAAGAAATACATGCAGCTTACGCCGATACTATTCAATCCGAAGGTTATCCTTATCCAAAATACCGATGTGGGCGAGGAACTGGTTTTAGCGTTTTAGAAGAACCCCAACTTGTTTCAGGTAATAAAACAGTTATTCAAACAGGAATGGTATTAGTAGTAGATGGCGGCAGTAGCACTAAAGATTTTCGAGGTCAAGTTGGAGATAGCTTTATAATTACAAAAGATGGATATGAGCAAATTACTCATCATTCCAAGGAGATTAAAGATTTAATAATTTAAAGAATATGTCTCAATCATTTTACAAGTTTCTCGAAATCTTTGAATGATATAGTGTTAAAAATTATGTTTAAACTTGGAGATATAATTAATTCAAAAGCTCGCAAAGTTGAAATGAACGAAGGAAGACATAATAGAGCTAAACTTGGTTTTATTTTGATGTCTACTGATCTTGCAGGAGAAAGTGATTTTTTTGATATTGTCCCTAAAGATGTAGCTATTCATATTACGCGATTGAAAACGGATGATTATACAACTAATGAAACAT
>JAGFWP010000037.1 GCA_017639935.1 Pelagibacteraceae bacterium
AAAATACAAAAAGAACATATGTCTAATTTTATTATAAGAAACTATTGGAAATAAATTATAAAATATTTTTTTGTATGCTTTATCAAAAACTAATAAAATTACTAAACGAAAAATTATAGTTATTTATGAAGATCTACTAGACAAAGAAAAAAGAGAATCTTTTTTAAATAAATTAAAACAATATTATGAAAAAATAAATATATGCCTTTCACTTCGAAATAATGACAATCACAAGCTTTAATGCTAAAAGCAAATTAAGCGGGCGTAGCTCAGGGGTAGAGCGCAACCTTGCCAAGGTTGAAGTCGAGGGTTCGAATCCCTTCGCCCGCTCCAATAGAAGCCAAATTCCACGAGTAAATAATTAGTTAGCACCTCTCTGTCGAGGCTGTGTCGATATTCACTTTCAGAAAGAGAGTGAGAATGGCATATATAAAAAAACGAAAACATAAACTTAGTACATCTTATCTGGTTACTGTTCAGCGTAGAGGCTACGGAATTTTTAGTAAATCTTTTCCAACATTAACGGAAGCAAAGAAGTGGTCTAGAACCATGGAAGCGAAGTTTGATAGAGGGGATACCTCTGACTATTCTGAAGCTAGTAAGGTTACATTAGGAGATTTGTTTAAGCGTTACATTAGTGAAGGTAAGCATAAGAAGAAAAAGCAGTGGAAGAATGAGGAGTATCGTAAAGATCAACTCCTGGAAGATGAGATCTCTACTGTTAATCTATTAAGGTTTTCGACTAAGCATTTAGCCGATTATAGAGATCGAAGATTAGAGGATGTTCTAGGCCCGACCTTTAATAAAGACTTTAATTTTATTAGTGTGGTCATTCAAACAGCCTTAACGGATTGGGAAATGTATCTTCCTCATAATCCTTGTAAGATATTTAAGAGAGAGCCAGAGGGCAACCCTCGGGAAAGAGTACTCCAGGAGCATGAGCAAACCAGGTTACTTGAGCAGTGTGCTGTTAGTAATAATATTTATTTAAAACCCATGGTGTCGTTCTCTATTGAAACCTCTGTTAGGCAAGGAGAGCTGCTGAAGATTAAATACGATCATATTAATTGGAAGAAAAGACTATTAACTTTGTTTGATACAAAGAACGGGGAGAATAGAACCATTCCCTTGAGCGAGAAAGAATTTCTAATATTGAGTAGTCTTCCACGGCAGTTCGATAAAAAAATGTTCCCCATGACCAGGGACTCTTTGAAAAGCCATTTTAATAGAGCGAAGATAAGAGCAGAGATAGAAGGCTTTCGGTGGCACGATCTAAGAAGAACAGCAATCTCGCAAATGTTTCAAATCAGAAAGTTTGATCTGCCTACTGTTCAACTTATGAGTGGTCATAAAAATCCTGGTGTGCTGTTGAAAGTTTATACGAAACTTGATCCAGAAAAACTCGTAGCAACGATAGGATAAAGTATGATTGGTTTTCTTTGTTGGATACTTGGTAAGATAATCTTTTGGGTTGGATTGATTTACATAATCATTTGGTATTTCTTTTAATATCTTTATAGGGAACTCGGGGAAGTGGTAAGGCCTATCGCTTCCCTCTTTCATTTTTAAAGGTTTTTTCATCTTATTTAGTTGGCTTGATCTTCGTGATTAGGTGGTTGTTCTTTTGAGGGAGCATTTACCACCAACCACAAAGAATATGTAATAAAAAAAAGGCAGAAGAGTTATCTGCCTTTTTTATTTGTATAATAATAATTCTACATGAAATCTGCTGCATTTTCCTTAGTTACAAGGACTGTTCCAGTATCAATATTATCTGGAATTGACTCCCCATTAGCCAATTTAAGAGCATTTTCCACTCCGTATTTGCCCATGTTATAAGAGAACTGCGCTACAGTTGCAGACATTTTACCGGCAGCAACGCTCGCAGCTGCATCTGGGTTAGCATCAAATCCGACCAATACAACATCAGTCATGCCAGCGCTTTCAAGAGCTTCCCATGCACCCAAAGCCATATTGTCATTAGACGCAAACACAGCTTTAATGTTTGGATTACCAGTAATGATATCTTCCATAACAGACATGCCTTGTGCAGTGTCCCAGTTGGCTGGAAGTTCAGCAACAATGTTCAAACCACATTCAGTAAGACCCTTGTGTGATCCTTCAGCTCTGTGCTGACCTGTTGTTTGTGTAATCATGCCTTGAAGTATTGCAACATCAGAACCCTTAGGAACTTTGCCGCAAATATAATCAGCTGCTAATTTTGCTCCATTAATATTGTTGGTGCCAATAAAAGTAACGCCTTCATTAATACCATTGGTATCAATGTAAACGACAGGGATGCCTGCCGCAATAGCTTCATCTAGAATTGGAGCAACAGCAGATGGATCAGTTGGTGCAACAGCAATACCATCAACACCTTTGGCAATTTGATCTTCAAGCTGGTTAACTTGTGCCATCACATCACTTTCTTGCGGTGGCGATAAAATAACCAAGTCAACGCCAAGTTCTGCAGCAGCATCCTTTGCGCCTTGTTCAACAGCCGCCCAAAAAGGGTTTCCTGAACCAGGTCCTTTAGTGCTTACCAAAATTGTTTTTGAAAATGCGCTAAAAGAGAAAAGAACTGATAATGCAGTAATTAAAGAAACAAATAATTTCATAATTTTCCTCCTAAAAAAATTATTTAATAATGTAGCTAAAAAAGAAAAAAATTCAACTGATTCTATATCTATTTTCTAGTACCAAATTGCCTGCGCAGTACATCTATGTATACGGCTAATATAATGATAGAGCCTATTAAAACTTGCTGCCAAAAAACACTGACATTCATCAGGTTTAAACCATTTCTGAGCAAGCCCATTATGAAAACTCCGGCAAAAACCCCTAATACGGTGCCTCGACCCCCAAAAAAACTGGCTCCTCCAATGATGACAGCAGCTATTGCATCCAGTTCTGATTGCAAGCCAGCATTAGGGTATGCAGAACCAGTTCTTCCTGCAAGAATTAGTGCTCCAATGCCAGATAAAAAACCACATAAAGTATATACAAGAATTAATATTCTATTAACGTTAATTCCAGCTGCCCGTGCAGCTTCAGGATTGCCACCGATGGCATAAATCCATTTCCCAATTTTAGTTTGGTTTAAAAAAATCCAAAAAATAAAAAATATAATAATGATGATGATTAAACTTGAAGGAATGTATTGTGTCGCACCCTCACCATAAAGCCACTCTAATCTTATTTTTCCACTGCCAATGGATCTAAGTTGATCTGCAAATCCACCTATTGGAACGCCTCCTGAAATCAAGTTTCCAACACCCCTGAATATATAAAGTGTTCCGAGAGTCATTATAAATGGATGGGGCATCCGCAGAATGGTAATTCCCAGTCCATTAATCATCCCGCACACCATTCCCACCGCAGGTGCAACAAAAATAACAATTTGCCAAGGAAGTCCAGCTCTTGATGCAATTGCAAGAGCCATTAAAGATAACATGAGTATAGATCCTACAGACAAATCTATGCCCGCAGTGACAATGACCATGAAAACACCAAGGGCAAGCATAGATTGCCACGATATTTGTTTGAATATGTTAGTTATGTTGCGCCACGAAAAAAAGACATCAGGTTGAAGAAGATGAAGGATGAGCAGCATTATTGCAATCAAAAGAAGTATCCCGTACCTGTCAATGTAGGGGATTAATCTAATAAAAAGGGTGTCTTCTTTATTTTCCATACACTTATATTTTTTTGCCCATTATCCATCCAATGACTTCATCCCTGGATGTTTGTCTTAATTGTGACTCGGCAAAATTCGTACCCTGGAATAAAGCCATAACACGATCTGATACGGTAAAAATGTCATCCATGCGATGACTGATTACAATCACGCCTACACCCAAATCTTTTAAGCCCTTGATTAAATCTAAAACTTTCCCGACCTCTTTTACTGCAAGAGCTGCTGTGGGCTCGTCCATAATGACTATTTTTGCATCAAAGGCTGTTGCCCTGGCAATTGCAACCGCTTGACGCTGACCGCCAGAAAGTTCTTCGACTCTTTGATCAGCGCTTTTAACATTTATTTTTAACCTAGAAAGATGTTCTTCGGTCAGTTGTTTTCTTTTTTTATGATCGAGAAATTTAAATGGTCCGAAATTTCTTGTAGGCTCTCTTCCTAAAAAAATATTATCGCCTATTGGTAGATTTTCAGCCAGAGCAAGATCCTGATAGACCATCTCTATGCCTAAATTTTGGGAATCCCGAGGACTGGAAAATTCTACTTTCTTTCCTTCAAAAAATATCGATCCTGCGCTTTGTTTAAATAATCCAGATAAGACTTTCATTAAAGTGGACTTTCCAGCGCCATTATCTCCAACAACGCCTAAAACTTCCCCTGGTCTTAAATTAAGATTGGTGTTTTCAAGAGCAGTAATCGTTCCAAAATATTTAGAAACTCCCCTGGCTTCAAGGATGATGTCAGAGGAATTGAAAGTCATGTAATAACTACTTAAGGAAAAAACTAATTTATTTCAACAGGTTTCGAGCGAAGATGTTTGACAGTTTCCCTTTCAGCTCTTTTGCATAATCGCGGAGGTAAATGATTCATTATTAAACACATATCTTGATAAACGATATTGCCCATTTCTTTAAAAGCTACATCAAGAGCTCCGGCACGATGAGCGGAAAATAAAACATTATTCAGTTTTCTAATAGGATCTTTTTTGTTCACAGGCTCTTTAGGGAATACATCTATAGCAGCATAAATATCCCCCCTTTTAAGCCTCGCAATGAAATCATCAAAGTTAATAAGAGCGGCCCTGCTCATTAAGATGAAACACGATCCTTTTTTAAGTGTAGATAAATTCTTTTTATTTATAAGATCTACATTTTTTGAAGTAACAGTGGCTAAGACATAGATGATATCACATTTTTTTAAAAGTGTATTAAGACTACATGGTATCACTTTACTATCTTTAATAACTTGATCTGGTATCCAGGGATCATAAGCAAAAATTTTATTTGAAAACGGTTGAATTAATGGCAATAAAGCTCGAGCAAGGTCACCAAAGCCAATCATTCCAAAATGTTTATTGGTAATTAAAAAGCTATTTAAATTGCTTTCTCCCCCATATTTTTCTTTTGCAAATTTAAAATCATAATGAGCACCATGAATATTTCTAGCAAGGGACAACGTTAATCCTAAAGCAAGTTCTGCAACTACTTTACCAAAAACGGGAGAAGTTGCTAAAACATGTATTCCATTATTAAAACAATAATTATAATCCATGTTGTCCATAAAATTACTCTCCACATTAAAAATAGCCTTTAATTTTTTTGCTTTTTGTAAAAGTGTAGAAGGTAAATCTGGTTGACCTAGGATAAATGTAGCTTTTGAAATATTCTTTTCATAAAAAGCTCGTTTATTTTTCAATGGGGCTGAAATTATTTGGAATTTTTTTTTGAATAATCTAAATTTTTCCTTATTAAATATAAGATTTAATGTTCTTGGATAAGGATCGGAAATAACAACTAACTTAGACATAAAAAGAATTTATTCTAATAGAGATATAATTAATATAAAATAATTTTTTATAAATAATATGATTTTATAACATGTTAATTAATATTGACCCAATATTGAGTCCTAAGTTGTTAAGCACTTTGCGTTCTATGGGCCATGGAGATAGACTAGTTTTAGCTGATGCTAATTTTCCTGCAACTTCACTAGCTAAAAGATTGATTAGGTTAGATGGAATCAATATTGCCACTGCTGCTAAAGCAATACTTTCCGTATTTCCTCTAGATAGTTTTATCGACTATCCAGTAACAAGAATGGAAATTGACAATCATCCTGAAGAAGTAAACGACGTTCATAAGGACTTTATAAATATTTTAAAAGAAACATCCGGTGATAAATGGAAAATAGGCACTATAGAAAGATTGCAATTTTATAAGGAGGCTAAAGAAGCCTATGCAATTGTGTCAACTACTGATGCAAGAGCTTATGGATGCTTTATATTAACCAAGGGTGTCATTAAACCGGATGGTTCTGTCTGGTAAATAATAAATTAAATAAAAATTGTTATTTATGAAAACAAAAGTTACTAATTTCAAGTTCACTAGCTGTTTATGTGGAGGAGTTAAATTAAAATCAAGCAAAAGCCTGTAAATAAACAAATGAATTATAATCATTTCGAAAGCTAATCCTGTTGATTTTATGACCTGCATGAGATTTATTAATCTAATTAAAAAGCATTACATATAATCGCAATGTATTTTATTTTACTATCCTACCACCAACCACGAGGAATGTTGAGGGTAAAGTAGGAGAGTTTTAAGTTAATATAACTGATGTCAGAGGATATAGTTCTAGATGTTTGATTAAAACTAAAGGAGACAAAATATGTATAAATTAAAAGATATTTGGAACAGATTTAATAAGCCATTGCTTCCTGAACGTAAGTCATTAAAAATAGTTTTCATAGTTGCCGCCTGCATATTAATTTTTATGTTGGTAAATAATACTTAAACTACAGTTTTTCTTGGTTCATCTTTACGGATAGGCTTGTAGCTAGCTGATGTTTCAAATTTATTTTCAATATCGTTTTCTATAAACTCTGCCTTTGACCGACAAAAAATCTCTCGTGTTACCTTGAACCAAAATGTTGGCGGATCAAATGTACCAACTGCAATGGCTGTCATTCCAGCCATCATCTTAGACTCAATGGACCAATTTGTAGTGCTTCCACATTTTTTGCAAAATGATGTTGTCACTTTGTTGCCTGATACAGTTTCATATTTAAACTGAGTTTGCTCACCAGAATTAAACTCTACATTATCGGCAGAAAAATAGGCACCCATACCAAATGCAGACCCAGTTCTCAATTGACAATATCTGCAATGACAAACTGCTTGTACTTTTGGCTCACCTTTTGTTTTGTAACGAACTTCGCCACATGCACAGCCACCTTCGTGAATTTTTTCAACAGTCATCTATATCTCCATTTTTCATTAGCAAAGAGAAGTTATAACTACCCACATAAATCTTGTCAAAATTATTAGGATTGCAAAGAATAGGTCCAAGTTTGCATAATTCAATCTACCACCAACCACGAGGAATGTTGATAAATTAAAAAAATTTTGCTTCAAGTTTATCCCAATAAACTTTTGCGAGGTTGACACCATTGAGTTCGTTGACTTGTTTCAGCCCAGTTGGAGAAGTAACATTGATCTCGGTAAGATAATTCCCGATTGTATCAATTCCAACTAAAAAAAGATTTTTTTCTTTCAGGTCGTTCCTTAATGCATCACAAATTTCTTGATCCCTGTATATTAAATCAGTTTTTCGCGGCTGTCCTCCTGCATGAAAATTGGCTTTTAGTTTATTGGGTTGAGGAATACGGGCAACAGAGCCTACATACTCACCATCAATGAGAATTATTCTACGGTCACCCTCCACGATTTCCGGAATATATTTTTGTGCCATGATCGGCTCGTCTAATATATTTTTACTCTCATCAATACCCTGTAAAATTGAATCATCTATCTTTGATCGAAAAATACCTTCTCCTCCATTCCCGTAAAGGGGTTTTGTGACAATATCTTTATTTTCTATTAAAAATTTTTTAATCGTTTCAATCTTCTGGGTGATGATTGTTGGGGGTATATATTTTTGAAATTGAAAGGGGTAAATTTTTTCTGCCGCATTTCTAATCGATACAGGGTTATTAAGCACTACTGTAGAAGAAGACAATTGCTCAAGCAAATAAGTAGAAGAGATGTAATTCATGTCAAAGGGCGGGTCCTGCCTGATTAAAACAACATCAACTTCAGCAAGATTAAACAGTTCTTTTTTTTCACTCAAATATTTAAAATAAGTTTCCTTCTGATCAAACAGTTCTATAAAATATCCCCAAGCTTGGACAACGCTCTTATCATATTCAAGATCAATTGGATTATAATAAAAAACTTCGTACTCTCTTTGCTGCGCCTCCATGGCTAACAGGAAAGACGTATCAAAATCTAAATCAATTCTTTCAATTGCGTCCATTTGAATGGCTATTTTTTTTATGGTCATTAAAAAATGTTTTCCTCGTAAATGGGTTTGATGGATTTTCCCCATTGATGATAATACTTATCAATGAGCATATCGGCGGGGGAAAGATTCTTCTCCAAATTTATCTCAATGTTTTCCAGATATTTTCTTTCATCATAGCCGCTTTTGGATAAAAACTTTCTGTTTTTAAGTCCCCTTTGTGATATTTTTAATAGTAGCTTTGCAATATCCAGAACCTTGCCATTCTTGAAGGAAGTCGCCAAACCGTATTGGGGAACATTCTTATAAAGATAAAGCCTGTCCTCATGTGTCCATTCACCAGTTATATTAGAAACCTCATCCAAGCAGTCTTTATCGTATAAAAGTCCCGTCCAAAAGGCAGGCTGTCCGCAAATCTCATCCCACGAGCATGCGTCCATTGATCGTAACTCAAGATATTGTTTAAGTCTTACTTGGGGAAATAAAGTAGTTAAATGATTTTTCCAATCATCGTATGTGGCTCTATCCTTTGGCAGTTGATCCAGTTTTCCTTCCATAAATTGCCGAAAACTGCAACCCGTCACATTAATATATGTGTCATTTCTTTTAATAAAATACATTGGCACATCCAGGGCATAGTCGACATACGCTTCAAAATTAAAATTATCATTAAATACAAATGGTATAATTCCTGTTCTTTGATTATCAGTATTCATCCAGTACACAGACCGCAAACTCTTAAAATCAGATACTGTTTCACTGATAAATGGAGAATTGGCAAAAATAGCTGTTCCGATGGATTCCAGAGACAATAATACGCGGAATTTCTTAACCATGTCTTGTTCGGATGAATAATCAAGGTTCACTTGCGTGGAACACGTCCTTTGCATCATGTCCAAGCCATTCTTGCCTACGCTCGGCATATATTCCCGCATAATAGAATAGCGTTCTTTTGGCATCCAGGAGAAATCTTTTAGATCAAGTGTTGGTTCTACTCCCATGCCAAGCATGATAAAGTTGTGTTTTTTAGATATTTGTTTCATTTGATTAAGATGCTTAGTAATTTCATCACAAGTCTGATGAATATTTTCTAATGGCTGACCAGATAGTTCAAACTGACCAGCTGGCTCTAGACTAATATTTTGTTTACCATGTTTTAAACCTACAATTGAATTATCTTTCCCCTCATAAATCGGTTTCCAACCCAACTCTATTAGACTTGAGAAGATGTCGCGTATTCCGTTTTTTTCTTCATAAGAGAGAGGTTTTAAAGTGGATTCATTCAAAATGAATTTTTCATGCTCCGTTCCGATTTTTAATTCGGTATCAGGCTTGATTCCATTTTCAAAATATTCAATTAAATTTATTTTATTCAGCATTAATTTTTAATAACATAATTTCACCACCAACTACGATGGTTATTTTGATTCAAATCAATAATCCTACCACCAACCACGAGGAATGTTGAGTGTTCATTGGCATTTGGCACACCACACATACATCTCAGACGTAGCATCTAACACACCAACACACTAAAACTTCTGTTTTTTTTATGTTACGATAAACTGCTAATATTATAACAACCAAATATCGTAAAAGTACCGTGTTACTGTGTTGAACAGACAAAACTCGTTACAAAACAAAGGTAATTGCCAACACACAGCTTTACTTTTTACCGTGTTCCTTATGTGTTGCCGTGTGTAACCCTCAGTAACCCTGTAACATAACCCTCATATGTTTTGAGTGCCCTCTGTCAGAGGGGGTTAGGCGTGTTCCGTGGGCCAAGGATCAAGGCTCACGTTTCGTTTTTATGCTCATAATATTAGTGGTGCTAATCCAAAATAAACAAATTCGATTTTTTACTTATAATCAGCCACAAAAACCATGATAACATTTAACCTCCTGATGTTCAGTTCTACCTATATGTTTATCATTAAATAAACATATAATAGGTGAACATCCGAACATCCGAACATGGCAGAAAATATGTTCAGGAATGACAAGAGAGAGGATCATCATCGGGCACTGTACTTTTAATAATCTTGTGTTTTGTCTTTGTGTCGTTGTCATCATAGCAGTAGTGTATTCTGATAGTGTTTTTTGTTACCCCCTCACCTGATAAAGCTTTTTTAATTTGCTCACACACGGTTGTGTGTTTTATATTTTTATAGCAGTATTCATTGCCGATACTTGCAGCGATCTTATTAACCGAAATATCATCCCTCCCACCAAATGTTTCAATAATCCTATCAAAACAAGATAGAATATTGTTTTGAAGTAAATTTTCCTTTTCATTTTTTTTCTGTGCGTAGGCGCGAGCTAAAGTTTCATCCTCTTTCAAAATCATACAGTCCTGAGAATCGACATTAACGACTTTCTTTTTGAGCCAGGAACCCCGGATCTTCACTGGGGCGTAGTTATTCTTGGAATCTAATACGTTAATGAACTGCGTACATTTATTTTCATCAATGCCAAAAACTTTTTTTGCTTCATCCTTTGTCATGTGATTGAGAAGCAAGCCGCCCCTTGCGGCACTCATTTTATTGATGGAACCCTTCGTGGCACTTTGACGTGCGTTGATGTCATTCTTGTAATTAGAGCTGAGAGATTGTTTTGACGTATGGTCCACAATGACCACGGCTGCGTTTGATTGAACTCCAATCTCGGTTAATAGCTTCATTGCACTGGAAACGTCGTGTGCTGAATTTTCATCCAGACCTTCAAATAAAAGAATAAAGGGATCGAAAACAATAAGATCAATATTTTTTTCTATGACCAAATTTTTTACCTCGTCATAGTGTGGCATTTTTTCAAGTATATTTTTTTTAAATTTTCCAAGAATGAATTTTTCTTCGGCCCCTGAATAAAAAAATATATCTTTTCTGTCTTTTGGCTTCCTTTTGTTCAAGAGGTCACCCTGAACATGATCTTCTGTCGGCCTAAAATGCTGACAATAAGCTTTTGCCTTTAGTTTCAGTTGATTGAGTGTGTCCTCCTGGTTCATAATCAATGTTGAAAACGGCTGCGGCACTTTATTGTCTAAAAAGGTTGGGAGATGGTATGCTCCCGTAATTGCTAAGAGCATTGTTAGGGATGATTTTCCAGATCCTCCAAAACCACTGATATTAAACGCTGTTTTTTTCATAATGAGAGAAGATATTAACCAGTCTGGTTGAGGAATGAGGTCATGAGCGGTGGAACGATGAGAAATAAACTTGAGGTGTTTGTGCGTTTGTTCGTCTGATGTCTGGGTAAACTCTAAAACTTTATCTATTTCCTGTTCATTTAAAGGAAGTAGCTTCCTCAGTGTAGGAAAACCATATACATGTTTATCATTCTCCAGATCAGTTTTAATTTTCCTTGCTTTAGCTCTTTGATCCGCCCCCTCATCCCCAGATTCAGAGGCCAGTAATTGTACAAACGTATCTACCTCCTGCACTTGATACTTTGCCCTCAACAACACCCCTGCAATAGAACAACAAATAACATCCCTGTCACCAGGTACGCGTGGATATTTATCTAATAAAAGAGACGCAAGGGCAATTAAACCAACTTTTTTTGTAATATCCCCCCTGCTAGCATAGCCCATCTTTCCATTAGATTCCCACGAAACCTCCTCCCCTGATTCGTGAGTGCTTGGGGGAACGACTGTTTGAGAGCCCTCCCCCCGTATTTCAATTAACGTTTTGTTATTGAACTTAAACGTCTTTGTTTCGCGATGATCCGAATGATAAAGATAATGAGAGGTTTTTTTACTTGCCCGCCCAAATATTTTTCCAGTAAAGGGAAGGATTTTCTTAGCAAAGATTGTTAACCGTGGATCATCAATATCAATATCTATCAAACCACCCCCCAACCGAACACCTATGTTAGTTTCCTTGCCGTTAAAATATTGCTCAGCATTATCAGGTGTCACTTTTAGATTTGGCCAACCGGAAACCGTGGGGTTTTTCCCCTTGTATTGAACGGGGATTGGATGCAAACCCTCTTTACAATATTGTTTGGCAAATTGGAGCGCATTCTTCATGATTGCAACTCACATTTGTTTTTTTCAATATATTCTATAACATCATCGCGGTGGTACCTGATGTTGCGTCCGAAGCGGTAATAGTTGATCCCCTGACGCCTTTTGCGGAGTGATCTCACTATATCAACGCTTATTCCTAGCAATTTGGCTAGATCCTTGTCCGTTAAAAATTCTTGTAATTGAACCATAATAGGCCTCCTTTACTAGTCAGTTCTACAGATTGGAGGTCTTTAAGAGAAATATAGTAAACTATTCCCTATGCATTTTTTTCATTAATTTTAAGAGATCCCAGACCCTGAAGTGATTTTGGATTTTGTTCTACTTCAGTGCAAATTTGCTCTATTCGGGAAATTGTCTTTCCTTTAAAATTAAACATTTCTTGAAGAAATTTAAATCTGGTACCCTTGAGATAATTCCGTATTGCGGATTTCTTTTTTAATTTCCTGCGGTTCATTAAGTCATGTATGTCTCTATAGATTATTGGTTTAAATGCTGATCTGGGGCGACCAGCTCCTAAACTGGATCGAATTATTCTTGCAGCTTTTATTTCATCAATATTATAATCACGGAGCAATTGACTTAAAGATTGATAATCCTCTTTCTTTTTTTTCATTATCTAATTTCTATCACGTTACCCTGCCTCTGTCTCGAACTGAGTATATAGACCAATATATAGGGACTCCTATTCTCATTTAGGGGGGTGGGGGGTCCAAGAAAAGTCCAGTCTGATTCGAGAAAGTTTGTAAGTACCTAAGGGGGTGTTTATATCTTTTATCGTCAGAAGATTCCTAAAATGAATCACTGAATCATTTTAATTTTTTACGGTAGGCTGCATCCAAAAACTTTTTAAATTGATTCAGTATCGAAATATGGGAATCTGTGAATCGATTTTGAATCGATCTTACCTCGTGTCGATTCTCTGTCGATAATTTATCTTCTCTCTCATACAATCCCATGTTAAGATTCTTCTTAGAAAGTGATACTAGAAACTAGTTTAGTTCTTCGTGGGGAATAGCTAATAGTTCATGCGCAACCTTGCCAAGGTTGAAGTCGAGGGTTCGAATCCCTTCGCCCGCTCCAAAAACTGCGGTTTTTTCACTTCTTAAATTTTAGGTATTGAACAAGGTATTAAATTTTGAAGATAAAACATATTTAAGTGATAAAGTTAATTGTGATCGAAAGGATTATTATTTTAACAATGAAGGTAAAAGTGTAAGTTGTAATTTATTAGAAGAAAAAGAGATTAATTGGCCATCTTCAAAAGAACTTGATAGACAATGTTACACCAAAGCAAAATATGGCAATATTTTTTTTCGTCTCTCTAATGAAAAATTTGATAAAGATTATTTCAGTCAAAATCTTCCTCAATTAGATGGAAAAATTTCTGATGATCTTTCACAAAAAGAAATAAATGAAGTTAATCAATTTCATCTAGATAATTTTACCTCTGAGTTAGCATTTACGATATATTATAAAAATTTTAATATTCCAAATGAATTAATTCAGAGAATTACAAATGAAGTTTTAGAATTAATAGCAAAGGAAACTACTTCAGAAGAATTAAAATGAGCCAGCGAATTCAATAAAAAAATAAACATAGATTGGGATACAAGCAAACCAAGTGGAGAAAAAAAGAATTATAGATGTTACAATTTATGAAAAAGATAATGGTTACAAATCATATTTTAAATTCATTTTTAAAAAATTGCTCAAGAAACCTAATAGGAGTTTCATCATTATATATTCGGTTTTTATTTATTTTTATTTTATTACTAATCATATTTCTAAAATTTTTATCTGTAGCTAGTTTAATTGCAATTTTAACATATTCTTTTTTTGAGGATGCAATCGTTTGTTCAAGGTTAAGAAGTTTTAAAATACCGTATGTATGTCTTCCCCTCATAAGCTTTCCAGGCAATGTAACCATAGGTTTATGAAGAGCAATTGCATCTAATGAAGTTTTTCCTCCAGACCACTCTAAACTATCCAAGATTACATCGGATTGTTTTATTAAATTAAAAAAATCAGGCTGTTTCATTTTTTGGTGAAATAAAAAATATTTATCAAATGATAGATCATAATAACGACAGAATTTAGCTATTCTATTTTTGAATAAAGTAGTAATGCTTTTTTTTAAATCTTCTACAAACCAAAACTGACAGTTATTAATTTTTTTAATAATATCAAAATATATATGATCATGACTAGGTAAAAGTTTAAATAGACTCTGAAGGTTTAAAAAAATAATTTTATTTGTTTTTTTTATGTTTTTTGATGTTTGTGTTGTAGATAAATTAGGTAAGTCGAAATCTATTGCTAGATTAGGTAACTTAATCAATTTTTCTGAATAGTTTTTTTGAGAATCATTTTTTTCCATTAACTCACTAGAAAAAAAATAATCAATATGTTTAAATCCAGAACTAACAGGATGACCCCATGTGGTACATTGTATATCGGCCAATCTTAAAGAAGTTAAAACTTGTATAGCAGGTTCCATTCCAATATCTATGTATATAAGAACGTTTAATTTATCCTTGGATATTTGATTTATTAATACATCAATATGTGTATGATTAAAAAAACAGTCAGAATTTTTTTTAATTTTATCTGTTGTTTGATCTAATTTATTTCCTACAAAATAAACAAAAGTACTGAAAAAATTTCGGTTTATTTTAAATATCCAATTCTTAAATAGATGGCCAACAGTATGATTTTTAAAGCTTGATGATATAAATCCAATTTTAATTTTTTTAGATAATTTTTTTTTAATTTTTTTACGATGAAATTGCGGATATATTTTTTTTGTTAATTTTTCTATAAATTTTGCATATTGAGTTTGTAAAACCAAATCATCTTTTCCTTGATAATGGAGATAAAAATTAGTTGAAGTCTGGAGCGCTTCAAGTATTTCATTTTTTGTGTGATTTTTATTTTTTAGTATAAGTTGGTGAAGTTTGTTAATATTTTCTATAAATCTATTTCTATAAATTCCTAGTTCTTTAATGTTTTTATAAATCACTGGGAAAGTATTTAATGATAACCAATAAGCAGAGAGGTGATTAGGATTTATTTCATTTGCTTTTTGAAACATTTTTATTGCCTCAGAATGTTTACCTAAATCTTTAAAAACACCTCCGATATTTATATATGCTATATAATTTGAATCAGTTTTTATAATTTTTTGATAACAAGATATTGCTTCTTGGTTTGATCCTATTTCTCTATAAACATTTCCCAAATTATTATAAGTATTAAGATAACCTGGGTTTATTTGAATTGCTTTTTTAAGCGAAATAATCGCAGCCTTATATTTTTTGATCTGTGCAAACAATGTACCCAAATGAAAAATTGTTTGAAAGTGATCAGGAAAATTTTTTAATATCTTATTATAGAGCTTTTCTGCTTCTTTGAAATTGCCTTGTTGATGATGCTTCAATGCGAGATCGAAGTTATGTTTTAGATCTTGAATCGATAAATACATTTTATAAATTTCTCTGATTACTTTCAAAATGTTCCTAAGACATCTTTCATTTTCAGAAAAACCAATTAATATATAATAATCAATATGTCTGAAGAAGCAATTAAATTTAAAAAAGAAAATATCAATCTTAATTATAGAAATATGAGTTTAGCAGAGTTAAATAAACTGCCACCTTATAATGGCGTGATTGAATTTAAAATTACTGAAACATCTTTTTTAATTTTAAATATTCTTAATGATGATTCTTCAGCAATGAAATATTTTTGGCGTGGTTCGCACGATTTAAAAAGTTTAGATCTTTGGTATGAAATATCTAAAGAAGAAGGGATTTATGTTGATGTTGGCGCTCATACAGGTCTTTACACAATAACTTCTATAAGATCTAATCCATTAAATAATGTCATTGCTATAGAACCTTTTTATTTAAATATGGCCAGACTCATAACTAATTTAAGGTTAAATAGAATACAAAAAAGTACTGAGGTTGAACTGGTAGCTGTTTCTAATTTTGATGGACAATCAAAATTTAAAATTGATACTGAGCATTCATATTTATCTAAAGGTGGTAAAATTGATAATGAGGGCACTCCCATTAAAACTATTAAATTAGACTCGTTAAATTTTTATAATAGTAATAAAAAAGTTAGGGGAATAAAAATTGATACTGAGGGCGAAGATTTAAATGTTTTATTGGGAGCACAAAACTTAATTAAAACTTATAAACCAAAAATTATTATAGAAGTTAGAAATGAGAACAAACTTAAGATCCAGGAAATTTTTTATAAATTTAATTACAAACTTTTTGATATTTCAAATATGCAAAATAATATTAATTTAAATGATTTAAATATAAAAAATGTTATGAATGTTTTTGCCAAACCTCTTTAATTAAAAAAAATCAATGAAGATTCTATACATCTGTAGAGAAAAAAATTATTTAATAAATAGAAATTTTTTTGAAAAGCAATAATAGTGAAACAGAAATATTGATTAAAGATGATGGACCAGGATTTCCCAAGGATCTAATCGAAAAACATAGACTAGGCGAACCATATATAAGAACTGCTGATCAAAAAAATATATCTAAATATGGATTGGGCCTAGGAACTTTTATTGGAAAAACTCTTTTAGAAAAAAATTATGCAAATATAGTTTTTAAAAACTCTGCAGACAAAGAAGGAGCTGAAGTGATAATCAAATGGAAAAGTAAGAGTTTAAAAATAATTTAGTGAAGTTTATTTTTGTTTTCAAATAAACCACTTAATTGACCAATCATTACGTCACCCAATTCTTGAACATCAGTAATTTTTATTGCTTTGTTATAATATCTTGAAACATCATGTCCTATTCCTATTGCTAAAATTTCAATGTCACTCTTATTTTCAATATATTTTACAATTTTCTTAAGATGTTTTTCTAAAAAATCACCTGAATTAACTGAAAGAGTTGAATCGTCTACTGGTGCACCATCTGAAATAACCATTAAAATTTTTCTTTCTTCTTTTCTTTTTATTAACCTATTAAACGCCCAAGATATTGCCTCTCCATCAATATTTTCTTTTAATAACCCTTCTTTAAGCATAAGACCTAAATTCTTTTTTGATTGTCTCCATTGTGTATCAGCACTTTTATAAATTATATGTCTTAAATCGTTTAGTCTTCCAGGGTTTTTTGGTTTATTGTTTTTATTCCATTCTTCTCTACTTTTGCCTCCTTTCCAATTTTTTGTAGTAAAGCCTAATATCTCGACTTTTACAGAACATCTTTCCAAAGTTCTTGATAATATGTCGGCACAAATAGCAGCAATTGTTATTGGTCTTCCTCTCATTGATCCTGAGTTGTCAATCAAGAGTGTAACTATAGTGTCTTTAAATTCTAAATCTTTTTCTTTTTTAAAAGATAGTGAATTGTATGGATTAATTATAATTCTAGTTAATTTTGAGCTATCCAACAAACCTTCTTCCAAATCAAATTCCCAAGCTCTATTTTGTTTTGCAAGTAGCTGCCTTTGAA
>JAGFWP010000038.1 GCA_017639935.1 Pelagibacteraceae bacterium
GCGTGCAAATATTCGGCAATGATTACAATACTCCTGATGGAACAGCCATTCGAGATTATATTCATGTGTCTGATTTAGCCGACATACACATCAAAGTTCTTCAGTTTCTATTAGAAAAAAAACAATCTGAAATTTTCAACTGTGGTTATGGGAAAGGATACTCGGTTAAAGATGTATTAAATGTGACTAATTCATTATGTAAAAATAGGATTAATATATTAAATTCACCAAGACGGATGGGTGATGCAGAAATGGTGGTATCTGACATTGGCAAATTAAAACGAATGATTGATTGGACGCCTAAATATAATAAATTAGATTTTATAATTAAAACAGCGATTGATTGGGAATTAAAGTTGCAAAATGAACAAATTTCATAAACGTATTTTTAAGCGCAATGACAATAGAGAGCTTTTTATATATGGCAGAACAGAACACACTGAAGAATCCGCGCAAGAATTAGATGTCACGCCTCCGTCTTCTCCACACTTGCGATGGAATCCTTCTCGGCACGAATGGGTGACTTATTCACCTGGCAGAGAAAACAGAACTTCTTTTCCTCCAAAAAAATATTGCCCTTTTTGTCCTGGCAGTAATTTAAATTTTCCTACAGAAATACCCTTTAGTGGTTTTGAAATAGCTGTTTTTCCTAATCGTTGGTCTAGCTTTAACACACATAATAATAATATTGAAATTAGCGGCATTAAAACAAAGCCCTCAAATGGTCATTCTGAGATTATTGTATATTCAGATGTTCATGATGACACTATTGCTGAAATGCCCTTGGACCGTATTCAATTATTGGTTGAAACATGGAATGATCGGTATATTGAATTATTAAGCAGAGATGACGTTGCTTATGTTCTTCCATTTGAAAACAGGGGTGAAGAATGCGGGGTTACGCTTCATCATCCTCACGGACAGGTTTACTGTTATCCGTTCATTCCTCCTGTTATTGAAAAAGAAGTTGCAGCCTTTCATAAAGAAAATTTCATTCTGTCTATGATGGAGAGTTTGGAGCAAAAATATTTTGTGTATCAAGATGATGACATTATTGCAGCCGTTCCCCCTTTTGCGAGATATGCCTATGAAGTTTGGATAATGCCCAAAAAAAGAGTTGCTGGACCATGGCAATTTAACGATCAACAAATAAAATCATTTTCAACCTGCTTTCAAAAAGTGGTCAAAGGATATGATTCTTTTCTTAATAAAAAATGCCCCTACATCATGGGCTTGCATGCCGCGCCAAAATTGGAAGATAAGTCATTTCACTTTCATATTGAATTCTATCCTCCATTGCGTTCAGAGGATAAGCCAAAGATTTTAGCGGGATCTGAATCTATGGCAGGCGTATTTATTATGGATGTTTTGCCTGAAGAAACCGCCATAATGCTCAGAGAGCACATAAACAAATGACCATTGAAGAAAAAATTACTTATTACAAAGAAAGTCTAGATAGTTTTGGGGATACAATGGATAAATATAAGTTTCTTTTGGACCAGGGCAAAAAAGCCAAACCTTTTCCTGAGGAATATCGACAAGATGGTTTCAAGGTTTCCGGATGCCAAGCGCAAGTTTGGCTTGTCCCTTTTCTTCATAATGAACTGTTGTCATTTCACACCGACTCTGATGCTTTTATTTCAAAAGGAATGATAACTATCTTGTCTGACATATATGGCGATAATTTACCAAATGATATTTTGAATTCAGATTTTGAATTAATTAAAACATTAAATCTAGATGTTTTGTTGACACCAAGCAGAACCAATGGCGTTTTTTTCATGCTGAAAGCAATAAAAAAATATGCCGAAACATTTTCAAAAACTTAAGAGAGGGAATGAAATAATCTATCCCTTTTTATTTCGACACCTTCCAAAGAAATAAATATCATCATAGACTTAGTTTCAAAAACCAAGTAAACATAAGAAAAAACAAAAGGGAGTATGGCGGAACTGGTAGACGCGCCGGATTCAAAATCCGGTCACTTCGGTGGTGTGGGTTCGATTCCCTCTACTCCTACCATTAGATATAAATGAATTTACTCCGCAAGCTTTATGATTGGACGCTGAAAAAATCCAAAGATCCTAAGGCCCCTTGGTTTCTTGCTATTATATCATTTTCAGAAAGTTCTTTCTTTCCAGTTCCTCCTGATATCATCTTAATACCAATGGTTATCGCAAATAGAATTAAAGCTTGGACGTATGCAACCATATGTACAGTAAGTTCGGTGCTTGGAGGAGTTCTTGGTTATTTTATTGGATTTTTTTTCTATAATTCTGTTGGAATAATGATTGTTCAATATTATTCTCTGGAAAATCTATTTAGCAGCTTTGAATCAAGCTATAATGATTATGGTATTTTAATTGTTCTTGGCGCGGGATTCACCCCCTTTCCTTTTAAATTTATTACAATAGCAAGTGGTTTGTTTAGTCTTAATCTGCCATTATTTATAAGCGTTGCATTTATTGCGCGTGGGTTACGTTTTTTTCTTGTAACTGGTTTGTTAAAATTATTTGGAAACTTTATAGAAAATTTAATTGATCGTTATTTTAACATTATTGCAACTTTATTTTTTCTTTTATTAATCGGAAGCTTTATATTAATAAAATATCTATGAATTATATAATTCGATACTGGGGGATTATTTTTTTCTTCTTATGTTTGGTTGCAATTTTTAGCGCTTTGATTGCAGAATACTTTTTTCATATTTTGCCATGCCGAATGTGTTTGAATCAGCGTTATCCATATTACTTTATAATAAGCATCTTTGTTGTTTTTTATTTTATTTCCAAAACATCCAATATATGGCTTTATGTTTTATCAGAACTAGCGGTTTTATATGGTTTGTTTTATTCCATATGGCATGTAGGAATTGAACATAATTTATTAACTGGTCCTTCAAGTTGCTCTGGAAAGTTGATAGGGGCAGACTCTGTTAGTGATTTAAAAGAACAAATCCTCAATCAGGCTGTAATTAATTGCAATGAAATCAGTTGGTCTGTGCTTGGCTTATCTGCAGCAACATTAAATTCACTTTTACTATTATTCCTTCTCTTATTTAACACCATATTTATTTTTAAGATCTATAACGACAAAGAGAAAAAAATCTAGTCCTGAAGTTCGGTATCCCAGTACAGATAATCACGCCAACTTTCATGTAAAAAATTAGGGGGGAAGTTTCTTCCATTATTTTGCAGTTGGGCGGATGTCGGCCGTGAAGGCATCTTTTCCAGTTTCATATTTGAATGTTTTAAAAGTCGTCTTCCTTTTTTAAAGTTGCATGAAGTGCATGCGGATACAACATTATTCCATATTGTTTTGCCATTAAGGTAGCGTGGGATTAAATGATCAAAGGTAAGTTCATTTGCTGAATATCTTTGATAACAATATTGGCAGGTAAAATTATCTCGAAGAAAAACATTAAATCTTGTGAAAACAGGTCTGCGGTGTTGCATAATAAAATTTTTTAGTGCAACAACGCTTGGTAACTTAAAAGAAATTGAAGGTGAGCGTACTACTTGTTCATAACTTTCAATTACTGAGACTCTTTCAAGAAATACTGCCTTAACGGCATCCTGCCACGAACACAAAGAAAGGGGGTAGTAACTTAGAGGCTGAAAATCAGCATTAAGTACAAGGGCTGGACTTCCTATCACGCTCATTTTATTTTCTACTCCTCCACTTTATAATAAATATCATTAAGATTATAATATGGCATTTTGTTTACGTCATATGTTTTTTTATAAAATTTTTTGTTAATTTCAGCGTATCAGGTGAGATTGTGTGCCCCTCATTTTTCATTAAATATGAGTCAAACAGAAAATCGTGATTTTTTAAAATTTCACATGCTTCTTCAAAATATTTAGGCTCCAAGACAGTGTCTTGATCCCCATGAACAATTAAAACAGGTGTTTCAATAAAATATCTTTTTTCATGATCTTCAGACGGAAGTATCCTTCCAGACAATAAAACACAGCCAGCCAAAGCATTATTGACGTATTTGCCAAATTCAAAAGCCATCATAGCTCCTTGCGAAAAACCAATAATGAAACAATCTTTAAGAGTAAGTTTATGTTTTATACATAGGTTGTTAATATAATCCTTGATAAGATTTAAGGATGATAAACAATCCTGCTTCAAAATTTCTTTTTCTGTCGGACCAGCTTCTGTAAAATTTATGCCATTTGGATAAAGATCAAACCATTGCCTGCCTATTGGATACTGCGGAATAAATGAAGGGGCATTGGGAGCATAAAAATTTATGTTTAATTCTGGATCATAAAGATGCGTTGCCAAAGGAAAAAAATTTACAGCATTATCTCCATATCCGTGCAATAAAAAAACTAGCTTTTTAGGATTTCCTGTGGATTCAAAACATGGCCCATTTAATGGTGTTTTATTATTCATTAAATGTGTGAAATATATGAAAAGACTAGAAATAGAATAAAAAATTTAGTAAATGGGTAATTAAGGACATGATATGGGCATTCATTACAATCATAAATCAAAAGCGGGTGACCGTAAAATGCAAAAAGAACTTAAACTTAGGATGAAATCTGATGCTCGCAAGCAAAAAAGATTGGAAAAAGAAGCAGAAGAGCAAGCAGAAGAAATGCGAAAACTTGAAGAATTAACTCGACCCGACAAGCCTTCAACCTCTGACTAGCTCATAAATTAATAATTAATTTAACTAATTGCTGGGATGATTAGTTGTAATAAATTTTTTTATTATGGCTAAGGCTTGGTTGGCTTCTTCCAACAAAATCATATGACCGCAATTGGGAATAATTTCAACTTGTGACCCTTTAATACAATCTGCTAGTTTTTTACCTTCTTTCACAGGACACATTCTATCTTCGTCTCCCAAAATATTGATAGTAGGACACTGAACTTTTTTAGCTGCTTCAAAACCATTTTTATAGTTATCACATGCTCTAAAATCGACGCCCAAAGCATTCTTCACTGATCCATTATGAACAATAGTTCCGCCAATGTTGATATGATGTAAGCCTGGAACGGCATGGCCTCCGAAATGCCCGGCTGGACCATGCGCCCAATCCATCATTAGATCCACAGCTTTAGCTTCGCCCTTCTCTGCTAAATCTAAAAGTTCTGGATTCATCGGAATAGCTCCAGCGCCACCCATTAAACTTAAAGATTTTACTTTATTAGGAAATCGAGCAGCGCACTCCATAGTTATCAAGCAGCCTTGAGAGTGGCCAACAAGAGATGCTTCAGTCATTCCAACTCCATCAATTACATCAGATAACCATAATGCTTGTTCTTCAATTGATTTAAGGGAAGGGCCTTCTGAATATCCGTGACCGGGCAAGTCAATTGCCAAAACACTGTATCCATGAAAAGCAAAATAACGTGTCTGAAGAACCCAAGTTATATGACTAAGACCGCTCCCATGAACGAAAATTACAAGAGGTTTATTTTTATCAAAAGGTTGCCCGCCAGTGGAAGCAAAAACATCTTTGTCATATACTTTAAACTTCATTTATTGACAATTAATCTAGGTTTTTTAGCAGCTCTAAATCCGTTTTCAAAATCACCAATAATGTCATCAATGTCTTCAATGCCTACAGAAAGTCTGATCATATCTTCTGTTAAACCAGCAAGTTTCATCGTCTCTGCATCCATTTGTGCATGAGTTGTTGAAGCCGGATGAATGACCAATGTTTTAGAATCTCCAACGTTAGCAAGATTAGAAGCCAACTTCACAGCATTAATAAAGGATTCTCCCGCAGCTCTTCCACCCTTAACTCCAAAAGCAATCATTGAACCTGCTCCTTTTGGTAGAATTTTTTTAGCCACCTTGTGATCAGAATGATCGGCTAAATCTGGGTGAGAAACCCATTCTACCCCCTTATGATGTGTAAGATATTCTAACATTTTTTTTGTATTAGATAAGTGTTTATCCATTCTTACTGATAAAGTTTCTATTCCTTGAAGGATGTTAAAAGCATTAGTAGGACTCATACATGGTCCCATATCACGCATACCTTCTGCTCTTGTACGCATCGCAAATGCCATAGGTCCAAATTCCTCAGCAAAAGATAAACCGTGGTATCCTGGATATGGTTCAGTCATTGTTGGAAACTTATTATTTTGCGTCCAATCAAACTTTCCGCCTTCAACTAAAATGCCGCCCATTGATGTCCCATGTCCACACATCCATTTGGTTAAAGAATGTACCACAATATCTGCGCCGAGGTCAAAAGGCCGACAAAGATATGGCGTGTTAAATGTTGCGTCTATTACCAGCGGAACACCTGCTTTATGCGCAATTTTTGCCACTTCAGAAACGTCCATTATTTCCAAACCTGGGTTTCCTATTATTTCTCCAAATACGAGTTTTGTATTTGGCTTAATAGCTTTTTTAAATCCTTCAGTATCTCTTGGTTTTACAAAAGTGGTTTCAATACCAAATCTGGGAAGTGTTAAACGCAATAAGTTAACCGTGCCGCCATATAACTGCGATGAAGATACGATATGATCTCCTGAACTGACCAAAGTCATTATGGTAAGAAAAGTAGCACTTTGTCCTGAAGCAGTGGCTACTGCTCCTGTGCCGCCTTCCAGCGCAGCAATTCTTTCTTCTAAAACAGCGACTGTTGGATTGGATATGCGGCTATAAATATGGCCACCTTGCTCCAAGTTAAATAATGCTGCAGCATGATCAGTATCCTGAAAAACATAGGATGTTGTTTGATAAATAGGAACAGCTCGTGATCCAAAGTTTTTATCTGGCTGGTGTCCTCCGTGTAAGCTTAATGTATCAAATTTGTAAGTTTTTGGGTCCACTTTTTCTCCTTTGCTTTTTTTCTAAGTTCAAATTTTTGAATTTTTCCAGTTGATGTTTTTGGCAGTTTGTCAAAGATTACATGTTTTGGCCTCTTAAATCCAGCCATATTTTTTTTACAATATTCAATTATTTCCTTTTCAGTTGCTTTTATTCCTTCTTTCAATTCAATAAATGCGCAAGGTATTTCACCCCATTTTTTATCAGGTTTTGCCACCACAGCAACCAATGAAACTGCTTCATGTTTTGCAATAATGTTCTCTATTTCAACAGATGAAATATTTTCTCCTCCTGATATAATAATATCTTTTGAACGATCCTTGACTTGAATATATCCATTAGGATGCATGACAGCTAAATCACCAGAATGGAACCAACCTTTTTTCATTATTTCTTCTGTAGCATCTTTATTTTTATAATATCCTTTCATAACTGTATTGCCTCGAATCATTATTTCTCCCATTGTTTGACCATCCATAGGAACATATTCGTATGACTCAGGATTAAGAACAGCTACTTCTTCTGTATGAGGATAGCGAACTCCTTGCTGTGCTTTAATTTCTGCTTTTTTATCTTGAGATAATTCATTCCATAAAGAATTCCATGCACAATGTAATATATGTCCATATGTTTCGGTTAATCCATAGACATGCATTACTTCAAAACCCAATTTTTCTATGTTTTTTAAAATCGCACTTGGTGGAGGCGCTCCAGCCGTCATTGCATAAACTTTATTTTTTAAAACTTTCTTATCTTCTTCTTTCGCATTAGCAATTAAATTTAAAACAATTGGCGCACCACCAAAGTGCGTTATATTATGTTTATCAATTAAATTAAAAATATCTTTTGCATTAATGTAACGACAAAAAACTGCTTTTGCATTCAATAAAGCAAGCGTCCAGGGATAGCCCCATCCATTACAATGAAACATTGGAACTGTGTATAGATAACTTAAATTATTTGGCATATTCCAAGCAACAACGCTCCCCATTGACATTAGGTAAGAACCACGATGGTGATAAACCACACCCTTTGGTTGGCCTGTTGTTCCTGAAGTATAACTTAAAGAAATTGCTTGCCATTCATCTTTGGGTTTTTTCCAGTTATAGTCTAGATCACCGCTAGATAAAAAATCTTCATAAGTCCAATCTCCTAGATGCTCACCTTCTCCTTCTTTTAATTGAGCCTGACTATCAACTATATCAATAATAGGAATCTTTTTATTAATTTGTTGTAGAGATTTTTTTACTACAGAAGAAAATTGTGTATCAACAATAAAAAGCTTTGCATCACTATGCTCTAAAATATATGCAATGGTATGCGAATCTAACCGAATATTGATAGTATTTATTGCTGCACCTGTCATTGGAATAGAATAATGTGCTTCAAATAATTCAGGAGTATTGGCAGCTAAAACAGAAACTGTGTCACCCAGACCTATGCCATTTTTTTCTAATGCACTTGCGAATTGAATACATCGATCGTAAGTTTGTTTCCATGTATATTTTCTATTACCATAAAACAAAGCTTCATAATCTGGATATATATCTTTTGCTCTTTCTAAAAAGGTAATTGGTGAAAGAGGTATAAAATTTGACGGATTCTTATCTAGATTGTGATCAAAATTACTCAATTTTTTCTCCAAAAAATAATTATCACTATTACAAGAAAAGCTTTTAATTGACTAATGGTTTCCCTGTTTCTAGAGTATGCTTAATGCGTTCTTGAGTTTTTGGCATTTGAATAAGATTCATAAATGCCTCTCTTTCTAGTGCATACATATCGTCTTCATTTAGTTCTTTATCCAAACTTGTATTGCCTCCACTTAAAACAAATGCTAGTTGTTTTCCAACTTCCATTCCATGTTCTAATATTTTTTTCTCTTTGTATAAATTTTCTAATGTTTCATGCATTTTATCTCTAACATTAGCGCCAGGTAATTTAAAAACAGGCTCATCAGGAGGTCGGTAATTTTCTTTTATTTCTTCTAATAATTTCTCAGATTCATATAATAATCTGTCCCTATTAATAACAACTCTATCTTTGTCCGATAAAAATTTTTGAGGCAATGCTTCATTGGGTGAACTAGCGGTTTTGGCATAACCAATTAAATCAAAAACTTTCAAGGGAGCAAAATTAGAGTCATTTTTTGCTTCTTCTGATTGCATCCATCGCCATAACATTTCTTTGCAACCACCGCCTGCTGGGATTAAACCAACCAAAGTTTCTACTAATCCTAAAACAACGTTAGTATGTGACACAACATAATCACTTTGAACCACAACTTCAAAGCCTCCTCCTATTGTTAGGCCCGAAGGAGCAGAGATAACAGGAAACTCAGAATATTTTAATTTCTTACAAGTTTGTTGAAAATCAAAAACAAATTTTTCAATTTCTTTCCATTTTTCATCTTTTGCAAATTCCATAACATAATTTAAATTCACACCTGCAGAAAATTGCATAGCATCATTAATTATTATTAAACTTCGATCCACGATATCTGAATTAGCTTTCATTTTAAAAGGGGTGATCGGACTATTAAGGGCAAGCATAGATTGGTCATCTAAAACATTTGCTTTTGTTTTAAATTCAACAATATAATATTTTCTTGTTTGGATATTTAAATAAATATTTGCAGAAGGATTCTTATAATCTATAAAATATTTTTTTTTATTCTCTATTAATTTTGCTCTTCTTAAGGTATTTAGCTTTGGATCCAGATAATATTGTTTTCCTCCATACCAGTTAGACGTTTCTTGATTGGTGTCTTTGGTATAATGTATCGCTTCATAAAAACCCGTGTTTTTAATGCTTTCATCCATTTCTGCAAATTTAAACAATCCTATTTCATCAAGCATTTCAAAAGGCCCTATGCTCCAATTGAATCCAAGCCGCATAGCTTCATCAATATTGTTATGTCGACTAGTAACATTCGGAATTAATGAAACTGCGTAATTTATAATCTTTGAAATAACTGACCAAGCGTATCTGCCATACTTATCATCTCTAGAAATAAGTTTTTGGATATCAACTTTATTACTCATTTCTAAATCAATTTTTTGACTTAGTGCGTATTTTCCTGTTTCTAAATTGATTGCTTCTAAGGTTTTTTTTCCACTTTCCTTATTCATACGGTAGAAACCACCCTTGCCTTTTCTTCCTGTGTAGCCTTCATCTATAAGTTTAGTAATAAGTGGATTTTCTTGCACCACTTCATGAAAAGGATCATCTTTAGGAAGTTCTTTTATAAAACTTTTAAGAACATCAACCATAAGATCCAGGCCAATTAAATCATACAAACCAAAAGCTCCGGTTTTTGGAATTCCCATTGGGCGTCCAAAGACTGCATCAGCTTCTTCTATTGTTAAACCCATGTTAAATGCTTCCGTCATTGCTACTTGAATAGCATAAACACCAACACGATTTCCTAAAAATCCAGGAGTGTCTTTGCAAAGGATAACTCCCTTACCAAGTTTTTCATCACAGAAAGATTTTAGAAGGTTGATTTTTTCTTTATCATTAATCGGCTCTGTTACGATTTCTAAAAGACCCATATAACGAACAGGATTAAAAAAATGAGTAATGCAAAAATCTTTTTTCATTTCATCAGACATATCTGCTGATAAAACTTTAAGAGGAATGGTTGATGTATTAGATGAAATAATAGAATCTGGTTTTCGAATGTTCTCTATTTTTTTATAAATATTTTTTTTTATACCTGTGCGCTCAACAACGGCTTCTACAACCCAGTCAGCTTCTTCAACTAAATTAAAATCATCTTTTATGTTGCCTGCTAAAATTAAGTTTATTCTATTTTTTTCTATTAAAAGTGGTGGGCGTGATTTTAAAATTCTTTCTTTGGCATTTTCTGCTATTTGATTTCTAGAACCCTCCCTGGAGGGCAAATCTAGCAGTGAAACAGATATTCCTGCATTGGCCACTTGGGCGGCAATACCGCTTCCCATAGTGCCTGATCCAATAATTACAACCTTTTTGATATCCACTTATTTCCCTAAAAAACAAGCTTATATAAGAAAAAATATTCGTATGTAAATTATTTAAGCATTGGGGTAGAAATTCATTTAAATATCTCTTAATAGGCGCACCGCAATGAAAAAAAGTCCCGCACGAAATATGCTTCTAAAAAAAGCTCCCTCAAAGTTACTTGAGAGGATCAACAGTTCTATTGATGTTGACGTACGTCTATTTCAAGAAGATATTGAAGCATCAAGAGTGCATTGCAAAATGCTTATCAAAACAAAAATAATATCGCTCAAGGATGGAAAGAAAATAATAAATGGTCTTCAACAAATATTAAGAGATGTTAAAAAAGATAAAATAAAACTAGATTCAAAATTTGAAGACATTCATATGAATGTGGAGGCTCTATTGCATAGCAAAATTGGTCCCATAGCTGGCAAACTTCACACTGGTCGTTCACGCAACGATCAAGTTGTTACTGATTTTAAATTATGGATAAAAAAACATTCTCAAATAATTGATGATGAAATAAGAAAACTACAAAAAGCTTTAATAAAAATTGCGAAGAGAAACACATCAACTGTAATGCCTGGTTATACTCATTTACAAATTGCACAGCCAGTTTCCCTAGCACATCATTGTTTGGCTTACGTTGAAATGATGGGCCGAAACAGAAGTCGTATCAGTGATTGCATAAAACGACTAAACGAAAGTCCGTTAGGTGCCGGAGCTTTGGCTGGTACATCTTTTCCCATAGATAGAAAAATGACAGCACGATTATTAGGATTTTCTAAACCAACAATTAATTCGATTGATAGTGTTTCTGATAGAGATTTTGCTGTTGAATTTATTTTCGTCCTATCTTTAACTGGCATACATTTATCCCGACTAGCTGAAGAAATAATTTTATGGTCAAGCCAGCATTTTAATTTTGTTAAACTTCCTGATGAATTATCCACTGGAAGTTCGATTATGCCACAAAAGAAAAATCCTGATGGTGCTGAACTTGTAAGAGCAAATGCGTCTAGTGTTATCAGCAATCTTAATAACATATTATCTCTGTTAAAAGGATTGCCTCTTTCTTATAGTAAGGATCTACAAGATGATAAAAGACTAACATTTAATACATATGATAATGTTTTATTAGGATTACAAGTTATGGCTGAATTAATGAACAAAATTAAATTTAATAAAAAAACGATGCTTCAAGCTGTTGAGGAGTCTTATGCTACTTCAACAGATTTGGCTGACTGGTTGGTTAAAAAATTGCATTATCCATTTAGAGAAGCCTATCAAATAACAGGAAAAATAGTGGATTATGCAAATTCAAAAAACAAATCTTTATCAAATATGTCATTAAAAGAATTACAAAAATTTGATAACAATATCAGCAATGACATTTTTCGTGTATTGTCACCGCTAAATAGTATGAAAAGTAAAAACAGTTTAGGTGGCTCGGCGCCAGAAACTGTTAAAAAATCAATTCAATATGTGATAAAAAAATACTTATGATCTCTAGACTCTTAATAATGATGCTTTTTACCACATTAATGTGTGGTTGTGGCAAGGTTGGTCCGCTCAGTTTGCCTAAAGATAAGCTTGACAGATCAATTATTACTTATCCATGTAATGAAGAATGTCAAAAAAAATTTGAAGAAGAAAAAAAACGCCAAAAATCAGTAATTATTCAAACTGATTGATGATAATTTCATTTAAAAACGATAAACCTTTTGTAGAAGGTGTTTGCCTTGATGAGCTCACTACAGCTATAGAAACGCCCTTCTATCTATACTCACAAAAATCTATAACAGATGCCTTCAAAAAACTAAAGGACTCTTTAAATGCAAAAATATTCTTTTCTGTTAAGGCAAATTCCAATCAGGCAATAATTTCTCTTATGAGATCACTTGGGGCTGGCGCGGATGTAGTTTCAGCTGGGGAGCTGGAGCGCGCGCTTCGGGCAGGCATTTCTCCTGATAAAATAATTTTTGAAGGTGTTGGAAAATCTTTGAATGATATTGAATATGCCGTTCATAATAACATTAGACAAATAAACATTGAATCAATGGAAGAGCTAAACATGATCAATGCCATTGGACAAACACTTAATAAAAAAATAATCATTGGTATAAGACTTAATCCTGATATTGATAGCCAAACCCATTGCAAGATCTCAACAGGTAGGAGAACGGATAAATTTGGCATAGCCTTTGATTTATTGCCCGATCTTTGTTCTGAAATTAAAAAATTAGAACAAATTAAACTTAATGGAATTAGCTGTCACATTGGAAGTCAAATCCATAACATTAAAGTCTTTGAAAGAGTTTTTGATAAAATGAAAAAAGCAACTGAAATTATCAAAGAAAATGACTTATCAATTAATCATTTAGATTTAGGAGGCGGATTTGGTGTTGTCTACGATGATGAAAAAGAATTAAATTTAAAAGAATTATCATTTTTGATTAGCTCTATTTTTAAGAACACCGCCTATGATATCTCTTTTGAACCTGGTCGCTATTTGGTTGCAAACGCAGGCGTTGTAATTACTAAAATTTTAACCACTAAAAGAAATGAATCAGTAAATTATTTAATTACAGATGCCGGCATGCAAACTTTATTGCGTCCTGCGATTTATAACGCTTTTCATAATATAATTGCTTTAACTAATATTGGTAGTGATAAAATTGAATACACAGTAGCGGGGCCAATTTGCGAAAGTTCCGACATATTGGCAAAAAAAATTTTATTATCTCAGCAACAAGCTGGCAACTATTTAGCTATTTGTGATACAGGAGCGTATGGTGCTGTTATGTCATCTAATTATAATACAAAAGGATTGCCTGCTGAAATTTTAGTATCGAATGATAGTTTTTCTATCATTCGAAATCATGAAAAAGTCTCAAATATTATAGCTCGAGACATAATACCAGTTTGGTTAAAAGACTAATTTAGTAAATGGTGAATAGTTTTTGTTAAGTCATCAATAATCATATTTAAATTGAAATAAAATTCCTGCAAAAAAAAATTAATTAGAACAAAAATATTTAACCCATTATTTTTTAGAAACCAAAAAACTATTATAATAGCAACTAAAGCTATGATAGCCAATATGGAATTTAGAATACTATGTTTTTTTTCTTTTACAAATGTTGAAGGAAGATTTGTTGTTAGATTATTATTATTCTTATCAATTTTTTTTTCAAATGAAGGTATTGATGTACTTAGTATTTCTTCATCTTCTATTTTTGTTGTTTGAAACCAATTGTGTCCGCACTTGGCACATTGAACTATTCTTCCATCAGGCTTTAAATCGGCTGAATTAACCAAGTATTTTGAATTACAAGAAGAACAAGAGACCAGCATAGTGTATATATAAATGACAGAAGAAATTATATAAATCAAAAATTAATACAATGATACTTAGATCAATTATTTTTTATGTTTTTCTCAGTGTGTGGACAATATTTATGGGCACAATTTGTCTGCCATATTTATTTATTCCATACCCATATATGCAAAAACCTATCAATGTATGGATATCAGGTATTTTCCAATTATTAGAAACTATCTGCAATATTACCCATGAAATAAGAGGAGGATGTAATGTACCCGAATATGCTGTAATAGTCGCCTCCAAACATCAATCTGCTTTTGAAACCCTAGCTTTATTTCTATGTCTAAAAAAATCAGTCTTTATTCATAAAAAACAATTATTTTATATTCCAATCTTTGGTCAATATTTGAAAAAGTCAAATATGATTTCTATAGATCGTTCTGCTGGCGCCTCCGCAATTCGTAAAATGTTAAAACAAGCAAAATCAAAAATATCAGATGGTTATTCAATAATTGTTTTTCCTGAAGGCACGAGAAAAAAACCTGGTGAAAAACCAGATTATAAAACTGGTTTTATTGGCATCTACAATGAAACCAATTCAGAAATATTGCCAGTGGCAGTGAACTCAGGTCATTGTTGGCCAAAACATACTTTTGTAAAAAAACCAGGCCACATTATTATAAAAATTCTCAAACCTATTTCTTCAGGTCTTAAACGACCAGATATTCTAAATAGAGTACAATCAATAATTGAGGAGGAGACAAATAAAATAATTTAATTTTTTTTATTTTTTCCTGATTCAGTTGGGTCAAAAGAACCTGCTTGCCCCAGTTTTTCTATAAGTCTTCTTATTTCTCTTGTTGACGAAAAAGTTTTTTCTAAAAATTTTGTGTCATTGTTTCTAATAGCTTTTTGCAAAGTTGAAAGATCTTCTGCAAAACGACCTAACATTTCTAATACTGCGTTTTTGTTCATAGAGTAAATATCTCGCCACATAATAGGATCACTTCCTGCCAATCTCGTAAAATCACGAAAACCCGCTGCTGAATATTTAATCACTTCATCCCTAATATGTGTCTCTAATTCAGATGCTGTAGCAACAATAGAGTAGGCGATCAGCTGTGGAATATGAGACGTCATTGCCAAAACTCTGTCATGATGTTCAGCTGTCATTATTTGAATCTCTAAGCCAATCAATTCCCAAAAAGATTTTACATCAATAATAAAATCATCGTTGTTATTTATTGGCGTTAAGATACAAAAACGATTTTCAAAAAGCTTAGAAAAACCATATTCGGGACCACTTTTCTCAATACCTGCGATTGGATGACTAGGCACAAACTTAACATCTTGGTTGTTACAAGCATCTTGGTAATCCTTAATAACGCTTACTTTTGTCGAACCAACATCTGTTACTAATGTGGGTTTTTTTACAAAACTGCTTAATGAAGAAAATATTTTCTTATAAGTGCTAAGAGGCGAGCAAATAATGATTAAATCAAATTGGCAAGAATAATCCTTAAGATCTTTTTTCCCACTTGATAGAATATTCAAATTATTACATTTTTCCAGAACATCATCACTAGTATCAACTCCATAAATTTCCGAGGAAATGCTATATTCACGCAATGCCCTTGCTATCGATGAACCAATTAAACCAACTCCGATAATTAATGTTTTTTGAAAAATAAAATTAGCCATTATTTCTTGTAAATTCTTTCAGCACTTCAATGGTTTTGTTTAATTCTTCCTTCGTTCCTAAAGTTATTCTTAAAGCATTTTCCAATCCATAACTTAGTAAATATCTCACCGCTATTCCTTTAGAGAGAAGGTAGTCGCTTATGAGCTTCGCATTTTGATTTTTTTTATCCGGTATTAAAACAAATATAAAATTAGCCTGGGTGTTATACGCTTTAAACCCTAAGTTGTTTAATTCATCAATGAACCAGAATTTAATGCTGCTGTTATGATTTACAGATTTTTCTAAATGACTTTCATCATTTAATGCCTCTATGCCTGCAGCTATTGCTCCTGGGGAAATATTAAAAGGCGGTCTTAATTTTTTTATCATATTGATTAATAAATCACTTGCATATCCCCATCCTAATCTCAGACCTGCTAAAGAATACGCCTTAGAAAAAGTTCTTGTGATTAGTACGTTGTTATATTCGTCTGCAAGACTAAAAGTTTTATCATAATCGTCTGCGTCTGCAAATTCTGCATACGCTGTATCAATCACAACTACTATATTGCTTGGAATTTTACTCATTAATAATCTCAGTTCATTCTTGTTTAAGTATGTGCCTGTTGGGTTATTTGGATTAGCAATAAAAATTACTTTTGTTGAATCATTTATATTATTGATAATTGAATCAATACTGACCTTGTAATCAATTTCCGACGCTAATACAGATTCAGCTCCTGCATATTTTGCTAAAATTGGATACATTTCAAAACCATGTTGGGCGTGAATTACCTCATCACCGGGAGAACAGAAAGTTAAAACGGTAAATATCAAAACTTCATCAGAACCAGTGCCACATATAATTTGATCTGATTTTAAGTTATGTTTGTTAGCAATTGCATTTTGCAAAGATTCAGCTGTCAATTCAGGGTATCTTGATAATTTATCAGATACTTTTTGATAAGCCTCTTGTGCCTTTTGGCTTGGGCCAAAAGGGCTCTCATTTGATGATAGTTTTATAATTTTTTCAATACCTTGAACTTTTGAGACTCCGCCCTTATAAAGTTTAATTGAATCAACGCCTCTTTTTGGATGTAAAATATTGTTTTTTTTCAATTGAATGTTTGCTGAAGTATGAAAAATTTCTCTCCAGATTCTAACTATACTGCCTCTTGAAAAACCACCTTTATGCAAATTTAATAATCTTGAAATAACTTCCGTTTCTCTTTTTTTATCAACAATATTATTTGAATCTTTTTTTAAAATTCCTAATTTATCAACAATGGAAGTTCTCTGATTAATCAATTCTAATAGTTGGTCGTCTATTGAATCTATTTCTTTACGCAGTGATTTTATATTTTTTTCTTGCATAATATTTAGGCTATTTACTTATAAATATGATTAAATCAAAGAAAACAGGCGCTTGGAGCTTATTTAATAACAATTATTGACTAATAAAGCCTATTAATCTAAAGGATTTTTTTAACACCGATTTGAAACAGCTTGCGGGTGTGTATCTGGAAAACAGCTAAAGCGATGATACCGCCCTGATTAAGGCGGTTTTTTTTTTGGAAAAAATATAAAAACCATGACCCATAAAGTTGAAATAAAAAAAAATGAAAAATTAACGTGTGATATTGCATTTTTTTCTAATACAAATTGTAATCTTGATTCAGGCTATCATTTAGAAAACTTTAAAATAGCATATAAAGGTTTTGGCAAACTTAATAGGAATAGAAACAATGCAATTCTAGTATGTCACGCTTTGTCAGGAGATCAATTTGTTGCAGGAAAAAATCCTATTACTAATAAAGATGGATGGTGGGCGCGCATGGTTGGCCCTGACAAGCCAATAGATACAAATAAATATTTTGTAATTTGTGCAAACGTTCTTGGCGGATGTGTTGGATCCACTGGTCCTAAAGAAATAAATGCAATGACTAATTCGCATTTTGGCACGGACTTTCCATCCATAACAATTAGGGATATGGTAAAAGTTCAAAAATATCTTATTGATGCATTGAATATTGAAAAAATATTCGCTGTTGTGGGCGGTTCAATGGGGGCTATGCAGGTACTGCAGTGGACAATTGACTATCCGGATAAATTAGAGAACGCTATACATATCGCAGGGGCATTGAAACACTCTGCACAAAATATTGCTTTTCATGAAGTAGGCCGTCAAGCTATTATGAATGATCCAGCATGGAATAAGGGTAGTTATAAAGATACAGAAACCAAACCCGAAAGAGGATTGGCTGTTGCAAGAATGATTGCACATATTACTTATTTGTCCGATGATGTAATGCATCGGAAATTTGGAAGAAAACTCCAATCAAGAGATATTATATCTTTTGGGTTTGATGCTGATTTTCAAATTGAAAGTTATCTTCGATATCAGGGTAAATCATTTGTTGAGAGGTTTGATGCAAATAGTTATTTATATCTAACGCGCGCCATGGATTATTTTGATCTTACTGAAAATTTTTCTAAATCAGTTGAATTTTCTTCGCAACATAACAAACATATCAATTATTTAGTAATTTCTTTTACATCGGATTGGTTATTTCCAACAAAAGAAAACAAACAAATTGTTAACATTTTAAATTATAATACACGTAAAGTAAGTTTTTCTGAAATTGAGACAGATAAAGGTCATGATAGTTTTCTGTTGGATGAACCAGAATTAGATCTGACAATATCAGGCTTTCTTGACAGCAATTTTATAAGGTTACAGGATAAATAATTATGTCAAAAAAAAGTATTAGAAACGACTGGCGACTTATTGAATCTATGATTGATCCAAAATCTAAAGTACTTGATATAGGATGTGGTGAGGGAGGGCTTATTAAACAATTGGAGGCCAGCATCCATTCCGATACACGAGGGATAGAAATAGATCCAGAATTGACGCGAAAAGCAATTGCAGAAGGATTAAGTGTTGTTCAAGGAAATGCGGAATATGATTTAAATCAATATTCAAATCAAAGTTTTGATTATGTTATTCTTAGTCAAACACTACAGGTAATGCTTAAACCAAAAGATGTTCTTAATGAATTGTTGCGAATAGGCGCTAAAGCAATTGTATCTTTTCCAAATTTTGGACATTGGAAAATACGTTTTCAACTTCTCTTAAGTGGAAGAAGTCCTATCACAGAAGGTCTGCCTTACAAATGGTATGAATCGCCTAACTTTCATTTTTTTACGATAAAAGATTTTCAGGATCTATGTAAGAAATCAAATATAGTTATTGAAAAAAGTATAGGTCTGACTTCAAAAGGAAACCAATTTGATTTAGACAAAAAAGTATTAGGTTCAAATTTAATCACCAGTGAAGCGATCTTTTTGTTAAGTTTCCAAAAATTTGAAACAATAAAAATACAATCAAAACAAAAGTCATTTTACAATACATCTGCTATTGTGCGTTAATAATGACAAAAAGAATTCTTGTAGAAATAATTCCACAACTCAAAGATAATTATTCTTATCTTGTCTATTCTAATGTTAATAAATTAGGATTCGTAATTGATCCTGCAGATGCTGCGCCCATTATTAAATTTATTAAAGATAATGATATTATTCTTTCCGGAATTCTTATAACACACCACCACGCTGATCATAACTCAGGAGTCAATGATCTAATAAAGTTTCAATCAACAAAAATATATAGTCCGGACAAAAATATTAATAAAACATCAAACATAGTTAAAGAAGGAGACTTGATTAAATCTGATTTTATTGAATTTGAAGTAATAGCTACTTCGGGACACACATTAGATCACGTTGTTTATTGCAGCAAACAAAACAATTTATTATTTTCAGGGGATGCGCTATTCCGCTTTGGTTGTGGAAGAATTTTTGAGGGAACATGCGATGAAATGAAAAGGTCATTAAATAAGATTGAAAAACTGGATGATTCAATAAATGTTTATTGTGGTCACGAATATACTATTCATAATTTAAATTTTCTAAAAGGAGTGTTTCACAATGATAAAATGTTAGATGAGATTGAGCATGATGTTCTTAAACAAATAAAAAATACCAAAACTTCAATGCCCTTCAATCTGGGCAATGAAAAAAAGCTTAATCCTTTTCTAAGTCTAGGATCATCAACTTACAAAAACTTTATGAAAAGAAAGGGTTTTGGCAACGTAGAGATGTTCAGGTATCTTCGGGATTTAAGGAATAATTATTAATAGTGATTTTTCTAGGTTTCTTGTATTAAATTAGGTATTTCTATTTGACTATTTAAGCCTAAAACTATAAATCCCTGTTTTCTCAGGAAAATACTATGTTAGCAGTAATTAAAACAGGTGGTAAACAATATGCGGTAAAAGCTGGCCAGATTCTTAAGGTTGAAAAACTTGATGGAAAAAAAGGAGATAGTATTTCTTTTGGTAATGTCCTTGCTGTAACTGATTCCTCTAATCATACCATTGGTAACCCCCTAATTAAGGGTGCGTCTGTTGAAGCTAAAATACTTGATCAAATAAGAGACAAAAAAATTATTGTTTTTAAAAAAAGAAGAAGAAAAAACTCCAAATCAACTCAGGGTCACAGACAGTATCTTACCGTCTTACAAATTGAATCAATTATGTCTGGCGGTAAAAAATCCATAGCTCTCAAAAAAGAAATAAAAGTAAAGAAAGTTGATACTAAATCTAAAACATTAGAAAAAGAAGAATCAAAAAAGATCGAGAAAAAAATAGAAAAAAAGGCAACCCCAAAAAAGAAAGTTGCAAAAAAAACAACTACAAAAAAAATAATTAAAAAAAAATCAAAAAGAAAAAAGTAGGGTAATATATGGCACATAAAAAAGCAGGTGGTAGTTCAAGAAACGGTCGTGACTCAGCTGGTAGACGATTAGGTGTTAAAAAATTTGGAGGTGAAATTGTTATCTCAGGAAATATAATTATTAGACAAAGAGGAACAAAATTTCATCCTGGCTCTAATGTTGGTTTAGGCAAAGATCATACTTTATTTGCAACATCGAATGGTAAAGTTACCTTTAAAAAAACACGTACCAGAACATTTGTATCTGTAATACCCTCCTAATTTTTTTTAATAAATTACTTTTAATTTTTTCATGAAATTTCTTGATCAAGCAAAAATATATGTCGCATCAGGCAAGGGTGGAAAGGGATGTGTTAGTTTTCGCCGTGAAAAATATATTGAGTATGGCGGGCCAAATGGTGGTAATGGTGGAAAGGGAGGTGATGTTATATTTATGACTGATCCAAATTTAAATACACTAATTGATTTTAGATACCAGCAACATTTTAAAGCTAAAAAAGGTAAAGATGGAAAAGGAAAAAATCAAACAGGAGCTGATGGTCAAGACTTAATTATAAGAGTTCCGCCAGGAACAGAAATTTATGATGAAGATAAAAAAGTTTTGTTGGTAGACCTAATAACAAAAGATCAAAAAACAATTCTGGCATATGGAGGAAAGGGAGGATTAGGAAACAGTCATTTTAAATCATCCACAAATCAAGCACCACGTAAATTTACTAATGGTGAAGAATTAGAAGAAAAATGTTTATGGCTCTCACTAAAATTATTTGCTGATGTGGGCATCATTGGAAAACCAAATGCAGGGAAATCTACGTTGCTTTCTAAAATATCTGGGGCTCAACCTAAAATAGCTGATTATCCCTTTACAACAATACATCCTGTTCTCGGGGTTATAAAAAAATTTGACCAGGAAATTGTCATAGCAGATATACCTGGTCTAATTGAAGGCGCTCACGAAGGAAAAGGGTTAGGTGATCAATTTTTAGCACATATTGAAAGATGCAAGGTTCTTCTTCACATCATTGATTGTTCGGAAAAAAATTTTATTGATAATTATAATATTATTCGCAATGAAATAACAAAATATGGAAAAGATCTTGTTGAAAAAAAAGAATTAATTGCTTTTAGTAAATCTGACTTAATTCCTGAAGATAATAAAAAACTATCTCAAATAATAGAAAAAAAAATAGGAAAAAGACCATATATTTTCTCAAATATTTCAAATGATGGTATTGAAGATTTAGTAACGGCTCTCTTTGAGCAGTGCTTGAATAATAATGATAAATAAATTTAAAAAAATTGTAATTAAAATAGGTTCATCTTCCATCATAGATGAAAAAACAGGTAAAGTTAAAATCAAGTGGCTTAATTCTCTTTGTAAAGAGATTGAGCTGTTAGCTAATGAAAACAAAAATATTGTTGTTGTTTCTTCTGGTGCTATTGCTTTGGGTAAAAAAACTATCTCAAATCATAAAGTAATAAGTCGCTTAGAAGATAAGCAGGCTGCTGCTGCAATAGGGCAAATTGAACTTGCTAATTGCTGGCAACAGGCACTAAGAAAAAATAAAATCAACAGTGCACAATTATTATTAACACTTGATGATAGTGAAATAAGAAGAAGATATCTTAATGTAAGAAAAACAATATCATCACTCCATAAAAATAAAGTCATCCCCATTATTAATGAAAACGACACGGTAGCTACTGAAGAAATTCGCTACGGCGACAATGATAGATTGGCTGCTAGGGTAGCACAGATGATAGATGCTGATTTACTAATTATGTTAAGTGATGTTGATGGATTATATACTGAAAGCCCAATAAAAAACAAAAATGCTGAAAAAATAATTGATATTAATGAAATTAATGAATCAATAGAAAAAATGGCAGGTTCAAAACATTCTAAACTGGGATCAGGTGGTATGGCTACTAAAATTTGGGCTGCTAAAATTTGCATGGACTCCGGATGCTCAACAGTTATTGCTAATGGACATAAAATTAATACACTGAGTAAAATTAATAATAAAAATTCAACGTGGTTTCATGCCTCAAAGTCTCCTAGTTCCTCTCGAAAGCAGTGGTTATTAAATCATCTGCATCCATCTGGAACAATAATTATAGATAATGGCGCAACAAAAGCTGTTTTTCAAAATAAAAGTCTTCTGCCTGCTGGTGTAATAAAAATAAAAGGAAAATTCAACCGAGGAGATGTAATTAGTGTAACCAACATAAAAAATAAAAAAATTGGTATTGGTGTAACTGCTTATGACTCCTATGATGCAATAAAAATTATGGGAAAAAATAGTAAAGATATTAAACATATTCTAGGATATGATGGCAGAGATGAATTAATTCACAAAGATGATTTAGTAAAAATAAACTTATGAACTCAGTTGAAACTATCAAACAATTAGGAATTAATGCAAAAAAAGCTGCTGCTGAACTAGCCAATATCCATAGTGAGAAAAAAAACAACGCTCTTAATAATCTTAAAGAAGATTTAAAAAATTTTTCTTCAGAAATAATTCAAATTAATAATAAAGATATTGAAAATTCTTATGAAATGAAGTCATCTCCTTCAATGATTGATCGTATTACTCTTAATAAAGATAGAATTAATGGTATGGTTAGTTGTCTGGATGAAATAATTAATTTAAAAGATCCAACAGGAATTGTGCTTTCTGAGTGGAATAGACCCAATGGTTTGCATATCCAAAAAATTTCAGTCCCTCTTGGAGTTATTGGCATTATTTATGAATCAAGGCCAAATGTAACTGTTGATGCGTCTGCCATCGCTATAAAGGCGGGGAATTCTGTTATACTGAGAGGTGGAAAAGATTGTTTTCACTCATCACAAAAATTAAATGAAATAATAAATAAATCATTTGATAAAGCTGGATTACCAGCAAATAGTGTACAAATGGTGCCAACAGCAAACAGGGCTGCTGTGGATGAAATGATTAAATTAGACTCATATATTGATGTCATTATTCCTAGGGGCGGAAAAGGATTGATTCAAAACATTAAAGAAAAAAGTTCAATACCGGTCATAAAACATCTTGATGGAATCTGTCATGTATATGTTGATAAAGATGCGGATATTTCTATTGCAAAAGAAGTTATTTTTAATTCTAAAATGCGTCGCCCCGGAATTTGCGGTGCGGCTGAAACTTTACTTATTGACAAAGCTATATCAAAAAATTCTATGGCATTATTAACTAATCTTGTAGAGGCAGAATGTGAGATAAGAGGAGATTCTTTTATACAATCTTTGGACAGCAAATTTAATAAAGCATCAGAGGAAGATTGGGGAACTGAATATTTAGATAAGGTTATTTCAGTAAAAATTGTTGATGGTGTAAGTGGAGCAATTGATCATATAAATAATTATTCCTCAGATCACACCGAATCTATTATTACCGAAAATTCCAAAACATTTGAGAAGTTTTATAAAAATATTAATAGTGCTATCATTTTACAAAATGCTTCAACGCAATTTGCTGATGGGGGAGAATTTGGATTTGGTGCGGAGATAGGAATTTCAACTGATAAATTGCATGTCCGCGGACCTGTTGGTTCAGAACATTTAACAAGTTTTAAGTATGTTGTTAAAGGCAATGGTCAAGTGAGGCCTTAGTTGAAACGTATTGGTTTACTTGGGGGGTCTTTTGATCCACCCCATAAAGGTCACATATACATTTCTATAGAAGCAAAAAAATTACTTCAAATTAATGAAATTTGGTGGCTAGTAACTCCACAAAATCCACTGAAAATTTCTGAACCGGCAACATATCAAGAAAGAATAAAAAATTGCAAAGAAATATCAAAAGACAAGCCAATTTTAATAAAAGAAATAGAAAATAAAATTAATTCCAAATATACTTATCAAACATTGGCCTATTTGCTAAATCATTATACTAATATTAAATTCTTTTGGATAATGGGTGCGGATAATTTAATTAGTTTCCACAAATGGCAAAAATGGCGGCAAATTCTTAAAGAAGTTTCTATTGTAGTTTTTAAAAGGCATGGGTATAATAATCAGGCCTTGAAAAGTATAGCCTGCAGAACATTTGCTAACTATCGAATAAATTCTCATCAAATCAATAAAAATAATTTTATTAAACTTCCCTCTTGGGCATGGGTTGACAATAGAGAAATAAAAATTTCATCAACAGAAATTAGACAACAACGATTATTGTTAAGAGGCAAAAATTAATAATAAAAATAAATTGGTTGATGTTGTCAACAACATTCTAGATGATTTAAAGGCTGAAAAAATCAATACAGTTGATATTCATCATAAGACCTCTATTGCTGATTATTTTATAATTGCTACATGCAGATCAACCAGGCATACAAACGCCATTGCTGAGGAACTTATTAAAAAACTAAAACAGATTGGTATTGCATGTTCCAATCCTGAAGGCCGCCCAAAATGCGATTGGGTTATAGTTGATGCAGGATCGGTTGTTATTCATTTATTTAGATCTGAAATTAGAAAATTATACAATCTTGAAAAATTATGGAATATGAGCTTTGATTCAGTAGAAAATAGATTAGCTTAGATATATAGATATTAAAAAAAACATTAATGAAAAAAATTTTCTTAAATTTCCTCATATTAATAACTTGTGCGTTTACTCTCACCAGCCATGCTGCTTCTAAAAATAAGGAAACATATGAATATCTTGATTTATTTGGCCAAGTATTTGATCGTGTTCGGACAGGATACGTAGAAGAAGTCAGCGATGAAGAACTGATTGAAAAAGCAATTGACGGAATGCTAACAGGCCTTGATCCGCATTCGGGTTATATGAATGAAGAAGTTTGGCAAGAAATGCAAACAGATACCAAAGGAAAGTTTGGTGGTTTAGGTATTGAAATAACAATGGAAGATGGTTTTGTAAAAGTTATTTCTCCTATTGAAGATACGCCCGCATATGAAGCGGGCGTGAAAGCCGGTGACTATATTATTCAGATAGATGAAATTCCTGTATTTGGTTTATCACTTAATGAGGCGGTAGACTTAATGAGAGGCAAAAAAGGCTCCCCAATCACTATCACCGTTTCACGAGAAGGTGTTGATCCATTTGAAATCAAAATCATTCGTGATATTATAAAAATCCAATCAGTTAAGAGTGATATTTTTAACGATGTCGGGTATTTGCGCATTACGTCTTTTACAGAACAAACTGAATCAGGATTAATCAAATCCATAAAAAAAATTAAGGAAGAACTCGACAACAAAGAAATTGGATACATTCTCGACCTTAGATCAAATCCTGGGGGATTGCTAAAACAAGCTGTTAAAGTTACTGATATTTTTCTGGAAAGAGGAGAAATTGTTTCAACGCGCGGTCGAAAAAAAATTGACATGCAAAGATACCAGGCTAAATCTGGCGATCTCATTGATGCAAAACCGCTTATTGTAATTATTAATGGTGGTTCAGCTTCTGCTTCAGAAATTGTTGCTGGCGCCCTGCAAGATCATAAAAGAGCAATTATAATTGGGACTAAATCATTTGGGAAAGGTTCTGTTCAAACAATTATTCCTTTTAAAAAATCAAATGACAAGATGGCTGGTATTCGTTTAACAACAGCAAGATACTACACCCCTTCGGGCGAATCCATTCAAGGAAAGGGCATTGATCCTGATATTATTGTGGAACAGGGCAGTTTTGAATCGACTGAATATAAAAGGTATTCAGAATCCGATTTAAAAGGATCCTTGGATAATGAAAAGGATGAAAGTAATGAAAATACGGAGGAAATTTCTCCTCAAGAAGAGCGTCTTGCGATGGATTTTCAATTAGCGCATGCCGTTGATCTGATAAAAGGTCTTAACATTTATCAAGAATTTTTTTCCCAGTAATTTATGACTGATAAGTACAGGAAATGCGTGGGAATGATGATTCTTAACGCCAACAAAGAAATTTTAGTTGGACGACGACTAGATCATCCAAGTGGTTACTGGCAAATGCCGCAGGGGGGGATTGATGATGATGAAAATCCCAAAGAGGCTGTGTGGCGGGAAATGTTGGAGGAAATAGGCACGAATAAAGCTGAACTCATAAAGATTTCAAATCAATGGATTAATTATGACATACCGCCTGAAACACTGAAAACTCTGCCGTGGGGTCATCAATATATTGGCCAAACACAAAAATGGTTTGCGTTTGATTTTTTAGGTAAGGATAGTGATATAAATGTGGGAACGGACAGTCCTGAATTTAGTGAATGGAAATGGTCAAGAATGAACTCAATTGTTGACAGTATTGTTCCGTTTAAAAGAGATGTTTATTCAAAAATATTAGAAGAATTTAAATATCTGTTAAAATAAAATTGATCCGCCTAAGATTATTGCTGTGATAATCATTATAAAAAAAAGGAAACGCAAGGTTAAATCTTTCATTTTCAATTAGCGTACAGGGACGGGGAGGTGATTGTATTAATGATATTAATTATGAAAAAAAAATTCCGTCCCTGTAACACATTATAAATTCGTAAAGAGCAAATCAGGCACGTTCGTGATGGAATTAAGGTAATATTAAGAAGGATGTTTATATTTTTTCGTAATGCGTTGATTCCAAAGCCTCAATCTTTAATTTTGCAATAAGATATTGTTGCTTTAATTCATTGCTCGTTTCATTTTCTAATTCTTGAACTTGTTTTTCTATCTTGTTTTTATCCAAGGAGCTCATTTCAAAAACTTCCTCCGCTAAAACGATGCATTTTTCTGGATTAATCTCAACAAATCCGCCGGATACAAAAAATGATTGAAGAAGATGTTTGTCCTCCCCGTACACCATCACGCGTCCTGGTCGAAGCGAGGATAAAAGCTTGCTGTGGCCGGGTAACACGCCGATATCGCCCTCTTTTCCTGGAACAATGATCATACCAACCTTATCATTAAAGACAAGTTGTTCGGGAGAGACTAGATCAAAAGAAATTGTGCTTTCCATCTATGCGGCTTCTGCCTCCAGCTTCTTAGCTTTTTCAACCGCTTCCTCTATGCCGCCGACCATATAGAAGGCGGATTCAGGCATATGATCGTATTCCCCCTTAACCAATCCATCAAAACTTTTTATGGTATCTTCAAGCTCAACGTATTTTCCTGAAGAACCGGTAAAAACTTCGGCTACAAAAAATGGCTGGGATAAGAATTTTTCTATCTTTCTAGCACGAGAAACTGTTAATTTATCATCTTCGGATAATTCATCCATTCCAAGAATGGCAATGATATCTTGAAGACTTTTATAAGTTTGAAGAACTCTTTGCACTTCACGGGCAACGCGATAATGATTATCACCCACAACTTGCGGATCTAAAATTCGAGAATTGGAGTCAAGCGGATCTACGGCGGGATAAATTCCTTTTTCTGAAATAGCCCTGTTCAACACAGTGGTTGCATCTAAGTGAGAAAAAGAAGTTGCTGGCGCTGGATCCGTCAAGTCATCGGCAGGAACATAAATTGCCTGCACTGATGTAATGGATCCCTTATTTGTCGTAGTAATGCGTTCTTGCAACGCCCCCATATCGGTTGCCAGTGTTGGTTGATATCCAACTGCTGATGGAATGCGCCCTAACAATGCAGACACTTCTGATCCGGCTTGCGTGAATCGAAAAATATTATCAATAAAAAACAAAACATCTTGTCCTTCTTCATCGCGAAAATATTCAGCTTGCGTTAATCCCGACAATCCAACTCTTGCTCTGGCGCCTGGAGGTTCGTTCATTTGACCATAGACAAGAGCGACTTTAGATTTATTTCCCTTTAAGTCAATAATGCCCGATTCAATCATTTCATGGTATAAGTCATTTCCTTCACGGGTTCTCTCTCCCACTCCGGCAAACACGGAATACCCGCCGTGGGCTTTGGCAATATTATTAATCAGTTCCATAATCAAAACTGTCTTACCAACGCCCGCCCCGCCAAAAAGACCAATTTTTCCTCCACGAGCATATGGGGCCAGCAAATCAACAACTTTGATGCCAGTCACTAACACTTCAGTCTCGGTTGATTGATCAACAAATTTTGGCGCTGGACGATGAATGGGATATCTTTTTGAAGTTTCAATTTTGCCTCTTTCATCAACAGGCTCACCCACAACATTCATAATACGACCAAGAGTTTCAGGTCCGACAGGCATAGAAATGGGGGATCCTGTATCTGTTGCTGTTTGACCTCGAACTAAACCATCGGTTGTGTCCATAGCAATAGTTCTCACAGTATTTTCACCAAGATGTTGTGCAACTTCAAGTATTAACCTGTTTCCTTTATTGTCAACTTCCAATGCATTTAGAATTGATGGTAATTCACCATCAAATTCAATATCAACGACCGCTCCTAATACTTGTGATATTTTTCCAGATAAATTGTTAGTCATATTTCCCCCTCTTAAACTGATTCAGCTCCTGAAATTATTTCAATTAATTCTTTTGTGATAAATGCTTGGCGAGTTCGATTGTATCTTAGTGTCAGGCCATCAATCATTTCTCCTGCATTTCTTGTTGCATTATCCATAGCCACCATTCTGGCCCCTTGCTCTCCAGCATTACTTTCTAATAATATCTTAAAAATTTGAATAGAAATATTCTTTGGCAGCAAATCTTGCAGTATGGATGCTTCGTCTGGCTCATAGGTGTAAATTGAATTATCTTTTCTCTCTTCTTTGACATCCTCATCATCTTCTGTTCTTTTATTCGCAACATCCAAGGGAATAAGTTGTTGTTGGGTCACTTCTTGTACAATTGCTGATTTAAATTTATTGAAAATAAGAACACACACATCAAACTGATCATCAAAATAGAGGCTTTGAATATTATTTGATATTTGCATTGCAGTATCGTAACCCGCGCCTGTTGACCCAAGATCAATGAAGCTTTCAATAATTTTATCCTTCATTATTCTATTAAAAAAATCTCTACTTTTTTTTCCGATAGTAAGAAGAGATGTGTTTTTACCTTCGTTTTCTAATGATCTTATATATTTCGTTGTTTCACGATTAATGTTGCTATTAAAACCTCCGCACAATCCCCTGTCGGCTGTCACCGGAATAACCAGATAACGTTCTTGTTTTCCAGTTCCTGTTAATAGTCTGATCACGCCTTCCCCAGCAATCCGTGATGATGCGAGAGATAATAACATTTCTTCTAAACGTGATGAGTAAGGTCTTGCAGATTCAGCCTTTTCTTGAGAACGGCGTAATTTACTTGCCGCCACCATTTTCATCGCTGAAGTAATTTTTTTTGTAGAACTAACAGAGGTAATTTTTGTTTTAAGATCTTTTAAGCTTGGCATATTATTTTTTTGAAAACCTAACTATAAAATCATCATAAAAAGATTTTAATTTTTTTGCATTATCTTCAGATAAATCTTTATCTTTGTTAATTGATTCCAAAAGATCGGAGTGTTTTGATTTGATTTCAGCTATTGCTTCACTTTCAAAACTCCCGACTTCAGTAATTTCAATGCCATCAAGATAACCATTTACACCACTATAAATTGATACAACTTGTTCTGGCACAGTCAGCGGCGAATATTGTCCTTGCTTTAAAAGTTCTGTCAACCTTGCCCCCCTATCAAGTAACTGTCTGGTAGAAGCATCTAGATCAGATGCAAACTGAGCAAATGCAGCCATTTCTCGGTATTGGGCAAGTTCCAATTTGACTGACCCAGCAATCTTTTTCATTGCCTTCGTTTGCGCAGCTGATCCAACACGGCTGACTGATAATCCAACATTAATAGCTGGTCGTATGCCGGCAAAAAATAAACTGGTTTCCAAGAAAATTTGTCCATCAGTAATAGAAATAACATTTGTTGGGATATATGCTGATAAATCTCCTGCTTGAGTTTCAATAATAGGAAGTGCGGTTAAGCTTCCTCCTCCATGTTCATCACTCATTTTAGCAGCTCTTTCAAGTAAACGACTATGAATATAAAACACATCGCCTGGATATGCTTCACGTCCGGGAGGACGTCTTAGCAAAAGGGACATTTGACGATATGCAACAGCCTGTTTAGATAAATCATCATAAATAATAAGTGCGTGCATCCCATTATCTCTAAAATATTCACCCATGGTGCAGCCTGTGTAGGCAGATAAAAATTGTAATGGCGCTGGCTCTGAAGCAGTTGCGCATACGACTATCGTATATTCAAGCGCGCCGTTGTCTTCAAACGTTTTTACTATTTGCGCGACAGTTGATCTTTTTTGACCAATGGCAACATAAATGCAATAAAGTTTTTCTTTTTCATTTTGTGTCTGATTAACATCTTTTTGGTTAAGAATTGTATCAACTGCAACTGCTGTTTTTCCTGTTTGACGATCACCTATAATTAATTCACGTTGTCCTCGACCAATGGGAACAAGCGCATCAAGTGCTTTGATGCCTGTCTGCATTGGCTCTTTAACACCTTGACGAGGTATAATGCCAGGTGCTTTTATTTCAATTCTTCTTTTCTCACTTGAATTAACGGAACCTTTTCCATCAATTGGATTGCCTAACCCGTCAACAACTCTGCCCAACAACTCTTTTCCTACAGGCACATCAACGATTTCTCCTGTACGTTTAACTGTATCACCTTCTTTAATTCCTGTATCGTCACCAAATATACTGACGCCTACATTGTCCATTTCAAGGTTAAGGGCCATACCTTTAATGCCGCCTGGAAATTCCACCATCTCTCCTGCTTGAACTTGATCTAACCCATAAACACGCGCGATGCCATCTCCGACACTTAGAACGGTTCCGACTTCAGCAACATCTGCTTTTGTTTCAAAATTTGATATTTGATCCTTAATGACAGAAGATATTTCCGCTGCTTTAATTTCCATTATGCCTCCCTCATTGCAATCTTAAGTTTATTAATTTTTGTCGCCAGTGATGAATCTATCATTTTAGATCCTACTTTAACTATAAGTCCTCCAATGATTTTTCTATCTACATTAAAATTCAAAGATAGTTTTTCCCCAAGTGTTTGTTTAAGTTGGTCTCTAATCTCATTTTTTTGGTTATGCGACAATTCATCTGCTGATGTTACATCTGCCAAAACATCACCTCTCTTCAGAGAATTAATGTTCATAAATTGGGAAATAATTGAAGATAGTTTTGCAAATCGTTTGTTTCTTGAAATAACTTTTAAAAAAATATTGGTAATATTATCAGCTTTTCTTTTAGATAGAATTTTTTCAAAAATATTTAACTTATCACTGGAAGTAATCAGCGGACTTTTAGCTAGAAGCTTTAAATCCTTATTCTCTTGAATGCATTTTTGAAGAAACACTAAATCTTCTAAAACGAGATACACAATTTTTTTCTCAGCCGCTAGATCATATAAAGCTGAAGCGTATCTGTCGGATATTAGGTCGCCAGAAGATAGTAGAGATGTCACTTAAATTTACTCCAAAGTAGGATTTGAAATAGGCTATTAACACATCATAAAATCAAGGTAAACTCTGAGTTTATATAGTGGGTGAAGTTAATTTACTCATTTAATTTCAGCTGTGGGTAAATTAAATAAAGGTGTAGGGATCCACATCAATTATAAGGCGCAAGTTAGGAGGAGCCGGGCAATTTTTTAATAGATTTCTAGTAAAATTGTTAAGTTTGCTTCTGCTCTTAGCTTTTAATAAAAGTCTGAACCGATATTGTCCTCGAAGTAAAAACAAGGGCGCTTCAACTGGTCCTAAAATACTCATTTTGTCATCTGAGATATGGCCTTTTGCCAAATTGATCGCATACGACTCGGCTCTTGCTTTTGAAGAACCTGAGATAATAATTGCTGTTAAAAAACTGAAAGGTGGCATATTAAACTGCTCTCTTTCCAACAAAGATTGTTCAACAAATTTTTTTCTATCCCTGTTTTTAATTGATTGTATGACGGGTTGATTTGGAAAATAAGTCTGAATGAGAACTTTTCCAGTTTGTTTTGATCGTCCAGCCCTACCGCTAACTTGTTGCAAAAGATTGTATGTTCTTTCTATGGCTTTAATGTCTCCCCCCATAAGACCAGCATCTGCGTCAATGATTCCTACCAAAGATAAGTTGGGGAAATGATATCCCTTAGCCATAATTTGTGTAGCTACTAATATGTTAATATTATTAGAGCTGAAATCATCTACAATTTTTTTTATTTTTTTTGGCGTGTTGGCATTATCACTAGACATTATGCCGATATTATATTTTGGAAAAAAATCTTTTATTTCTTCCGCCAACCTTTCAACGCCTGGCCCTATTAATTTAAGAGAATTTTCCTTTCTACATTTGGGACAAACTGGATCAACAGGATAAATTGTTCCGCAATGATGGCAAAGCAGTCTTTTTTTATTTCTATGCATTACCAGCCAAGATGAGCAATGATCACATTGATATCTGTAACCGCATTCTGCACATAAGCTTAGTGGTGAATATCCTCGCCTGTTTAAAAATAAAAGAACTTGCTCACCTTTTTCAACACAAATATTGATCTGTTTAAAAATTTTTAAAGAAATCCATTTGTTTTTTGCCAGTTTTTCATTTTGTAAATTTATAAGTTCTATTTCAGGAGGGTCCAAGCCTGAAAATTGACTCGGCAAATAAACATGTTTAAATTTATTTCTTTGAATGTTGTTTTGTGTCTCAAGTGAAGGGGTAGCTGAGGATAGGATAACAAGAAATTTTTCAATTTGTGATCTAACAATGGCTAAATCTCTTGCCTGATAACGAATGTTATCTTCTTGTTTAAAGGATAGGTCATGCTCTTCATCCACAACGATAAGACCCAAATGTTTAAAGGGCAAAAACAAACTTGAACGTGCTCCAACAACAATGATTGGTTGGCCTTGATAACAACGATGCCATGTATTTTTTCTTTTTTTCTCAGCAACTTTCGAGTGCCAAATATCTGGTGCAAAACCAAAACGCTCTTTGAATCTTGACTCTAGCTGGGGAGTTAAAGAAATTTCAGGAAGCATGATTAAAGCTTGTTTTTTTTCTTTAAGAACTTTTTCGATTGCTTCAAAATATACTTCCGTCTTTCCTGATCCTGTTACACCTTCAAGGACAATGGGAGATATTTTTTTAAACAGTGATTTTTCTATAACGTTAAGAGCGTTCTGCTGTTTTGCATTAAGTGTAACAGGCCTGGGATCAAATATTGATTCTTCTTGACCCTTTGTTTGAAAACTAACTATGTTTTTATTAACAAGAAAAAGTTTTAGAACCAATCCTTTGGAAGCAAGCGTATAATAAGCAATCCAATCTATGAATTTAATAATTTTTTTATTTAAAAATACGCCTTCATAAACATGATCAATTTCTTTTATCGTGTATGAATTATTTTTCTTGATCTTATTACCACATAACCCGTAAATAATTCCTATCTGATCTTTTTTTTTACCAAAAGAAACACTTACAACGCTTCCGATTTTGACATTCTGATCATTTCTAATTTTATATGTAAAGGTGTGATCAAAAGGTCTGGTGACTAATACATCGCAATACATTTTTAGTTATTTGTAAATCAAAATAAATATATAATCTTAACTTTTTAAATATTACTTTTATGTTATACAGAAATCTATGAAGTTTTTTGTGGATACTGCTGACATTAAACAAATCGAAGATCTCATTCCTACTGGATTTGTGGATGGAGTAACAACAAATCCGTCATTAATTGCAAAACAGGGTAAAGATTTATCTGATACGATTAAATCAATTTGTTCGATTGTAAGTGGCCCGGTTAGCGCCGAAGTAGCAGCAACTGACCATCCAACAATGATGGAGGAAGGTAAATATCTTGCTTCACTAGCTAAAAACGTTGCTGTTAAAGTTCCCTTAACTGTTGAAGGTTTAAAAACTTGTAAAAAACTTCGTGAACAACAAATTATGGTTAATGTGACATTATGTTTTTCAGCCGCTCAAGCTCTCTTAGCCGCTAAAGCCGGGGCTTCCTTTATTTCCCCTTTTGTCGGTCGTTTGGATGACATTGGCGAGAAAGGCATAAGCTTGATTGAAGATATCGTCATCATATATGAAAATTACGGTTTCGAAACCGAAGTTCTTGCGGCCTCAATACGAACAACACAACATGTCATTGATGCCGCGCTCATAGGCGCTCACGTTGCGACAGTGCCGCCGAAAGTCATATATGAACTCTATAACCATGAATTGACTGACAAGGGATTAAAAGCCTTTCTTGATGACTGGGCAAAAACCGGTCAATCCATTCTCTCCAAATAAAGATGTCAAAAAAAAATGACAAAGACTCTGCTGAAGAGCTTGTCATTCAATATTTAAAAAAAAACAAAAATCTTTTTCTAGATTATCCTGAATTATTAGATGTGTTGAATTTTCCAAGTCAAATCAAGGGATCTGGCAAAATTATTGATTTAAACGCTTACCGGTCAAAAAAAATAAAAAATGATTACGACCAAATCAAAAAACAAATGTCTAAAATCTTAAAGGCTGGCAGCAGTCATATAGCGTCTCAAAAAAGAATATTAAAAACTTCTTTAAAGGTCTTAAATACAAAATCCCTGACAAAGTTAATTGATGTCATAGTTAGTGATCTTGGTCCTCTGCTTGCATGCGATATCGTAAACTGTTTTTTTACAAACAGTACTTTGAAACATACTGGGCTTAGTCAAATTGACAATAGAATCGCTTCAAGTTATTTTCGAGATAAACCTCAGACTAATTTGAATCAAAGTCCCAAAGGAATACCTTTATTCTTCCCGAATAAATCAAAACTTATCAAATCATACCTTTTGCTTAAGATAGTCTATGGTTCGGACAGATTCATAGTGGCAATGGGATCTAAGGATATAAATAAATTTACTAAAGATCAGAAAGTTGATTTAGTTGAATATCTGATTCAAGTTATTCAAATAAAACTCGTAGATTTAAATTAAACAGTCAAACTTAGATATGAATTGCTCTTCCATCAGCATTTAGAGCAGATTCTTTTACAGCTTCACTTGTTGTCGGATGTGCATGACAAATTCTAGCAATGTCTTCTGCACTTCCACCAAATTCCATTGCGGTGACTATTTCAGCAATTAATTGTCCTGCATCATGACCAATTATATGAGCGCCTAAAATCGAATCTGTTTTTTTATCAACCAATATTTTAACAAACCCTTCCGTAGCAGATGTGGTAAGGGCACGACCATTCGCCATAAAAGGAAACTTTCCCACTTTATATTCTGTTTTGGATTCTTTAAGCTGTTCTTCTGTTTTGCCGACAGAGGCCACTTCAGGATTGGTATATACAATCGCAGGCATGGTATCATAATTCATATGTGTTTTCTGTCCATTAATGATCTCTACGCATGCTATTCCTTCCTCCTCCGCCTTATGCGCTAACATAGGTCCTGGCACAACATCGCCAATTGCGTAAATGCCGTCAACATTTGTTTTAAATCGATGATCAACTTCAATGGCTTTTTGTTCATTTAGTTTAATGCCAATTTTTTCAAGATTTAATCCTTGTGTGTTGGGCTTTCTTCCAACTGACATTAAAACAATATTATATTTTTCTTTTATTTGTTTTTTGTCTTTTGTTAATTCCATTGTTACTTCAACATCGCTTGTTCCAGGCTTGGTTGTTATAACCTTGTGAGACAATTTAAATTCTAATCCTTGTTTTTGTAATGATTTCATAAATTGTGCTGCGATTTCAGCGTCCATAGTTGGCACAATTTGATCTAGTGCTTCTACAACAGTCACTTTTGTTCCAAGTCTTGACCATACCGATCCCATCTCCAAACCGATATATCCTCCTCCTATTACCAACATTGTTTTGGGCACCGAAGATAAGGATAGGGCGCCTGTTGATGTTACAGTACTTTTTTCATCAATAGGTATGCTTGGTATGGCAATCGAAGAGGAGCCGGTAGCAATAATAAAATTTTTTGCCGACAGTTTTGATTCTTTAGAAGATTTAACTTTGATATTTTGTTCATCAACAAAAGAAGCGGTTCCATTTATGTGCGTAATTTTGTTTTTTTTGAATAAAAACCCAATGCCGGCGGTTAATTGTTTTACTATTTTTTCCTTTCGTTGCATTAATTTTGCAAGATCCAATTCAACTTTTCCAATTTTAATGCCATGGTCCTCCGTCTGATGCAAAAGTTCAGCATACTTCTCAGAGGAATATAACAACGCCTTGGAGGGGATGCATCCAACATTCAAGCACGTGCCTCCCAAAGTTGCCTCTTTTTCAACACACGCCACCTTCATGCCAAGTTGAGCGGCACGAATTGCGGCAACATAGCCTCCTGGACCAGCGCCAATGATGATTAAATCATAATCGGCCATTAAATACCAAGTATTGTTTTAGAGGGATTTTCTAAAAATTCTTTTATTTTAATTAAAAAACCAACACTCTCTTTACCGTCAACAATGCGGTGATCATAACTGAAGGCTAAATACATCATGGGACGAATAACAATTTCGTCCCCCAGCACAATCGCTCTTTTTACAATGTTGTGCATCCCCAAGATCCCGGATTGAGGGGGGTTAATTATAGGGGTGCTCAATAACGATCCGTATACGCCGCCATTGGAAATGGTAAATGTTCCGCCTGACAAATCATCAATTGTCAGAGTTCCCTTTTTGGCTTTAGAGCTTAATTCAACAATCTGTCTTTCTATTTCGTCAAAAGTCATTTGATCAGCGTTCTTCAAAACAGGAACAACAAGACCTTTTTCGGTTCCCACGGCAATGCCGATATCAAAATGATTTTTATAAACAATGGTGTCATCACGAATTTCTGCATTTACCGCTGAATATTCTTGAAGAGCCATAACGCTTGCTTTTATAAAAAAAGACATGAATCCCAATTTAACTCCATAGCGCTTCATAAAATCTTCTTTTTTTGATTCTCTAACTTCAATGATCTCTGACATATCAACTTCATTAAATGTTGTCAGAATAGCAGCGGTGTTCTGCGCTTCTTTCAATCTGGTTGCAATGGTGCGTCTAATTTTAGACATTGGAACAATTTCTTCTTGTTCTTCTTTTGACTCTTTATTATTATCGGATTGATTTTGCATATGCTCCATAACATCAGCTTTTGTCAACCTTCCATCATCGCGTGATGGTGTAATCTGATCTGCAACTAAATTATTTTCTTCAAGTATTTTTTTTACAGAAGGAGAAAGTGTTAAGTTGCTTTCTAAATTATTTTTTGACTTTTCTTTCTTTTTCTCCTTCGGATCTTCTGCAATAATTTCTGGCTCAGATGCCTTTGTTTTACCAGAGGGTTTCGCCCTGTTAGAATCATCTATGAGACCAAGCACACCGCCAATACTTATATCCTTACCCTCTTGTGCCTTTATTTCTGATAAAACACCAGCGCTCGGAGCTGAAACTTCTACGGTTATTTTATCAGTTTCGATTTCAACTAAAGGTTCATCTTCCTCAAAAGATTCACCAACCTTTTTTAGCCATTTTGATACAGTGGCCTCCGTGATGGATTCCCCCAATGTTGGAACTTTTAATTCAACAGACATTTTGATTAAATCTTATTTATCACTTTAAGAGGGTTATTCAATTGGGAGTTTATATTTAACTAGTGAAACGCCTTCCCACATATCTTCAATTTCTTTTTTATTCGCCTCCACGGCCAATCGCAAAATATTTTTTTGATTGGCTAAATGGCGCTCATAAACACCAGTTGCGGGAGAAGCTGCCGCTCTTCTTCCCACATAAAGTAATTTTTTCTGTTTCATGTTTATGTCCTTCATCACGCTTTCTATGCGTCTTTTGACAAAACCATAAGCTCCCATATTTTTTGGCTCTTCCTGGCACCAAAAAATTTCACAGTCGACAAATCGTTTTAATTCCTTAGAAAAAACATCGTATGGAAAAGGGTATATCTGCTCCAGTCGAAGAATAAAAACATTTTGTTTCTGCAGTTGCTGAATATGCTCCTGAAGTTCAAAATACAGTTTTCCTGAACAAAGAAGAATTCGGCTTATCTTTTCCTCCTCTTTTTTTGTTATTTCATCTCTGAGTATGCGATGAAAAGATGAGTCATTAAGAAAATCCTCAATAGGTGAAACATTATTTTTATGACGCAATGTTGATTTTGGAGTTAAAAGAATGAGAGGTTTGCGAAAATCACGATGCAGTTGTCTTCGGAGAATATGAAAATAATTTGCGGGACTTGTGCAATTGGCAACTTGCATATTGTCTTCAGCACACATCTGTAAAAATCTCTCTATTCGAGAACTTGTATGCTCCGGGCCTTGACCTTCATTACCATGGGGAAGAAACATTGTAAGACCTGACATGCGAAGCCATTTTCTCTCTCCAGTAGTAATAAACTGATCTATGATTGTTTGTGCATTATTGGCAAAATCACCGAATTGTGATTCCCAAATGACAAGAGTGTTTGGGTCTACTTGCGAATACCCATATTCAAAACCTAAAACACCAAATTCAGATAAAAAACTGTCTACAATTTCAAAACGGCCTTGTTGTTTATTAAAATGACGCAAGGGAACAAACCGTTTCTCGTTAATCTGATCATATAAAACAGCGTGTCGCTGACTAAAGGTTCCCCGACCCGAGTCTTGACCTGAAAGCCTCACATTGTATCCTTCATCTAATAATGTTGCAAATGCCAATGACTCAGCTGTCGACCAATCAATGGCTTGACCATCTTTGATAGAATTACACCTGTCATTTAAGATTTTTTTAACTCTTTTATGCGCATTAAAATCTTCAGGAATTTTATGAATAAGATCAGCTATGTTTAGCAATTTATCCTTTTGAACAGATGTTTTTCCCTTCCTAATATCAAAAGATGCGATTGATAAACCTTCCCAATTTTCATCAAGCCAGTCAGCTTTGTTTGGTTTGTAGGATTTAGCAGATTCAAATTCATTGTTCAAAAATTGTTTAAAATCTTTTTGCATTTTACTTGCTTCATCAGCGCTTAAAATTTTATCTTTAATTAATTTTTTTTCATAAATTTTTAATGTTGTTGGATGTTGTTTTATTGCTTTATACATGAGAGGTTGTGTAAACATTGGTTCATCAGCTTCATTATGACCAGAACGACGATAACAAAACATGTCTACGACAACATCGACTTTAAATATATTTCGAAACTCTGCGGCCAGCCGGCAAACATGGACAACGGCTTCTGGATTATCTCCGTTTACATGAAAAATTGGAGCCTGAACCATTTTTGCGATTTCTGTGCAATAAGGTGCTGATCGTCCGAATTGAGGTGTTGTTGTGAATCCGATTTGATTATTAATAACAAAATGAATAGTTCCTCCGGTACGAAATCCTACGAGTTGGGACATAGCAAATGTTTCTGCAACAACTCCTTGTCCTGCCAATGCTGCGTCTCCATGAATTAAAAGACCTACAACTTTTTCATTTTTTTTATCCTTAAGTTGTGTTTGTTTTGCCCTAACTCTTCCTATCACTACAGGATTCACTGCTTCTAGATGTGATGGATTAGGGGTTAGGGATAAATGAATTTTTTTGCCTTCAAACTCTCTATCGCTTGATACACCTAAATGATATTTCACATCTCCCGATCCAAGCACCTCGTTGGGATCATTTTGATTTCCGTGGAATTTTGATAAAATTCCCTTGTAGGGCATGCCTAAAACTGTAGAGAGAAGTGTTAATCTGCCCCTGTGAGCGGTACCAATACAAATATCTTCTATGTCCGCAAGGCAAGACTGTTTTACTATTTGCTCAATTCCGGGAAGCATGGATTCCCCGCCTTCAATTCCATAACGTTTAGTTCCAAGAAACTTTTTGTTTAAATACTGTTCAAACAATTCAGATTCTAATAAGCGTTTGAAGATGGCTTTTTTTCCTTCTTTGGTAAAAATCGTTTTGTTGCGTACTTCTTCGATCCTCTCTTGCACCCACGTCTTTTGTTCAGGCGATTCCATGTGTAAAAACTCCACACCTATTGAAGATGAGTATGTTTCCTTAAGAATTTTAATAATTTCTTTTAAGGTTGCTCTATCTAATCCAAGACTGCCATCTATAAAAATTTCCTTATCCAAATCATTATCAGTTAATCCATATGATTTATAATCCAACTCATAATGATAATCTTTCTTTGCAATATTTAAGGGATCAAGATTGGCAATAAAATGTCCATTGATACGATATGCTCTGATTAAACGAAGTGCCCTTATGGAATCCAGTGTTGATGCTTTAAATGAATCATCATCGATGTTTGAAACAGCCTTGGTAGTTTTATTATATGAAATGTCATCAATTATATTTGATGGTCTTTTTTTCCATTCCGGCCCACCAAAATCTCCAAGAACTGAGATATCATCTTCGTTTAAGGAATTAAAAAAACTTCCCCAACTCTTATCAACTGAATTGGGATCTTGACGATACTTGAAAAATAGCTCGGCAACATAGGGCGCGTTTGCGCTGTTAAGAAAGCTGTCTTTCATTGTAAATTTGTCTATACACCCCTTTAATAACATTCATAGAGTTACATTTCAGCTATCTGAACTTTGCATTGCTTTCAACATAGTTTCACCCAGTTTTGCAGGAGAGGGGGCAATGTGAACTTCAGCTTTTCTTAAGGCGTCTATTTTTGATTGAGCCGTCCCTTTGTTGCCTGATATAATTGCTCCCGCATGCCCCATTCTCTTGCCTTTTGGCGCAGAAAGTCCGGCAATAAATGCAGAAATAGGTTTTTTAATAGATGAAGATTTAACAAATTCAGCAGCCGCTTCTTCAGCCGTCCCGCCAATCTCGCCAATCATTAAAATGCCTTTTGTTTCTTCATCTTTTAAAAATAAATCCAAACAATCAATGAAGTTCATTCCTTGAATTGGATCTCCGCCAATTCCAATGCTTGTTGTTTGGCCTAGTCCAATTTGTGATGTTTGCCATATTGCCTCATATGTTAAGGTTCCTGACCTACTGACAATTCCTATTTTGCCTTTTTGATGAATAAAACCTGGCATAATCCCTATTTTGCATTCTTCAGGAGTAACTATGCCTGGACAATTAGGGCCAATAAAAAAAGTTTTTTGTGCAATAACTCTTTTTTTTATTTCTATCATATCTAACACTGGTATTCCCTCTGTAATGCAGGTGATAATTTTTACATTTGCATCAAGGGCTTCGTGAACTGCTTTAGTTGCAAATTTTGCTGGTACATAAATAACACTTGCGTCAGCGTGGGTTGTTTCAATAGCTTCTTGCACTGTATTAAATACAGGAAGGTTTAAATGAGTATTACCGCCTTTGCCCGGTGTAACGCCTCCGACCATTTTGGTTCCATATTCAATTGCCTGCTGAGAATGAAATGTTCCCTGTCCTCCTGTAAAACCTTGGCATATGACTTTTGTGTTTTTATCTATAATAATGGACATCGCTATTGCGCCAACTCGACCGCTTTTTTTGCAGCTTCTGTTAAATCATCAATTGAAATTACGTCAGAGGATGATTGATTAATAATATCTCTTCCTTGTGCTGCATTGGTTCCTTGAAAGCGCACTACTATTGGCAATGTAAAATTCAATTCTTTAATTGCTTCAACAATACCGCTTGCGATCATATCACAGCGAATTATTCCTCCAAAAATATTTATTAGAACAGATCGTACATTCGTATCTGACTGGATAATCTTAAATCCTTTTATCGCTCTTTCTTTATTTGCTGTGCCACCCAAATCCAAAAAATTAGCTGGCTCTTCTTCAAATTGTTTTATAATGTCCATTGTGGCCATTGCCAAACCAGCGCCATTAACCATACATCCAATAGAGCCGTCCAGTTTTACATAACTCATATCATTTTGAGATGCCTCATATTCAAGTGGATTCTCCTCAGATATATCTTTTAAATTCCCCAATTCGGGATGGCGGAATAATGCATTGTCATCCAATATCACTTTTGCATCCAATAACACAAAATTGCCTTGACTATTTAAAACCAATGGATTGATTTCAATGGTGGAGGCATCTAAGGATTTAAATGCTTTTACAAGTTTTTTTGAAATTGATGAAAGTTCTTCAAATTGTGATGAATTGATTTCCAACTGCTTTTCCAAGTTTTTTGGCAAATTAATTTTTGTTAAATCTGGAAAGTGGGTTGTAAATATTTTTTCAGGGTTTTTTTCCGCAACATCCTCAATATTCATCCCCCCTGCTGCTGAAATCATCAACATTAACTGAGAATTAGTTCGATCGATGAGAAGACTTAAATAAAATTCTTTTTCAATTTTGCATTCTTCTTCAATAAACAATCGATTAACCTTTTTTCCATCAGCACCTGTTTGTTTGGTGACAAGAATATTTCCTAGCATTGAGTTTGCTATAACAGGCACTTGTGCCTTATCTTGAATTACCTGAACACCGCCTTTGTCATTAAAAGGTTTCTGGAAATATCCAGCGCCTCTTCCTCCCGCGTGTATTTGCGACTTAACTATCCACGGAGGGCCTGAAAGATCGCTGAGATCTTTTTCAATTGTTTTCAGATTATTAACATAAGCCTTGCCTTTTAATAAGGGAAGGCCAAATTGTTGTAGGAGTTTCTTTGCTTGATACTCATGTAAATTCATTACTAGACTATTTTTTATTAATCAATTTAGAAGCCAAACTGGTAAGACTGCGAACCGCGGTTACTGACTTGTTAAATTGTTTTTTTTCTAGAGAGGTAAGTTTGAATTCAACTATTTTTTCTACGCCTTTACCGCCAATAATCACTGGAACACCCACGTATAATCCTTTTACACCGTATTCACCATTAAGATAAGCGGCGCAGGGAAGAACGCGTTTTTTATCTTTTAAATATGATTCAGCCATAGCTATTGCTGAAGAGGCGGGCGCGTAAAATGCGGATGAGGTTTTCATTAATCTTCCAATTTCACCGCCGCCGTCACGTGTTCTTTGAATGATGGCGTTTATTCTTTTCTGAGTTGACCATTTTAGTCTGATTAATTCTGGAATAGGGATTCCTGATACAGTGGAATAACGAATAAGGGGTACCATTGTATCACCATGGCCGCCTAAGACAAATGCATTAACATCTTGAATTGAAACGCCAAACTCTTCAGCTAAAAAATATTTCAGTCGAGCGCTATCCAGAACTCCCGCCATACCTACGCACATATTTTTATGCAAACCGGCGGATTTTTGTAAAACGCTAACCATTGCGTCTAAGGGGTTGGTAATACAAATTACAAACGATTTAGAACAATTTCTTTTAATTTCTCGTCCAACTTGTTTAATAATTGATGAATTTTTCCCAACTAAATCATCCCGTGTCATTCCTGGACGACGCGCAAAACCTGCTGTTACTATGACAACGTCAGCATTTTTCATTATCTTGTAATTTGTGGATCCTTGAATTTTCACGTTAAATGTTTCAATCGAAGATGATTGCGCTAAATCCAAGGCTTTTCCTTGCGGAATTCCGTCTGCCACATCTATTAGAGCAACATCGCCTAATTCTTTTAGAGCAATTAAATGTGCAAGGGTCCCGCCAATATTACCCGCTCCAACAAGAGCGATTTTTTTTCTCATAAGTGTTCTATATAAGAATTATTTTTGCCTAACAATAGACTTCTTAATTTCAGCAATCTCTTTTGCTGGATTCAATCCTTTTGGACACGAGTATGTACAATTCATAATTGAATGACACCTGAACAATTTCATTGAGTCATTGATTTCCTTAAGACGCTGTTTTGTTCTTCCATCTCGTGAATCGTTTATCCATCGTGAAGCTTGCAGCAGCACTGCGGGACCAAGATATTTATCGCCATTCCACCAGTAACTTGGACATGAAGTGGTGCAGCAAAAACATAGTACGCATTCCCATTTGCCATCCAGTTTTAACCTATCTTTTGGATATTGATTTTTTTCCGATATTTTTTTTGATTTAGATGCATTTTGATCTTTTTCGTTTCTTTCTATCCAAGGTTTAATGGATTCAAGTTGCTTATATGCTTGATTAAGATCAGGGACCAAGTCTTTAATAATCCTCATATGGGGTAAGGGATAAATTTTAATTTCATTCTTAACATCACTCATTGGTTTAAGGCATGCCAAGGTATTTACGCCATCAATATTCATAGCACATGAACCGCAAACACCTTCTCGACATGATCTCCTGAATGTAAGCGTGGTGTCAATTTCATCTTTAATTTTCATTAGTGCATCCAACACCATAGGACCGCATTTTTTTTGGTCAATCTCAAACGTATCCAGGCGTGGATTATCTTTTTTTTCAGGATCCCAGCGATAAATTTTTAGAATTTTTTTATCCCCTAAAGACGTTTTATTTTTATATGCACGACCTTTAATAACTTTTGAATTTTGTGGTAATGTAAATTTAACCATTAAATCTAATACACTCTTTTCTTTGGTGGAATAGTCTGAACGTGATTGGTAAGCGTATTCATATGAACTGGCCGATCCCCGAAGCGGATATTTCCGTCTTTACTCAACCACACTAGTGAGTGAGTCAGCCATTTTTCATCATCACGCTCAGGAAAATCTTCTCGCGCATGCGCCCCTCTGCTTTCTTTGCGATTTAACGCTGAATGAAGAGTTACTTTAGATTGCGCCATTAGGTTATTTAATTCCAATGCTTCCGTCAAATCTGTGTTAAAAATTAATGATTTGTCTCTAACCTCTAAATCGTTCATTGATGACTCTACTTCATTAAGTTTATTTATTCCTTTAAAGAGAAGTTCTTGCGTTCTAAAAACAGAGCAATTTTGTTGCATAATTTGCTGCATTGATAAACGAAGTTCCCCCGTTGTAAATCTTCCTGGATTATGACGTATATTATCAAAGCGATCCATAATTTCTTCTGTTATGTTTTTTTTCAAGTCAATTTTAGATGAGTTTGGTTTTACTTTTTCTTTTGCTGTCATACTGGCCGCTTTTCCAAAAACAACTAAATCAATTAATGAATTAGTGCCAAGTCTATTAGCTCCGTGAACTGATACACAAGCCCCTTCACCTACCGCCATTAAACCTTCACAAACATTTTCAGGATTTTCTTTCGTAGGGCATAGAACCTCTGTTCGATAATTTGTTGGAATACCTCCCATATTATAATGAACAGTTGGAATAACTGGTATCGGCTCTTTTGTTACATCTACACCAGCAAAAATTTTAGCTGTTTCCGCAATGCCAGGCAATCTTTTTTGAAGAATGTTTTTTTCAATGTGTTCAAGATGCAGCAATGCGTGATCCGCCTTATTGCCACAACCACGTTTTTCATTAACTTCAATTGTAATAGCTCTGCTCACTACATCACGTGAAGCCAAATCTTTTGCATTTGGAGCATATCTTTCCATAAAACGTTCGCCTTTGCTGTTTGTAAGATATCCTCCTTCACCTCTTGCGCCTTCTGTAATTAACATTCCGGCTCCATAAACTCCTGTTGGGTGAAATTGAATAAACTCCATATCTGACAGTGGCAAATCTTGTCGAAGCACCATGGCACTACCATCACCTGTACAAATATGGGCACTTGTTGAAGAAAAATAAGCCCTGCCGTATCCGCCTGTTGCTAAAATAGTTTGATGAGATAAAAAACGATGAATGCTTCCATCTTCAAGACACCATGCAACAACGCCGCAGCATACATCATTTGTATCCATTAACAAATCAAGAACAAAATATTCAATAAAAAATTCAACATTGTTTTTTAGAGATTGCTGATAAAGTGTGTGAAGAAGTGCGTGTCCAGTCCTATCCGCGGCTGCACAAGCTCGCATTGCAGGTGATCCTTCTCCATTTTTTGTTAAATGGCCTCCAAACGGTCTTTGATAAATTTTACCATCATCAGTTCTGCTGAATGGCATTCCATAATCCTCTAATTCAACTACTGCTTCTGGGGCGTTAGAGCATAAATATTCTATTGCATCTTGATCACCCAACCAATCTGATCCTTTAACAGTATCAAACATATGCCAGCGCCAGTTATCTTCTCCCATATTGCCTAGAGCAGCGCCAATTCCTCCTTGAGCAGCCACGGTATGACTTCTTGTTGGAAAAACTTTGGTAATGCAAGCTGCTTTCAAACCTGCCTCGGCGACTCCTAAAGTCGCTCGAAGTCCCGAACCTCCTGCGCCAATAACGATCACATCGTAGTGATGATCAATAATGTTATAAGATTTTTTCATTTGTTTTAATTAATAATCATAACTATTGAAATCAGTGAAATAAAAATGGCTAAATAAAAAATTATATTAATTATTAAAATAAAAATTTTTTTTAATTTTTTTTTAGAAACATAATCTGTAATTATTGTTTCACATCCTAATCTTGCGTGTACTAACATTGAAATCATCATCAATAAAAATAATGAACTGTTCAAATAAGAACTGAAAAAAAGAACTAAATCAGGGTAATTTAACTTACTAAATATTATGCAGTGATAAACAAACCAAAAAGTTAATGGGATTAACACAACAGAGGTGCTGCGTTGTCTTATCCACTTTGAAAGGTAACTATTCATTCTCTAGACTGCTATCCAAACAATAATTGTAGTTAAAAAAGTCAACAATATAACTAAATAACTTGAATTGTGGACAGTCTTTAACTTCATACCAATGCCAAAAGACCAAAAAAGATAGCGGACACCGTTAAACAAATGAAAAAAAACCCCGATTGTCCAAATAAATAAAATAATTTTAAAAATAAAAAAAGACGAGATTGTTTTATATATAAAAAAATAGTTTGGACCTAAGGCAAGAATTGCAATCCACAAAACAATGAAAATTGATCCAATGCTTAAAGCAAAACCTGTAAATCTATGAAATATTGAGAAAACCGCTGTAGGAATTTTTCTATGAATGCTTAGGTGTGGGGATAAGGGGCGATTTTCAGTCATATTGTGCTTTAATAATGCAATAACATAATATTTGGGTAATTTTTATTGAAGGATTGCATATAAAATTCATACCAATAGATTAACTGACTTATTTTACAAAATGTGCATAAACCTGTGGATAGACTGATTATTAGTATTAAATTAGCAAGTCATTATCGGCTATTTTGATTAATTTGTAGTTTATCAGAAATAAACATATTTCAAGTTGATGTTAAAATTTGTTGAATTTTCATTGCTTTAGCAGTAATTTGAGTAAAGTCGGACTGTACAAATCTCGTTTTCTTAGCTTCGGAGGAACGCCAAGAAATATTTAAAATCATTCCCGCCGGATGATTCATATGAGTTTTGTCCGAACTGGAGAAGTGTCTGCCAAGGTGCAAACTAGTTAGGATCAGTCCGGCTTTTTTAATTGCTTAAATATTTTTCATAAAATTTTTTCATTCTTGATCCATATTCATCAGGATATTTCAGCATTGCATCAACATGGTTGGTGTCTTTAACAAGCCAAAAATCTGAACTAATATTGTTATTAGATGCATAATTTTTTATAAAATAAAAATGACGAGGCAAAATTCTCTGGTCCTTATCTCCGTGCGTAAAATAATAATGTTGATGATTTGTTAAAGAATAAGCAGGAGATAGTTTCGTTGGATCAATGCCAGTTAAAATTTTCCCTGCAAAACTAACTGCTGGTCCAAAATCATGGGGCATACCATATCGACTAATTTCATCTTGTAAAATCATTTTAAATTCAGCAAGTGAACTTTCGGCCCAAACAGCTCTAATACTTGGTTCTTTTTCAGCCGCAAAAATAACTGACGTTGCTCCTAAGGAAATACCGTGAAGTCCTATTTGATTTTTGTTAAAGCCAATTTTTTGTAAAAAATCAAATGCACCCAATACATCCTCGTATTCTGATAAACCCAAATTCTCGTAATTACTTACCAATGTGCTTTGCCCATAATTGCGCAGATCAATGGTCAAAGCGTTAATGCCATTTTTAATTAACAAGCTTGATACTAAATTTGACTCTGGTTTACATTTGCCATTCGGGAAAATACCATGAACAACAATTACTATTGGCTTATTTTGAAAATAATAAAATAACCATCCGCTGATCTTAATATCTTTATCTCTTGAAGAAAAACGTACTTCTTTCCAGTCATCTAAATGATATTTTGAAGAATCAAAATTTTTTCTAAGTTGGCTTGAAGCCGATGCGGAATAATCTTGATAATCAACTTGTGTTGACCACGTGTTAGGTAGGGATCCTTCATGAGCTCCGCACGAATGATCAATTCGTAAAATATCATTTGCTAAGTAAAAACCTACGCCGAAATAAAAAAAAATAAAAAAAATTAGTAATACAGTAAAAGAGTATGGTAGTTTATTTGTCACAATAATTTAATATCTTCATTAATATTCTTACTAACTTTCGCTTTGCTTTTCATACTTCAGGGGCAAAAAAGTGGATATTGCTATTATTAATAAACTAATTATGCTTATAGTTAGTATGCCAAAGCCAATATCAATAATTAAACCGAATATTACAGGCGATAATGCGCTTGCAAAAACCATACTAGCATGGAGTAAACCCTTAATACTTCCAAGATTTTCTAGCCCATATAATTCTGCCCATAGCGCTCCGATAAATGGCGCACCAATACCTATGGTGAAACCAAGTAGAGACATATAAATAAATATTGATATGTAGTTATCAAAAAAAATTAGAACTATTATTGTTATAAACAAAGGAAGAAGAGAATAGATAACGGTTTTTTTTGTATCAAATTTATCAATTATAGGGCCTCCTATGATAAGTCCTATAATCGAGAACATACCAAAAGAAACAAATCCTTGTCCTAACATATCTAATGTCCATCCTTTTTGATTAATAATAAATATTTGATGAAATTGCAAACCAGTGCCAACAAAGGGTGTAGCTATGGAAATCGGTAAATAGATATAAAATTTTTTATCTAAAATTATTTCTCTGATTTTCCAATTTTTTTGATCTGGATTATGTTTAATTGTATTTATAAAATTATTGTGTCGTATATTTTGCTTATGCAAAGAAAATATAAGAATAGGAATAAAGACGATTAATATACTAAAACTAGCTATCAACCATACAGCATACCAATCGAAACTATTCATTATATAAACAGCCAATATAGGCAAAATCATAACTCCAAACATTCCTCCGAATGTACCGACAGATATTGCCTTTCCTCTATCTTTATCAAAATATCTTGCTAAAGAAGTTTCGCCTGCATGTCCCATTGCTCCCTGACCAAAAAAACGAAGAGTGAAAATAATTAAAAAAAGAAAAAATATTTGTTTTATTAATAAAAACATACCGAAACAAGCAAGTGCCAATCCGCAAGAAATTATTAATGAATAAATTCTAAGATCAATTCGATCAATTAATTTTACAAACCAAACTAACATAAAAGAACTAGTAAGCGTGCTTAAAGCATAAACTAGACCAAATTCACCATCTGAAAGTTGATAAAAATTTCTTATTTCGGCATTAAAAATTGATATAAAAAAAGTTTGTCCATAGCTTGCAAAAAAAATTATGACAAAACCATATAACAACAATTTAGGATCAAATGAAAAAAAGGCTTTCATATATTTATTTATTATTTAGCAATCTTTTTACCTCTTTTAACAACTTGACCATTTTTTTTACATCAATGCGGCCTGTATTAACATTTCGAGGACTGGGATGATAACTGCCTATAAGAATTTTTTTATCAGGAAGTTTGTACTTTGCTCCATGAGAAAATATAAAATCATTATTTTTTATAGTATAATTTTCTTTGTAAAAATTTAAACAAGCGTCAAAAGCTATTTTGCCTAATGCAACGATTATATCAACTTTAGACAAAAAATTAATTTCACTTTTAAAAAATCTAAAACAAGTCTTTAATTCTAACGGTGTTGGCTTATCGCCCGGCGGAACACATTTCAAAGCCACTGTCAGATAAAGATTGTATAATTTCAAACCATCATTTCGATAATTTGAGGTTGGTTGATTTGTTAATTTTGCTTGATACAAACATTTAAATAAAAAATCAGCAGATTTATCGCCTGTAAATACTCTGCCTGTTCTGTTTCCGCCATGTGCTGCTGGCGCCAGTCCTATCATCAATACTTGTGCCTTAGAATCCCCATAACCAGTAATTGGTTTGCCCCAATATATTTCATCTATGTATTGTTTTCTTTTTTCTTTAGAAATTTTATTTCTAAATTCAACCAATCTCTCACATAAATTGCATTTAATAATTTTATTGTTCAAATCAGTTAGCGCAGCCGACATAAATAATTCGTGTTATATAAGGATTAAGCAAAAAAAGAAGAAAAACCAAATTAATCATTTAAAATATTTTGGAACTTCTTCCCATTAAATAGTAAAAGATAATTCCAACCCATTCATGGCTTGAATGCTGAAAACTTGCCAAATTAGCAAAAAAATTAATTGATAATCTCCATCTAAATTTTTTCGGCAGTTTATAATCTGTTGCATAAGGAATAAATTTCCATCCTAGTTTTTCTCCTATGTTTATAGCTCTTTTAAGATGAAAAGCTGATGTAACTAAAACCCATTTCTCATCTTCATTTGGATCAAACTCTTTTTTTGCAAAAACAATATTTTCATATGTATTTCTTGATTTGTTATCAAAATAAATATTTTGAATGTTTACACCTAGGCTTTTATAAAATTTTTTTGCTACATCAGAATGATTTAAATCTGGATATTCTATAGATCCTGTGCCGCCAGCAAAAAAAACTTCAGCCTTTGGATATTTATAAATAAGCTGGATTGATTCTGTAAGTCTTTCTACCGAGCCATTTAAAGAAATTTGATCATATTCTTCAGTTAAAAAAGGATTTGTTGCGCCAGAAAGAATTAAAATACCATCAACATTTTCTGGGAGATTTACCTTATTATGATAATTTTTTTCCAACAAATATAACAGATAAGAGCCGGTGGGCAAAGTTCCTGTAATAAAAAAAAGAAACAAAGTAAAATAAAGTATAATCTTTGAGAGCTTTAGATATTTAAAAAAATTAAGAATTACACTCAAAATGAAAAAAAATAAAATACAATTAAAGGGGTTGAATAAATACCAGAGAAATTTTGATAAAAAAAAAGTCATTTATTGAATAGTTTATAAAAAATAAAACATATATTCACATGAGTCTAATTAAATTATAGAAGTATTCAATAATTAGGTCTCTTGGTGAAATGGATCATCACGACGGTCTTCGGAACCGTAATTCTGGGTTCGAGTCCCAGGGGGACCGCCAATTTAATAATTTGTATTAAATATTAAATAATGAATTCTAATCAAATAAAACCGTTGTTCATTTGTGGTTGTATGAGAACCGGAACAACAATTCTGCAAAGAATACTTTGTTCATCAAAGGATTTAGGAAATATGAAAGGTGAGTGTGTGTGGATTACTTATCAGTTGAATACATTTCAAACATTAAGTGATCAGTTCCCAAGTAAATTAGGAGATTATTTTAAAAACGAACAAGAATATGAAGATTATACAAAAAAAGTATAGATGAATTTATCTTAAGAGATTCAATTGATAGTGGAACCAATAGACCAGTTTATAAGAATCCTGAATTGACTTTTCATATTTCTATTCTTGCGAAATGGTTTGCAAAATCTGATATTGTAGTTTCTATTAGAGATCCAAGAGATACTATTTGTTCTTTTATTGATATAGGAGAAAAACATAAAAAAAATAATATATCAAGTAAACTTTCAAATATCGGAAGAGATATCAATTCACTATGTAATCATTATTTTCT
>JAGFWP010000039.1 GCA_017639935.1 Pelagibacteraceae bacterium
AAAAAATTTATTGATGAATTAAGAAAATTCGATAAAGAAATAATACTTCTTATCAATAAATTTGATAATTTTAAACAAATACCAAACAATGATTTTTATAAATATGGAATCAAAAATTATTTTTTTTTATCATGTTCACATAATTTTGGTTTTGATTTATTAAACAATTATCTCAAAAGTAGAGAAATTTCTAAAACCCAAAAAAAATTAATTGTTCAAGATTTTTCAATAGCTATTTTTGGAAAACCAAATACAGGAAAAAGCACCTTACTAAATTCTTTTCTTGGTTTTAATAGATTTGTAACAGGTTCAATTCCAGGCACTACATCTGATTTTGTAAAAGAGTATTTTACTTATAGAGGTTGTATAATTAAAGTAATTGATACCGCTGGAATATCTAAAAAATCAAAAATATTAAATAATAGTATCAATTTTTATTCTATTAATAAATCACTTCAAAAAATTGCTGAAGTTGAGGCTGCTATGATTATAATAGATTCTTTAGAGGGGCTAAATCGTCAAGATAAACGAATAATTAATATTGTTAGTAATAAAGCTAGAAATATTATTATTATCTTCAATAAATTTGATCTAATAAAGAAAAAAGAAAATTTCATAAAAGAAACTCTTCAAGAAATTGATAATACTTTACATGAAATCAGAAATATTAAAGTTTTTTTTTCTTCAGCCTTTTCAAAACGTCACGTAAATAAAATTCTTAATTATTTATTAGAGAATATAATTAATAAAAAAAACTATATTAGTACAAGTAATATCAATAAATGGTTAAGAAAAGTAATTATACAAAAATCACATCCATTAATAGAAAGTAAAAAAGTTAATTTTAAATACGCTGTTAAAATCAATGAAAATCCAATGACGATTAAAATTTATTGTAATTTTGCTAATAAAATAAGAAACGAATACAGAAGATATTTAACTAATAATTTTAATAAAAATTTTAAAATAATTAATCAAAAAACAAGAATAGTTTTTACAACAGCAAACAATCCTTACGTTTAATTCATTGTCCTTCATTTTCTGTAACTGGCAATAATTCGTAAACATATTGTTCATTTATGTTATTAATTATATTTAGAATTTGAGAGTTATCAATGAACCATTGATTTAAATCTTCAAAATTAAACTTATTGAATGTAAACAAAATTGTGGAATAAATGAAATAAGTAAAAATTAACCCGTATAAAACACCGAATACTTTATCGATTATTATTCCAAAAATTTGTTTGTCTAAATCAGAACTTAAAAATTTCCTAATTTTTTTTAAAATAAACAGTGAAATTAAAAAGATAACAGGTATTGATATTATTATACTAATAATATTACTCATCATTTCATAATTCTGAAATAATTTTATTTTTAATAATTGAGTATCTATAAAATTTGAAAATGCATTGTAAGAATATAGAGTAACAATGATTGAACCAATCCAAGTCAGAAGTCCTAAAATTGATTGTATCAAACCTTTCCAAGCGCTAAATATTATAAAAAGTATAGCTATAATTAATAAAACATAATCCAAAGGAAAAATAAAATTTATTATGTTCACAATTTAATTTTTATTAAACCTGCGGGCAATGTAATTAATACCCCTAACATCGCTATTAACATTGCTATAGCTGTAAATAAACCAAATAAAATTGTTGGAACAAAGTTTGACAAACACAAAACAGAAAAACCAAAAGCTATTGTTAATGATGTCGTTAGCACAGCTTGACCAACTGTTCTATGTGAGTTTTCAAGAGATTCATCAATTTTCATTTTCTTATCATAAATGTTATTACGAGCTTTATATAAATAATGTATCGTATTATCTACGGCTATTCCTATTGTGATTGCTGCTATTGTAATAGTCATAATATCAAGAGGTATGCCAAGAAGGCCAATAAAACCAAGTATGAATGAAGAAGCAAATATATTAGGAATAATCCCAATAATGCTTAATTTAACCGATCTGAATAAAATTAAAAACATAGCAAAAATTGCTATTAGAACTATTCCAAAAGATTTGATTTGAGAACTAAATAAAGATTGTAACATATCGTTATATAATACAATTAATCCATTAACGTGAACTTCTTCTATCGATTCGTATTCCTTATTAACATGATTTTGAATATTATTAATAAGTCCTTCTCTTTTTATATCTTCAGAATCTTTTATTCTTGCGTTAATTTTTGTCATATTGTCATCAACAGATAGGTAGGGAGAAATTAGCTCTTTTTTATAATTTTCAGGTATTTCATTATACAATACAGATAACTCAAATAAGCTTAAAGGTTTTTTATTTATTTGTTCAGCCATATCTATGAGAGAAAAAATTGATTGGACTTTTCCAATTTCCTTTTGTTCATCAAGATATTTATGTATAGATTTAATTGTAAATATTTTATCCTCAGTGAACCAAGTTGATGAGGAAGAATTATCAATCAGTAAATCACTACTTAAATCTAGATCTTCTTCAATTTCTAATTCAATGTCATCATTGTTTGAAATACTCTCATTCAATAGGGAATTATTATCTTCATTGAATTTAATAATTATATCAAGGGGAGTAGTTCCTCCTAATTCTTGATCTATTAATTTCATACCTTTATAGATTTCCGTATCCTGTTTAAAATAATTAATAAAACTATTTTCAACATTCAATTTACTAATACCTATAATACTAAATGAAAATATAATTAAATTTACAACATATATTTTTATGTTGTGATTTACAGATATATTAAAAAAAAGTGGTAAAATAGAAAATTGAAAATTTTTTTTCATATCTATTTTAGGAAAAATAGAAATCAAAAGAGGGAGAATTGTAAAAGATGTAAAGAATATAACAACTAAACCTAGAATCATAATTTTTCCAAAATCGATTACCGGTTTAATATCGGAAAATATTAGAGATCCAAAAGCTACAATTGTTGTTAAAGCTGTATAAAAACATGGCCAAAACATTTTTTTTAAAGTTTTGTTCAATGTTATAGCAGAGTTTTTTTGATCAAAGTGTAATCTGTAATTATTTATAATATGAATGCTCATTGAAATCGATAAAATGAGCATCAAGGAAATGAAATTTGAAGAAATAGCGGTAACTTCCCAATTGAGAAAACCCATTAGGCCAGTCATACATATTATTGAATAGGCAGTCGATATTATTGGAATTAATACCCACTTAATACTTCTAAAAATTAGGAATAGAACAATAAATATAAAAATTGATACCGAAATACTAAAAATAATAATATCATTTTTTATAAAACTTAAGGTGTCATCAGCTATCATATCGATTCCACCTAAAAAATATTTATATGAAATATTTTCATTAATTAAAGTTTCTCTAATTTTACGAATTAGATTGTTTCTTTTTTTGGTATTTTTTATTTTCAATTGATGATATTTTTTTTTTAAATTATTATAAATTGTAATATCTTCTTGAGTGTTTAATTTAGAATAGCGTTCTTTTTGTTTTTTTATTTTAAAAAAATTATCATCTTTCTTTAGATATATTATCAATGAAGATACTGTTTTTTCAGTATTAATGATTTGATCTTTAAATATTGGATTTCTTGAAAGCTCGTTAAGAGCTTCATTTATGTCAATTTGACTATTATCTAATGTTTGTATTTCTTTATTTCCTAAATCAGATAATTTTAAATTAGTCAGAAGTAATAAAGGGGCATCTGTTATTGAGAATATAGAGTCGATACCGTCGATTTTTTCAAGTTTATTTTTTATAATTTTAATTTGGTCAATATAGTCACTATCAATTTTCTTTTCTGATTTTACAGCTAAAACTAGAAAATTTTTTGTAGGAAATATATTATTATAATAGTTAAAATACTTAAAATTCTTATCATTTTGAAGAATTAATGTATCCGATGATGCATCGAGTCTAAAATTTTGTGAATGGAAAGCAAAAAACAGCAAGATAATAAAAGCTGTGAACGTAAAAATTTTTTTTTTTGATAACGCAGGGAGTGACTTCATTGTTCTAAATATAATTTCTTTTAACTCTGTTTGAAATTGAAGTTAATATTTCATTGCTTATAGTTCCACATTCTTTTGCCATTTTTTCTATATCATATTCGTGATTAATTAATTCCATATAAATACCTTTTTTAATAATTGTTTTATATTTAGTTATGTCTATAGTTGTACTATCCATTGACACTCTTCCAATTATATTAAATTTTTTATTCTTATAAAATACTTTACCTTTATTACTTAATTTTCTTGAAATACCGTCAGCATAACCAATGCCCAATATTGCGATAATGGTTGATTTTAGAGTTTTATAAGTTTGATTATATCCAATATATTCATTTTTTTCTAATTTTTTTATTTGCAATACCCGTGCTTTTAATTTGATCACGGGTTTAATTATTTTTTTTAATTCCGTATTGTAATGGCCGCCATAAAGTGAAATGCCGGGTCTTATAATATCATAATGAAATTTTTCACCGAGCATAATACCCATTGAATTTACTAAACTTTTGTATTTAGCAGATTTAAAATGTTTAAAAGTATTAAAAAAATTTTTATTTTGAAAATTATTATATTTATTATTTTTTTCATCCGAGGAAGCTAAATGACTTAAAAGTAAATAAATGTCTAAATTATCGATATTTTTATTTTTGAGATTATTTGTCTTAATACCGAGTCTGTTGATTCCAGAATCTATGTGAATTCCAATTTTTATTTTGTGTTTTGAATTCTTAAACTTTCTATTTAGGATCTTTAACTGATCTAATGAGTTTATGATTGGTATTAGATTCTTTTGTTGTGTAAGTTTTATCTGACTTTCATCAATGCCATTTAAAATGTATACATTGCTTTTATTATATTTTTTTCTTAAATTTAATGCTTCTTCAATTGTAGCTACAAAAAAATGTTTGCAGCCAATATTATACAAAATATTGAAGATTTTTAAATCTCCTAAACCATAGGCGTTTGCTTTAATTGTTGCTCCAGAAATACTGTTGTTTGCAATTCTTGAGAGGACTTTATAGTTATGAATAATATTTTTTTTATTTATTTCAAGTATTGCACTCGAATATATCATCCATTAACATTATCATAATCTCTGCTTGATAAGTCACTGAATTTTGTAAAATTTGAGTCGAAATGAGTTTTTATCGTTCCTATTGGCCCATGACGTTGCTTTGCTATTATAATTTCTGCAGTATTATAACTACTTTCACAAAGTTCTCTCCATCTGTGATGTCTTTCATTATATTTTTCATCAGTTTCATCAGCTTTTTTTATTGGTTCCATTCTTTCAAGATAGTAACTCTCTCTGAAAATAAACATTACTACATCAGAATCCTGTTCAATGGTTCCACTTTCTCTTAAATCAGCAAGCTGAGGCCTTTTATCTTCTCTCTGTTCCACTTGTCTTGATAATTGTGATAATGCAACTATAGGGATATCTAATTCTTTAGCTATTGCTTTTAAACCTCTAGTAATTTCTGAAATTTCTTGAACTCTTCCGTCATTTCTATTGTTTGAAGAACCAGACATTAATTGCAGGTAATCAATTATAATTAAATCTATATCATATAATCTTTTTAATCTTCTAGCCCTAGACCTTAAAGAAGGAATAGTAAGTATAGGATTATCATCTATAAAAAAATGTATATTCTCTAGTTCAGAACTTACTTTTGCAATTTTTTTAAAATCATCTTTTGAAAGTTCTGCTTTTCTCATTTTATCACTACTAATTCTAGATTGTTCAGCAAGGATTCTTGTTGCTAGTTGTTCAGTAGACATTTCAAGAGAAAAAAATCCTATTTTACCACCATTAATTGTAATCTTATTTCCAAATTCATCTTGAGATTCTTTAAATGTTTTAGCTGCATTGAATGCTATATTTGTTCCTAAGGCAGTTTTTCCCATTGAAGGTCTACCAGCAATAATAATTAAATCAGAATTATGAAGTCCTCCAAGTTTTTTATCTAAATCTTTAAGGCCTGTTGGAATGCCTGCAATTTTACCCTCTCTTTTAAAAGATTTATCAATTATGTTTATAGCACTTTTTAAAGCATCGTTGAATAGTGAATACTTTCTATCCGCACTTCCTATCTGAGAAAGATTATATAAATCATTTTCTGCACTCTCAATTAAATCTACTCCACTTAAATCATCTTTGTTGGAAATTGTATTTTGTATTATTCCATTGCCAATTCCTAAAAGAGATCTTTTAATATGTAAATCATACAATAATTTAGCATATTGATAAGTGTTTTGTATTGAAGGAGTTGAATCTTTTATTTGAATTAAATATTTATAATTATCAAAATTTTCTTGATCATTTTCTTCTAAATAATTTTTTAGCGTTATTGGCGTTACTAAAATATTTTGGTCAAGAAGACGTTTAATAACTTGATAAATTTTTCTATTATTTAAATCTGTGAAATAATCCTCAATAAGAAAATCAGAGATTTTCTCGTATGTTCTATTATCCCATAAAAGACAGCCAATTACGGCAATTTCTGCATCGAAATTTGTAAATTGACTAACTGCATCAACATTGTTTTCTTTTTTTATTTTTTTTAAATTATTTTGAGACATTAATTCAACTTTCTATTAAAGAAAAATTATTTTATTAACAATATCGTCTTAATAAAAAAGTAGTTAATAAAAAATAATTACGTGCATAAAAAAATTACGCTTTTTTTACAAAAACTTTAATTTTTTCTATCAATCCCTCATAAGGACTGACTTCTATGAGGTGTTCACCTAATGATTTTATTGTTTGTAAAATTTTAATATCATCTGATAAAAGTCCAATATCCCTTTCTTCCAAAAATTGTTGAATTTCTTTTTTTGAAACAGCCCCATATAATTGGTTATTTTCATCAGCTTCTTTAATAAATTCAATTTTAAGATCTTTTAAATTATTTAGTAATACTAATGCATTATCTTTTTTTTTGGCTTCTTTTTTATCTATTTCATCACGTATTTTATCAAAATATTCTTTGTTATTTTTTGTATTTCTCAATGCTTTCTTTTGTGGAAACAAGAAATTTCTAGCAAAACCATTTTTTACACTTATCAAGTCTCCAACCTTGCCTAATTTTTTAATGTTTGTTGTAAGTATTACTTTCATTTATGAAATCTTTTTTTATTAGTATATGACATCAAGGATAAAAAACGAGCCCTTTTTATTGCTCTTGCAAGTTCTTTTTGTTTACTATTTGAAACGTTTGTTATTCTACTTGGTGTTATTTTTCCTTTTTCAGATATATATCTTGAAATCAATCTAATATCTTTATAATCTATTTTTGGTGATTTTTTTTGACTAAAAGGGCAAAATTTTTTTCTATCTTCAAATGGGCTGTTTTTTTTATCATCTCTTGATCTCATAATATTATTTTTCTTCTTTCAAAATTTTAGTAGGAAGTTTTTCATGATTTCTTACTTTAACAAACAAGTGACGAATTATTTGTTCGTTTTGATTTATATTATTTTTAATGTTTTGAATTTTATCACCTTCTATTTCTAATTGATAAAATTTATAAAACGCTTTGTTAAAATTATTTATTTTATAATTTAAATCTCTTAACCCCCAATCTTCTTCGGAAAAGATAGAACCACTCAATCCTATCAACAGTTTTTTAAAGGATTCTTCTTGTTTTTTTAGGTTTTCGGAAGACAAATCAGGGCTAAGCATAATTACTGCTTCAAATTTATTCATATTGCCCCCTGGTTAAAACTCAAAAAAAAATTATTTCGAGTGAAGTTATTGTTGTTAATATTTATTATTTAACATAAATCAAGATAAAAATGACAGCAATATTATTCCCAGGTCAGGGCAGCCAATACATCGGAATGGCAAAAGATTTTTATGATGAATTTGCTATTGCAAGAGAAACATTTGAAAAAATAGAAAATTCAGTAAAAATTAATCTTAGAGACATAATTTTTAACAATGAATCAGAATTAATTAATATTACTAAATACACACAACTTGCAATTTATAGTTCATCTATGTGCATATTTAATGTTTTAAAAAATGAAATTGATATTGATAAATTATTCATAAAGTATTCTTTAGGACATTCACTTGGAGAATATTCTGCTTTAACAGCATCTAATGCTATATCTATTGAAGATTGTTCTAATCTTTTAAAAAAAAGAGGCGAATTAATGCAAAATGCTTTTAAGGAAAATATGTCAGGTATGGTCGCAATAATTGGTCTCAATTGTACCAAGGTTGAAAAAATTATAACAGATAATAAACTTAAAGTAGAAGTTGCGAATGATAATTCACCAATGCAAGTAGTTATTTCAGGAATTAAAGAAGATTTGTTAAAAGCCGAAAATGTTATTATGAAGAACGGAGCTAAGAAATTTGTTCATCTAAATGTTTCATCGGCTTTTCATTCAAAATTAATGAAAAATGCAGAAGAAAAAATGAAATCGTTATTAAATAAAGTTAATTTTCAGAATCCTTCTTATTACATAATTTCAAATTTTTCTGCAAAAGAAACTAAAGATTCAAAAATTATATATAGTAACTTATCAAAGCAAATGTCTAATAAAGTTAGATGGGTAGAAAGCATTGAATGTTTAGAAAATTTGAATGAAAGTGAGATTATTGAAATAGGTCCAGGAAATGTTTTATCAGGCTTGATAAGGAGAATCTCTAACAAATTTACACTTTTTAATATTAACAGTGTAGAAGATTTATATAATTTTGTTAAAGAAGTAAAAAATGAATAATAAAAAAGTTTTAATAACTGGCGCTTCAGGTGGAATTGGTAAATCATTATGTGAAAAATTTATTGAATCTAATGCCATTATTATTTGTACATCTTCTGACGTTGAAAAACTAAATAATTTAAAAAATTTATATGGAAGCGATCATCACTATTATTTATTAAATTTTACAGATAAAAATTCTATTTCTGATTCAGTAAAACAAATATCAGAGGATCATGATGATATTGACTCTCTCATTAATAATGCAGGTACTACGAGTGACAATTTATTTTTACGTATGAAAGATGAACAGTGGTATGACGTAATTGATATTAATTTAAATTCTAATTATTATATAATTAAAGGAATTTTACCGAATATGATTAAGAAAAAAGAGGGAAATATAATCGGCATAACTTCAGTAGTTGCTTTTACTGGCAATGCTGGACAGTCAAATTATTCTGCTTCAAAATCAGCAATTATTGCTATGTATAAGTCAATTGCTTTAGAAGTTGCGCGAAGAAACATTAGAGTTAATACTATTGCACCAGGGTTTATTAAAACGTCTATGACAGATGAATTGAATGATATTCAAAAAGACACAATAATGGAAAAAATACCTATGAAGAAATTTGGAGAACCAAATGATGTTGCAAATCTAGCCTTATTCTTGTCAAGCAAAAGTTCATCATATATTACTGGTCAAACTTTTCATATAAATGGTGGTATGTTCATGGTTTAATGGTTGACATAATCTTATTAAATAATTTAATAATCTATATATAAGGAGATATAATGAGTAGTACAGAAGAACAAGTAAAAAAAATTGTTATGGATCATCTTGGTATTGGAGAAGATAAAATCTCACTTAGTTCAAAATTTATTGATGATCTTGGTGCGGATAGTTTGGATACTGTTGAACTAGTTATGGCATTTGAGGAAAAATTTGGCATAGAAATACCTGACGATGCAGCAGAAACAATATTAACTGTTCAGAACGCAGTTGATTTTATTGATAATAAAAAATAGATTTTAGTTAATTTATTTTTCTATTTTCCATAAGTTATCATTTTTAATGAGAAGAGTTGTTGTCACAGGTATGGGTCTTTTGACCTCTATTGGTTCTGGTGTCGAAGAAACTTGGGCAAACCTTCTTTCAACAAAGTCTGGAATCCAAAAAATTACTTCATTTGATGTCGAAAACTCACCTTGTAAGATTGCAGGTTTTATTTCAAATGATGAAAATTCTCCAAATTATTTTAATATTGAAAAACATATTGAAAAAAAAATTATAAATAGAAATGACAGATTCATTCAGTATGGAATAATTGCAGCTAATTTTGCAATAAAAGATTCCGGTATTGATATTTTAAATGAACAACAAAAACTTAGAATTGGTGTTTCAGTTGGGTCAGGCATTGGAGGACTTGAAACCATACAAGATAATACAATAATTTTAAAAGAGAAAGGACCCAGAAGAATTTCTCCTTTTTTTGTTCCAGCTTCTTTAATAAATTTATTATCCGGACAAATTTCAATTGAACATGGTTTTAAAGGTCCAAATCACTCTGTTGTTACCGCATGTGCAACTGGTGCTCATTCAATTGGAGATGCCGCAGAAATAATCAAAAGAGGTGCTGCTGATATAATGGTAGCAGGAGGCGCTGAAGCTGCTGTATGCGAATTAGGGCTTGCTGGTTTTTGTGCTGCAAGAAGTTTATCTACTGGATTTAATGATACTCCAGAAAAAGCTTCAAGACCATGGGATAAGGATAGAGACGGTTTTGTTATGGGAGAGGGTTCAGGTGTTCTAGTGTTGGAAGAACTAGAAAATGCAAAAAAACGTGGCGTAAATATATATGCTGAAATAATTGGTTATGGAATGTCAGGAGACGCGCATCACATTACATCCCCATCTGAGGATGGAGATGGAGGTTTTAGAGCGATGCAGGAAGCTGTTAAAATGGCAAAGATAGATGCAAATGAAATAAATTATATTAATGCTCATGGAACTTCAACACTAGTGGGAGATGATATAGAGTTAAAAGCTATAATGAAACTAATTAAAGACAATAAAAATATCAAAATAAGTTCCACTAAGTCTTCAATCGGACATTTACTTGGAGCAGCCGGAAGTGTTGAATCAATTTTTACAATACTTTCTATAAAAAATAATAAAGTCCCCGCTACATTAAATTTAGATAATCCATCTCATGAATTCGATATAGATTTAGTTGCAAAATTTCCTCAGGACCATACAGTTAATTTTGCTTTAAGTAATTCATTTGGTTTTGGAGGAACAAATACAGCGTTATTGTTTTCATCCTATTAAAAAGAAATTATTTATTTTTTTCTTTTTATTATTTTTATTAGCGTCATTTTTTTTTAAAGCATCAATTTATGAAGAAAAAATTATTGAGATTGAAAAAGGGACAAGCATAAGTGAGATTTCTTCGTTGATTTTATATGATAAATCCTTTTTTTATAAAAAATTATTTAAAACATATCTTCAAATATATAATTTATTTTTTGATAATATTAAATATGGAGAATTTAAACTTAATAAAAATTCCAGTTTAATAGAAATTGTTGAGATTATTTCGAAACCAAGTAATGTTTTTTATAAATTTACAGTAATTGACGGTTGGCAAGGTTATCAGTTAGAAAATTATATGAAGTCAAATTTTGGCGTTTATATAAAAATTGATTACCAAGACATTTTAGCAGATACTTATAAATATAAATCCACAGATACATTAGATAAAATAATTAAATTAATGCAAAAAAATAAAGATCAATTATTCAGTAATTATAAAGGCAATACATTACTTAATGAATATTCTGTTAATGAAATTATGACAATTGCATCATTAGTAGAGAGAGAAGGGATAAATGATAATGACAAAAGATTGATATCATCCGTTATATTTAATCGTTTTAAAAAAAATATGAAATTACAAATAGATGCTTCTACAATTTTTTCTATAACAGGAGGTAAATTTAAGTTTGGACGAAAACTAGAATATAATGATTTGAGAATTAATGATATATATAATACATATTTTATATATGGCTTACCTCCCTATCCAATATGTTATGTTGGAAGAAAAACAATTGAAATAGTTCTGGAAAATTATAAAAGTGAATTTTTATATTATTTTTTTAACAATGAATTAAATAAACATGTTTTTTCAAAAAGCTATCAAGAACATAAAAACAAATTAAATAAATATAGACTAAAAAATTGAATAATTTAAATAGTATTAATAATAAAATAATCATTATTTCCTCACCTTCAGGTGCTGGAAAAACTACAATTTGTAAATATTTATTAAAGAAAATTGATAACATAGAATTATCAATTTCCTATACAACTAGACCTAAAAGAAAAAATGAAAAAAATGAAAAAGACTATTTTTTTATAAATAGAGAGAAATTCTATGAGTTAGCTAAAAAAAATTATTTTGTAGAGACTGCAAAAGTATTCGATTATTATTATGGTACTCCGCTTGAAAATATTAATAAATCATTTAAAAAAAATAACCACATATTGTTTGATATTGATTGGCAAGGAGCTAAAAAAATAAGAAAAAAATTTGATAAATCACAAATAATTGATTTTTTTATTCTACCTCCAAATAAAAAAGAATTAAAAAATAGATTAGAAAAAAGAGGAAGAGAAAATATTAGAGAAATAAATAAAAGACTTTCTTTGGCTGTTGGTGAAATAAAGCATTATAAAGAATATCAGTTTGTATTAATCAATGAGAATATTATTGATACAGTTAATAATTTAGTTAAAATTATTAAAAATTCACTCTTTATTTATGAAATTAAAGATAAAATTAATAATTATAAAATTGGTTAAAAACACTCATTAATTCAGATAATGTTAAGTCTTCAGCACGTTGTTCATAAATATCAGAATTAATTAAACTTATTTTCTTTTCTTTTAATTTTAGAACAGTAGACAATTTTTTTCTTTTATATTGAAAAATTTCTCTAGTAAATGATTCAAATTTATTTAAATCAATATTTAAATTATTTTTAGGAGTAATTGTAATCACCGAAGAATTAATTTTTGGTTTTGGAAAAAATACATTATTTGAAACATCAAATTCAATATTGTATCTAGATGCCACTTCTATAAATAAGTTTAATCTATTTTTTTTTATTTTATTCACATAATTCATTTTATCAGCAACCTCTTTTTGAATCATTAATACCATTTTTTGTAATTTGCATTCTATTTTAAGCCAATTCATAATTAATTTGATGCTAATATTATATGGCAAATTTGAAATTATTTTTTTTCTCTCTTTTATGTATTGTAAATCATATTTAAGAGCATCATCATTTATGATTTCAATATTATTGTATTCATAATATTTTTTTTTTAAATTTTGATATAAAGATTTATCTTTTTCTAATAAATATAGTTTTTTTGGTTTTTTTTTAATTATTTCATCAGTTAGAAAACCAGTCCCCGGGCCTATTTCAATTATATACTGATTGTAAATTGAAGTTATGTTAACTATTTTTTTAGCAATATTTTTATCAATCAGAAAATTTTGGCCAAGAGATTTTTTTGGTTTATGCAATTTTTGATCTATTCATAGTAATTTTGTTTTCTAGCCTGAAACAATAAAACAAATTATTTGTTTTTAATATTTTTGAATCACCTATATCATAAGTGGTTGCATTTACATTAATATTTCCAATAGTTATTGCAATAATTTTTTTATTCATATAATTTAAATTTATATTTAATTTTCTGTTCAAAAAGAAAATTATTTTTTATCTTTAATAATTCATCATTAATTTTATTAT
>JAGFWP010000004.1 GCA_017639935.1 Pelagibacteraceae bacterium
ATAATCCAAGCACTCTAAAAATCATAGCCAAAGTACCAAAATGCGGAAAAGAAGAAACCAATTTTGCCATCACAAAAGCCAATGAAGCATTCAATAGCTGGAAAAATTTACCAGCAATAGAAAGGTCTTCCTTCCTTCGTAACTGGTATAATTTAATTGAAAAAAACCAGGAAGATTTAGCTAAAATCATGACTTTGGAACAAGGAAAGCCTCTGGTTGAATCTAGAGGGGAAATAGCAATGGCAAACTCATACGTTGAATGGAATGCAGAAGAGGCCAAAAGGGTTTATGGAGATATCATACCTGACAGATTAACTGATAGAAGAGCTGTTATTATAAAACAGCCTGTTGGTGTGGTTGGATCTATAACTCCTTGGAATTTTCCAAGTGCGATGATAACAAGAAAATGTTCTCCTGCATTGGCAGTTGGCTGTACTGTTGTAATAAAGCCAGCTAGTCAAACTCCTTTATCTGCCTTGGCTTTAGCTGCTCTAGCAGAAGAAGCCGGGATCCCCAAAGGTGTAATTAACGTAATTACTGGTTCAGCAAAAGAAATTGGTGGTGAGTTAACTACCAATCCCATTGTTAGAAAGATATCTTTTACTGGTTCAACTGAAGTTGGTAAAATATTATTAGCACAATGTGCTACTACTGTTAAAAAAGTGTCGATGGAATTGGGCGGCCACGCACCGTTTATTGTATTTGATGATGCTGATGTTGATGAAGCGGTAGAAGGTGCCATGACAACTAAATTCAGAAACACAGGTCAAACTTGTATATGTGCTAACAGATTATATATTCATGAAAAAGTATATGATGAATTTTTAGAAAAATTTAGTAATGCCGTATCTAAAATCAAAGTAGGTGACGGTTTTGATGAAGGAGTGATTTCTGGACCTCTGATTGATGAATTTTCATTGAATAAAGTCAAAGATCAAGTTACAAACGCTGCAAATGCAGGGGCAAAAATTGCTGTTGGAGGCGATGTTCACTCGCTTGGTGGAAACTTTTTTCAACCTACTGTTTTATCAGAAGTTACTTCTAATGCTAAGATCACTTATGAAGAAACTTTTGGGCCAGTAGCTCCTCTATATAAATTTTCAGATGATGAAGAGGTCATTAAAATGGCAAATGACACGCCATATGGATTAGCTTCATATTTTTATTCAAGAGACATTGGAAGGGTGTGGAGAGTGGCTGAAGCATTAGAATATGGTATTGTCGCAGTAAACACTGGTGCCCCAACAAAAGCAGAAATTCCTTTTGGAGGGATTAAAGAATCAGGTTCAGGTAGAGAAGGTTCAAAATATGGAATCGATGATTTTTTAGAAATTAAATATATTAATATGGCTGGAATTTAACTGCTATCTATAACCACGCAGCTCCTCTAACTCCTCCAGAGTCCCCATGAAAGTTTTTTACAACTTTTGTTCGCAGTGTATAACTGAATACATAATTTTGTAGTTGATTATTTATGTTCTCATATATGTAATCAATATTTGACATTCCTCCGCCCAAAACAATAACATCTGGATCAAGAATGTTGACTATTAATGACAAACCTCTTGCTAAATGATCTACGTAATTATCAAGAGCCTCTACACATCTATTGTCTTTTTTGTGATAACCTTCGATAATTTGATGGGAATCTAAGTTTTCATTATTTATGGAATTAAAAATACTTGTAAATCCAGGTCCGGAAACATACGTTTCCATACAACCTGAAAGGCCACAATAACATTTATTTGAATGTTGTTTTTCTAAATCAGTTCGATTAGGTAAAGGTATGTGTCCCCATTCTCCTCCTATTTTGTTTATTCCCTGTAAAACTTTTTTATTTACAATTATTCCTCCTCCCACCCCAGTTCCAATAATTACTCCAAAAACAACTGGATACTTTTTACCAGCTCCATCAACAGCTTCAGAGAGAGCAAAACAATTAGCATCATTTTCTAAATTTATTTCTCTATCTAGTCGGTTTTCAAGATCTTTTTTTATTGGTTTTCCATTTAACCAAATTGAATTTGCATTTTTAACTAATGAAGAATCTACCGATATCGCTCCAGGCATTCCTATTCCAACTGATTCTACTAACCCAAATTCATTCTCAAATTCTACAACTAGAGATTTAATTCCATTTAATGTTCCTTGATAATTTTTTTCTGTTTTTATTCTTTTTCTTGATAATTCTTTTCCATTATGATCAATCAAAATTGCTTCGGTCTTGGTACCTCCCAAATCAATTCCGATTTTCATTTAATTAATGAAAATTATTTTTGAATATATTTCCAAATCGTCGGAATAATAAAAACAGCAAGAGCTATTTTAAACAATTCACTTGGAATAAAAGGTAGTAATCCTGCAACAATAGCTTTTTCAAAACCAATTATCGAACTTAAGTACCCTATCCCGCAAATAAAAATGATAATTGTTCCAAGCAATAATGGCATAATACATTTAATTATTGATTTGCCATAACCAAGATCTGCAAAATATCCAATTACAGCGGCTGCTATTGTCATCCCGTATAAATAGCCTGCTGTTGGTCCAGTCAAGTAGAGGAGTCCTCCTCCTTTTGCAAATACAGGCAATCCCAAAGCGCCCTCAATTAAATATGCTACAAGGGTTAAAAAAGATAGCTTCCAACCATACGCCATTGCAATAATTAAAACTACAAAAGTTTGCATAGTCATCGGTACGGGCCAAAATGGAACTTGTATTTTCGAAGAGACTGTTAACAATAGTGTTCCAAATAAAATTAATAAAATATTTTTTATATAAGTCTTAACTCCTTTTAAAGGAAGTAAGTTATTAATAAGTGTTGAATTGTTATCCATTTAATATCCTTTCTATATTTGTAAACTATAAAATATTTAGCTTCAAGTTTATAAAACAATCTTAAATTAAAAAAATTGATGCTAACCCTAAAAAAGAAAGAAAACCAAAAACATCTGTTATGGTAGTAAGAATAACACCTGAGGCTAATGCTGGATCAATATTTATTTTATTTAATGAAATTGGAATAAGTGTGCCCACTAAACCGGCAATGACTAAATTAATAATCATAGCTGAGGCGATAATTATGCCTAGCAAATTGTCGTTAAACCAGTAAGCTGATATTATCCCCACAATTAAAGCAAAAATAATTCCATTTATTCCGCCAACAAAAGTTTCTTTTATTACAATTTTTATAGCGTTTGTTGGGGTAAGTTCTTTTGTAGCAAGAGCTCTTACAGCCACTGTCATTGTTTGAGTTCCTGCATTCCCCCCCATTGATGCTACAATAGGCATAAGCACGGCTAATGCGACAACTTTTTCAATTGACGCTTGAAAAAAAATAATAACAGTAGATGCGGCAATTGCGGTTAATAAATTTACTAGTAGCCATGAAAATCTTGACTTAATTGTATTAATTAAATCTTCAAATATATCTGTTTGACCCACTCCACCAAGTTTTAGAATGTCTTCTTCTCGTTCTTCTTCAATAACTTCAACTACATCATCTACGGTAATTGATCCTATTATACTATCTTGATCATCTACAACCGGTGCACTAACCATTGCATACTTAGTAAACTGGTATGCTACTTCCTCTTGATCAGTTAGCACTTTAATAGTCCTCGTTTTATTATTTTGAATTTTATTTAAAATGACATCTCTTTTTGAACTCATTAAACGACCAAGAGGTACGATACCTGTAACTTTATCTGCTTTGTCCACCAAATACACATCATAAAAATCTTCAGGTAAATTTTCTGTTTCATTTCTCAAATAATCAATAGCATTACCTACATTCCAAGAGTTATCGACAGCAATAAATTTGCGTTGCATGAGTCGACCAGCACTATCCTCGGGGTAGTTTAATCCTTCCTCAATTAATTTTCTTTCCGAATCAGGTATTGAGCTTAAAAAAGTTTCTTGATCTGATACTTCTAAATCCTCAATAACATCAACAGCATCATCAACATCTAATTCACTAGCATCGGATGCCAACTTTTTAATGTCAATTTTTTCGATAACATCATCCCTCAAGCTGTCATTTAGATAAGTTAATATTTCTGGATCAAAAGAATCCTTGATACTAAGTATAAATTTACTTCTGTTGTCATCATCAAGATTTTGTATGATTTCTGCAAGATCAGCGTTATGCATTTCTTCTACATATTTAATTAATTCAGTTTTATTTTCATGAGTTAATAATTTTTGAATTGTTGTTAAAGTATCCTGAAAAGATTGATCTTTGTTTGACTTATCAACCAAGATGTCAGACTCAGATTTCATTTATTTCCTCATTTGGTGCGGCCGAGAAGAGTCGAACTTCCACAGGACTAATCCCACAGCGACCTCAACGCTGCGCGTCTACCGGTTCCGCCACGGCCGCAAATTAAATAGAGATTGAATATCAGATAGGGTATTAAGTATCAAATTAATATGAAATCAAACATAGATATAAAAAATTCTAGCCAAATTATTGAATATTCCGATGCTCTAAATTTTATGGAAAAAAAAGTAGATAAAATTTTATGCAATGAAGAAAACGAGATGTTATGGTTTCTTAACCATAATCATATCTATACATGCGGAACAAGCGCCAAAAAGAATGAAATTTTATCTAAAACGGATATTCCAATTTTACAAACTAATAGGGGGGGGAAAACCACTTACCATGGTCCTGGTCAAAGAGTTGTTTATTTTATGATAAACCTTAACAAGAGAAAAAAAGATATAAGAAAGTTTATAAATATAATAGAAAATTCTGTAATTTCATTACTTAAAGAATTTGATATTGAGGCAACAACTTTTCCAGAAAGAGTTGGAATTTGGATCTTAAAATCTCAAGGAAATATACTACCAAAAGAAAAAAAAATTGGCGCAATAGGTCTTAGAATAAAAAAATGGATAACTTATCATGGGTTAAGTTTTAACATTAATCCTGATTTAAAATTTTATGAAAATATTAATGCATGTGGTCTTAATAATTATTCATCCACATCTCTTAAAGATTTGTGTATTAATTTGACTAATAAGGAATTTGACAAAATGTTTAAAAAAAAATTTTTTAAGAAAATATCACAAATGTAAAAACCAATTTAAATCCTTTTCGAGTATTGGATCAATTTCATTTTTACAAAGAAATTCATCAAAGTGACTTGGCAATTTTGCCTTAAATTCGTATTCCTTGTCACTAATAGCAAATTGTAAAAAAAATGCATTCAATTTTAATTTTTCTAGATTATATTTTTTCTGTTTATTGTACTTCTTATCTCCGATTATAGGGCAGTTTAAATGCTTAGAAACTATTCTTAATTGATGTGTTTTGCCAGTTAGTGGTCTAAATAGAATTACACTTATTTTATTCTTATTCTTTAGAACTTTATATTTTGTGACAGATTGACAAGTATTAAGTAATTTTTTTTTGTTATCTATTCTTAATTTTACTACAGAGTTTAAATTTTTTGGCACGCCCTGACAAATTGCAACATAAATTTTTTTAATTTTTTGCTCTTTAAATAATTTTCCAAAAAATTTAGTAATTTTTAAGTTTTTAGCAACTATTAATAATCCTGACGTTTCTTTATCCAAACGATGTACTAGATTATAATTTCTCGATATTTTTTTTATTATGTCATCAATTGAAACATTTTTTTTACTGCCACCTTGAGTCGAAATGTCACTCCATTTATTAATAACTATAAAATCTTTATTCTCAAAAATTATAGATCTATCAAACTTATTTTTTATATCTTTTGGAATTTTATTATGAATTAGC
>JAGFWP010000040.1 GCA_017639935.1 Pelagibacteraceae bacterium
ATAATTTAAATAACCATTCACAATAAAATGATATCCAATATTTTTTCATTATTATAATTTCAACAATATCTTTAATACTTAAATAAAGATCATTGATTTTTTGCCCCTCAAGTATTGATAAGTTCACAAGCGAAATTATACTAAGCAATGAGTATGATTTATATCTATCATTAAATATAGGGCTAATAAAAGGTTTTATAATTTCAGCATTAAAGGTTGAAGGTATATTAATATTCTTTTGAAATAATGAATAATCTATAAAATATCCAATTTGATATATTGATTTTTTTTTTGAAGAATTCCCACCATATACCATCCCAGAAATCATTTTGTCTTTACTTGAAAGAACTTTAATAAAAAGATCATTATCCTTTATCTTTTTTGAAAAAACTATAATGCCTTCGTCCTTATCAATCATTTAACTTGTTAACTTGCAAGTAAAGATGAATTTTTGATTTCATAATGTTAGAAATTTCATTTTGACTACATTCTCTAATCTTTTTAATAGTTTCGCCTTTATTTCCAAGAATAATAGGCTTATATCTCATATTGGTTAAATCAATTGATTGTTTAATTTTAATGTCATTATTATTCAGTGATTTGAAAAGTAAGTTCCGAACAGTTATATTATAAGGTATCTCTTTATGTAAATATTTCAATATTGCATTTCTTGTGCATTCGTTTGCCATAAATATAGGATCTTTGTTGCTGACTTCTCCTTTATTGAATATCCACTTATTGTTTTTCGCTTTAGATTTTATAAAAATAGATAATTTATTTAAACCTTTTCTGTATTTTGCTGAAATATTAAAAAAAGCTTCAACAATATTCAAGTTATTTAATGATTCAATGTAGGGAAGGATAAGTTTATTATCAATTAAATCAGTTTTATTAAATATAACTATAATTGGTTTCTTTACTTCATTGATTTTTTTTATATCAGAACAAACAGAATTATAGTTATATTTAGAAACATCAATAATATACAATATACATTCTACTTCATCAATAGCTGTCCAAATATCAATCTTTAATCTCTTTTGACTAGAAACGCTAGAATTTAAAAAATTTGATCCAGGAGTATCATAAAATATAATTTGAGTATCATCTATATTTACAATCCCCATTATTATATTTTGTGTAGTGTTAATTTTCTTATTAATGATTGATACAGTTTTATCAATCATAGAATTCATCAAGGTAGATTTTCCAGCATTAGTATTACCAATTAAAGCAATTTTAATTAATTTATTTGCCACTTATTAAATCTAAAATTTTTTTTGCCGCTTCTTTTTGAGCATCTCTTATTGATGTTCCAGAAGCTTTCACTAATTTCATTTTAAGAACTTTTAAAGAGACTGTAAACACAGGTGAATGGGATGGGCCAGTTTTTTTTATTAATTTATATTCTGGCAATTTTTTAAATTTTTGTTGAGATATTTCTTGTAACTTAGTTTTGGGGTCTTGTTGATTTGATTCTTGAAGATTCAAATAGGGTGACCAGAATTTTTTTATAAATTTAAATGCTGAATTGTAGCCTCCATCAACATATATACTTCCAATCAACGACTCAACTGAATCAGCCAATATTGATTTGTTCATTCTGTTATTCTCTCTCTTACGAGAATATCTCAAAAAATTATCTAATTTTAACTCTAAGGCAATTTTGTACAAAAAATCTCTTTGAACTAAATAAGATATTTTTTTTGTTAAAGCTCCTTCATTAAAATCATTAAACTTATAAAAAATTAAAGAAGCTACAGACAGGCCCAAAATTTTATCGCCTAAAAATTCCAATCTTTCAAATTCATATAAATGATTAATTGGTTTATTTTTTTTATCTTTATAAGAACTAGGATGTATTATAGAATTTCTTAAGTTTTCTTTATTTTTGAAAGAATATCCTATAATGAACTCAATATCTTTATTTAATATTGATTCGATCATTTTATCTTATTCATCAATCTCTCAAATCTTATAGAAGAAGGCCATTTCCAAATTTCAAAAAAACGCGAATTTTCTAAAGAAAAAAAAATAAATTGTGCTTTGCCAACTAAATTTTCAACTGGCACATAACCTACTTTATTTAAAAACCTGCTATCTTGAGAATTATCTCTGTTGTCACCCATAACAAAAAAATGTTTTTTTGGAACTTCATATAATTGCGTGTTATCAACAATGCCATTATCCATCAAATCCAGTACATCTATTTCCTTATCATAAAAATACTCTCTATATTTTCTTAATCTTTTTGTTTTTTTGTTTTTACCTATATCAACAAAATCATTTGTTTTTTTTCTTAAAATTAATTCATCGTTTATAAGAATTTGACCATTAATTATTTTAATTTCATCACCTGGCAAGCCAATCACTCTTTTAATATAATCTGTTCTATTATCATAAGGAGTTTTAAAAACAGCAACATCACCTCTCTTAGGTAGTTTTTCAAAAATCTTACCTGGAATTAGAGGAATAGAAAATGGTAATGAGTGTCTAGAATAACCATATGACCACTTAGAAACAAAAATAAAGTCCCCTACTAACAAGTTTGGTTTCATAGAACTTGATGGAATATTAAAAGGTTCGGCAATGAAAGATCGAATAAGTAAAGCAATAAAAATAGCTAAAGCAATTGACTTAAAATTATTAATAAAACTATTTTTATTTTTCATTTATAAAAATAATGACGTTTGCAATAGCATAGTTTTTTTCATCACTTAGTGAAACTTCAATATTGTAATCTTTTTTTGTTATTTTATTAATTCTTTTTAAAGCATTATTATGTAATATAATAAATGGTTTTCCGTATTTATCATTAACCACTTCTACATCTTTCCAAAAAATTCCTTTAGCAAGTCCTGTGCCCAAAGCTTTAGAGCAAGCTTCTTTAGCTGCATATCTTTTTGCATATGAGTTTGTGATATTAAATCGATTTTCAGATCTTATGATTTCATTATTTGAAAAACAACGTTTTTTAAATTTTTCTCCATATCTATGAATTGTATTTTTAATTCTTCTAGTATCAATAATATCTGTGCCAATTCCAACAATCATTTATAGTCCTGTTTTTATCCTTTTACTCTTTCTAATGATGATATCTCAGATAACAATCTCAAAGCTGCCATAATATTATTAAGATGATTATTATTTCGAACCTCTATATCTATGATAATTTCGAAAAAATCAATTTTTCTAGAAGTAAAATTGATATTTGATATATTGCCATTATTTTTTGCTATTGCTGTTGTAACTTTGCCCAAGCTGCCAGCTTTATTAGTTAATACTATCTTTATTCTTGAAGTATGAACTTCCTCATTTTCGCTATCACTTTCCCAAGATATATCAAGCCATCTTTCTGGACTATCAGAATAAGAATCAAGAGTGTTACAATCAACTGTATGAATAGATACACCCAATCCTGCTGTTACAATCCCTACAATTTTATCACCCTGTATTGGAGAGCAGCATCCTGCTAAATGATAGCTCATACCCATAGTCAAGCCTTTTAATTTAATGGGTTGATTTTTATTAAATTTATTACTTTTTTTATAAGTAATTTTAAGTTCTGGAAAAATTTTTTTTATAACAGCTAAAGAAGTAATTGATCCTGATCCTATAAGTTCATACAATTGATCAATTTTTTTACAGTTAAATTCATATAAAATATTGTCAACTGTATTTTCTGTAAATTCAATGTTTTCTTTTTTAAATTGGTTTAATAAGATTTCTTTTCCAAAAACAATATGCTCTTCAATTTTTTTTGATCTCATAAATCTTCTTAATTGTGATTTAACTTTGCTTGTAACAACAAATCTTTTCCACAAAGGTGAGGGCTGAGAATAGTCAGAGGTCAATATTTCCACTTGATCGCCATTGTTTAATTGAGTTTTTAATGGTTGTAATTTTCCATTAATTTTTGCAGCCACACATTTATCACCTACTTCTGAGTGAATAGAATATGCAAAATCCACAGAGGTAGCTTTTTTTGGCAATTCTATAACTTTACCTTTAGGACTAAACACATAAATATTATTTTGAAACAATTTAATTTTTGAGTTTTCAATCAACTCGTCCTGGGATAATGAGTTATCCATCAAATCTAAAAGATCATGCATCCATTTATATTCCTTAGCATCATTTTCTTTTATGATTTTTGGATCTTTATATTTCCAGTGAGCTGCTGCGCCATATTCTGAAATTTGATTCATTGCGTTTGATCTAAATTGAATCGCAATTCTTTTGTTTTTTGGACCAATAACAGAAGTATGTAAGGATCTATAACCATTTGATTTAGGTGAAGAAATAAAATCTTTAAAACGACCCTGTATATATGGAAATTTTCTATGAATGATTCCTAAAGCTTTGTAACACTCTCTTGTCGAATTAGTTATGACTCGAAAAGCCATAATATCTGACAATTCTTCAAATGATATATCTTTATTTTTAATCTTGCACCAAATTGAAAAAGAAGATTTTATCCTTCCATAAATCGTGCATTTGACGTCTTCATCAATGAAGAGTTTTTTTAATTCGTATCTTATATCTTCTATTATATTTTCATCTTTAGCATTTAAATATTCCAATCTGTCAATTATAGAAGATCTAGCATCAGGATTTATTTTTTTGAAGGCTAAATCTTCTAGTTGTTCTTGCCAGTCACGCATACCCAATCGTTGAGCTAAAGGTGCGTAAATTTCTTGTGTCTCTAGTGCAATTTTTAATTTTTTACTGTCATCTAATATATAATCTAGGGTTCTCATATTATGCAATCTATCAGCTAATTTAATTAAAATAACTCTTAAATCTTGAGTGGTAGCCAATAATAACTTTCGATAGTTCTCTCCGAACTTTAAATTGCTTATTTTTAAAGAAAATTTATTTATTTTTGTAACACCATCAACTAGACTTGCAATTTCAGTACTAAAATTTTTTTTTATATCTTCAATTGTTGCCGATGTATCCTCAACTGTATCATGTAATAATCCACATATAATAGAAGAATTATCCAATTTTATTTCAGACAATAATTTGGCAACTTCAATTGGATGAAAGTAATAAGGTTCACCAGATTTGCGAAATTGTTCTTTATGAGCTTTTTTTGAAAATTCTATTGCTTTGTGAATATAAATAATCTCTTTTTGGTCTTGATAAACTTTAACATTATTTATTAAGTCATCAATTAAATTAGAACTCATTAATATAAATTCCTAGTTTCAATACTTCTCAAATTAAAAAAGGGATGTGATTTAAAGAAAAAAACTTATTAAGAGGCAGATTCTTGTTCATCACTTTCAGATGATGTGGTATTTACAGATGGTTGTAAATCTTCATTTATTTCAAATTTTTTTTCTAAATCCTTATCTTCAGTTAAAGTTAGTTTTTTTATTTTTTCTTCTTTTTGAAAGTCAGAATCTGAAGTTAGTCCTTCATTTTGTTCATTATTTTTCTCTTCTAATGGTTTTATTTCAATTCTTTCATCTTCCTCTTCATTTATTGTGACTTTTTGAAATCCTTCAATCAAATTTTCCTTCATTTTTTCAATAGGAATAGTTGTATCTGCTATCTCCCTAAGGGCAATAACTGTATTTTTGTCATTATCCTTGTCAATTGTCGGGGTTTCACCAGAATGAAGTTCTCTGGCTCTTTGAGAAGCAACAAGCACAAGCTCAAATCTACTTGGAAATTTATCAACGCAATCTTCTACAGTTATTCTTGCCATGAAAGCTTATAAAGATATTAAAAAAAAATGTAAATAAAATAACTATATTTCTTTATTTTTCTCTATCCTTTGTTTGTTTATTGCCCATTCTCTGGATTTTATAGCCAATCTTTTATCATACTTCTTCTTTCCTTTGCCAAGACCTATAGTTAATTTTACAAGACCTTTATCATTAAAATATAATAATAATGGAATGACAGACATCCCTTCTTTTTTTGAAGATCCAGTTATTTTATTTAACTCTTTTTTATTAACTAATATTTTTTTTTCCCTGGTTGGGTTATTTTTTTTTTCAATACTTGAAGAGTATTTCTTTATATGACAATTAGTTAACCACAATTGACCTCCTTTTTCCATAATATATGATTCTTTTATTGAACCATTATTAACTCTAAGAGATTTAACTTCAGCTCCAGTTAAAACCAAACCAGCCTCAAATTTTTCTTCAATTAAATAATTATGATTTGCTTTTTTATTTGTAGCGATTGTTTGCACTTAGATATGTAATTAAATTAAATTAGCTTCATTCATACATTTTTTAATTATCAACTTTGTCGAGTCTTTAATTGGCGCAATAGGCAATCTAGTTTCAGCACTACATAAGTTTAATAATTCAGCCGCATATTTTACAGGACCAGGACTAGATTCAATAAACAAGGCATGGTGAATTTTTGCTAGTTTTAAATTGATTTGAAGTGCTTTATCTATTTCTTTATTTTTCCAATAATTATGTAATTCGGAGCATAATTTTGGGGCAATATTGGCTGTAACAGATATGCAACCATTTCCTCCCTGAACTAAATAAGCTAAAGCAGTTCCATCCTCACCTGACAAATAGCAAAAATCTTTCTTAATTTTTGTTCTTGTTAATAATGGACGAAATAAATCATTAGTTGCATCCTTAACCCCAATAATATTTTTGATCTTTGATAACTCTACCATAGTTTCAATTGACATATCAACTATTGATCTGCCAGGAATGTTATAAATAATAATCGGAAGACTTGTTGACTCAGCTATTTTTTTATAATGTAAATATAATCCTGCTTGTGTGGGTTTATTGTAATAAGGAGTAACAATCAAAGCTCCATCAGCACCTGATTCTTCTGCATGTTTTGTAAATTCAATTGCTTCGATTGTATTATTTGAACCAGTTCCAGCAATTACTGGAACTCTTTTATCAACAATCTTAATACATTCATCTACAACATTTTTATGTTCATCGTGACTGAGAGTCGGAGACTCTCCAGTAGTGCCACATGGAACAAAACTATGCGATCCTTGTTCTATAGACCACTCAATTATTTTTTGAAAAGAATCATAATCGATTTCACCTTTATAAAATGGAGTGATTAACGCTGGTATGCTTCCAAAAAACATTTAATAATCCATGGCGGAGAGAGAGGGATTCGAACCCTCGGAAGGGATTACTCCCTTCGCAGGTTTAGCAAACCTGTGGTTTAAGCCACTCACCCATCTCTCCCGTTGTTGTTTCATAGAGTTTCTCTAGTTTTTCTATAATCCTTAATAATGATTATGTCCAACGGAAACAGATATTTTGATTTCAAAGAGTTGCACATTTGTATACTTAAAATACTATATTATTCTTTAGCAATTATGAGTAATTTTATATTTAATTTTTGGTATGGCAGAGTCCCTTTGTGGAAAGCATATTGGCTGATAGGAGAATTGATTAATTCTTTAGTTATTATATTGATTTATAATATTGAAATAAGATTATTAAATAACTTAAGTTTATACAAACAACTGCCTTTTTTAAATTTTACTAGTTTTAGTTTAATTAGTAAATTTACTTTATTTTTTTGGACAATATTTATTACTATAGGAATATGGAGATCCGCAGAAGTTTATAAGGGAAAATTTATCTGGGTTGTGTTAACATTAATTTTATTATCTTATAGAATTTTTACTCTTAAAATATTATTTTACTAAATTATCTAAGTTTATTAAGTAAAATTTGATTTAATTTTTTTGGATTAGCCTTACCCATACTTTCTTTCATTGCTTGACCAACAAAAAATCCTAGTAATTTGATTTTCCCTTCCTTATATTCTCTTACTTTATCTTGGTTATCGTTAAGAATCTTTTCTATGATAATTTCAATTTCTTTTGTATCAGTTACTTGAATTAAGTCTTTTTCTTTTACAATTTTTTCGGGAGATTCTTTTGACTGAAACATTTCCTCGAAAACTTCTTTTGCAATTTTTCCAGATATTTTATCAGAAATTATTAATTTAATTAATATTCCTAAATGTTCAGGCGATATTGGAGATTGATGAATATCTAAATCATGTTTATTAAGAATCGCAAAAAGTTCTGAAGTAATCCAATTCGCAACTAATTTAGCCGATCCTTTTAAGTCATTATCCGATTCTAAAACTTTATCAAAATAATCTGATGTTTGTTTTTCAGAAGTTAAAACTGATGAATCATAATTAGATAAATGAAAATCATTAATATATCTTTTTTTTCTTTCATCTGGCAGTTCGGGAATTTCTTTTACTAATGACTGAATAAGACTATCTTCAATTTTAAGAGGCAATAAATCTGGATCTGGGAAATAGCGATAATCATGAGCCTCTTCCTTGTTTCTCATTGGTCTGGTTTTGCTAATAAGTGAATCAAACAATAGTGTATTTTGTTCTATCTCTCCTCCCTTCTCAAGAATTCCAATTTGTCTTTTTGCTTCAAACTCTATTGCTTGTTTAATAAACTTAATTGAGTTTAAATTTTTTATTTCACATCTTGTTCCATAATTTTCTCCAGGTTTTCTAACAGAAATATTGACATCAGCTCTCAGTGAGCCTTCTTGCATGTTTCCATCACATACATCAAGATACATTAGAATAGATCTTAATTTAGTAATGTACAAAGCTGCTTCTTCAGCACTTCGCAAATCAGGCTCACTAACAATTTCCATCAATGCAACACCTGACCTATTGAGATCTACATAAGTCTTAACGGGATTTTGGTCATGCAAACTTTTCCCCGCATCTTGTTCGAGATGCAGTCTCACAATTCTAATGTCTTTAGATTCTCCATTATTAAAATCAATAGTAACAACCCCTTCTCCAACAATAGGATATTTATATTGGCTAATTTGATATCCTTGAGGCAAATCAGCATAAAAATAATTTTTTCTATCAAAAACAGAGTATTGATTTATTTTTGCTTTCAGGCCTATACCAGTTTTAATTGCTTGTTTAACACAGAACTCATTAATTACTGGCAACATTCCAGGCATAGCAGCATCAACAAGGGAAACTTGACTATTGGGTTTAGATCCAAATTTAGTGGATGAGGAACTAAATAGTTTTGAGTTTGATTTAACTTGGGCATGAATTTCAAGACCTATTATCGTCTCCCATTCAAATTTCGTACCTTTAATTAAATTATTCATTATTTTTTTCTAGATAAAGTCCAGCATTAAGAATTGTTTGTTCATCAAAATGTTTTGATAACAATTGTATTCCTAGAGGTAATTTTTCTTTTGATTTTCCAAAAGGTATGGAAATTCCTGGAATGCCTGCCAAAGAAGCAGGAACTGTAAAAATATCATTTAAGTACATTTTAATTGGATCCTCTTCTTTTTCACCAATCTGAAAAGCCTGACTTGGTGTTGTTGGTGTCATTATAAAATCACAATCTTTAAATGCTAAGGTAAAATCATCAGCAATAAGTTTTCTCACTTTTTGAGCTTTCAAATAATAAGCGTCATAATAACCAGCTGACAATACATATGTTCCAATTAATATTCTTCTCTTTACTTCTTTTCCAAAACCCTCGCTTCTTGTTAATTCATACATTTCATCTAAAGAGTTATTTTCATTGGACCTAAATCCATATTTTACACCGTCGTACCTTGCTAAATTAGATGAGGCTTCTGCAGGAGCAATAATATAATACGCTGGCAACGCATATTTTGTACGGGGTAAGGAAATTTTTTTTATTTTAGCGCCACCTTTCTCAAATAATTTGATAGCTTCTTCCCAAACATTATTTATTTCATCTGAAATTCCCGGAAGAGTGTATTCTTTTGGAACGCCAATTATTTTACCTGCTACATCTTGATTTAAATTTTTATAATAATCTGGAATTCTTATTTTAGCACTTGTGCTATCATTCGAGTCATAGCCTGCAACTTCTTTCATAAGTATTGAAGCATCTTCAATACTATTTGCAAATATACCTGCCTGATCTAAGCTTGAAGCAAAAGCTACTATTCCCCACCGAGAGCATAAACCATATGTTGGCTTTATACCAACAACACCACAAAAACTTGCTGGCTGTCTTATTGAACCACCAGTATCTGTTCCTGTGGCTCCTAAACATAATTTAGCTGCAACCGCAGCAGCTGATCCACCGGAGGATCCACCGGGTACTAGCTGTTTGCCTTTAGGAGATACAGGATTAATTGTATTGCCAAAAAAGCTAGTCGTTGTCGAAGATCCCATTGCAAACTCATCACAGTTGGCCTTTCCTACAAACACAGATCCCTGGTCTATTAATTTTTGAGTAACAAAGGACTCGTAAGTTGGATGAAAATTACTAAGTATCTTCGAACCGGCTGTAGTCGGCATATTTTTTGTACAAAATAAATCCTTTATTGCTAAAGGAATTCCTTTCAGAGAAAGATTGTTGCTTAGTTTATCTATCTTTCGAGACTGCTCAATAATATCTTCTTCATTAAAATAAATAAATGCATTAAGATTTTTACTATCTTTAATGCGTTTAATAAAAATATTACTTAGTTCTTCTACTGATATTTTCTTTGATCTAATAGTTTTCAAAGTTTCAGTAATTGAAGAGAATTCCATGCTATTCAACTACCTTTGGTACAACAAAATAATTCTCAAGTTTTTCAGGAGCATTAATCAATATATCTTTAGATTTATCTTCAGAATTTTCTATATCTTTGCGTAAAGGCAATTCAGCCGTACTAACGTTACTGAGCGGTTCTACATTGTCAGTATTAACCTCATTTAACTGCTCAACCCAATCAAGTATGGAACTTAACTGTGAAGATAATTCCTCAGTTTCTCGCTCCTCAATTCTAAGACGGCATAATTTTGCAATCTTAAGTGTTGTATTTTTATCTATCTTCAATTTATATGCCCTTATGACTAAACCTAGAGATTTTATTGACCAGATTAATATAGCACAAACTCTATTAGGTCTAGATTTTGGTGATAAAACAATAGGTATCGCAGTTAGTGATAAAAGCAGAACAATAGCTACGCCAATAATAACAATCAAAAGAAAAGGTATTATAGAAGATATAGAAAAATTATTACCAATCTTTGAAGAATATGATGTCGGAGGTATTATTTTAGGATTGCCATTAAGTCTGGATGGAAGTGAAAATAAAATGACAGAAAAAGTAAGAAAATTTGCTAAGGAACTTATGAAAGCTAAAGATATTAAAATAACATTTCATGATGAAAGATATTCTTCCGATGTTATTTATAAAGAGTTGAGAAGAAATTCTTTTTCAAAAGAGAAAATAAAAAAGAAAATAGATCAAATGGCTGCTAGCTATATACTTCAAGGTTTCCTTGATAGTGCAAAACTAACCTAAATATAGTTTAATAATATATTTTAATCTTGATTTTAATTATTACATAATTTACACATATTTTACACATATGAAAAAAATCAATTTAAAAGATGATCAATTACAATTGTATAAAAGAGAAAATTCAAAGGTATGGCAAATAAAATTAAAACTTCCTCGACAAAAAGCAATTAGGAAATCATCAGGATCCAAAATATTAGAAGAAGCGAAAAAAACAGCTCTGAATAAATATAATGAAATATTAATAACTAAAAAACAAAAATTTGATATCAGTAAAAATTATAACTATAAAAAAATTCATTTAGTTGAATCAAAAAAACTTAATAAAAAAGAAATTGAATGCTTTTTAAATGAATCTGAAAAATATATCCGCTTTAATAAAAAAAATATAAAAAAATTTAACCTATTAGAAGGCAGAAGTATTTTTAATTTATTTTTTGAAGATTCAACTAGAACCAGAACAAGTTTTGAAGTTGCGGCAAAACGTTTAGGCGCGGATCTTATAAATGTGGCATTAAAGGATAGTTCAATAAATAAAGGGGAAACCTTGCTTGATACTATGACAACAATTAATTCTATGAGTCCCGATGTATTAATTATTAGACATCCTGAAGAAGGCATTAGTAAAAAGATTTCAAAAACTGTAAAGGCCTGTGTTATTAATGCTGGAGATGGCAGTCATGAACATCCAACACAAGCTTTGCTTGATGCTCTTACAATAAAAAAGAAATTTAAAAAATTTAAGGGTCTAAAAATTGCAATATGCGGTGACATAAAGCACAGTAGAGTTGCTAGATCTAATATTGAAATCTTGTCTACACTAGGTTGTTATATTAATGTGATTGGTCCAAAATCACTTATTCCAAAAGATATTCAAAAACTTGGTATAAATATATTTCACAACATGAAGAATGGTTTAAAAAAATGTGATATTGTTATGATGTTGAGAATTCAGAAAGAGAGAATTGTAGGAATTCATATGCCTAATGAAAAAGAATATTTTAAAAAGTTTGGACTGGATTATAAAAAATTAGCATATGCTAAAAAAAACGCTTTTGTTATGCATCCAGGTCCTATGAACAGAGGGGTGGAAATTGATTCCGAATTAGCAGATGATATAACTAGAAGCTTAATACAAGAACAAGTCACTATGGGAGTTGCTGTAAGAATGGCTTGTCTTGAAATTTTGATTAATAACAGAGATAAATATGGAAATTAATTTAATTATATTGGCTGTTATATGTTACTTCATTGGCTCAATTCCTTTTGCTTATATATTGACAAAGTTATTCGGTTTTGGAGATGTTCGAAATATTGGCTCAGGAAATGTTGGCGCTACAAATGTTTTGAGAACAGGTCAGAAAAAACTTGCTTTCTTAGTTTTGTTTTTTGATATTTTAAAAGGATTTCTTCCTTTAATAGTTATAAAAAATTATCTTATTACAAGCTCTTCTGAGTTAATAATTTGTTCAATTGCTAGTTTAACAATTTTAGGTCATATATTTCCTATATGGTTAAAGTTTAAGGGTGGCAAAGGAGTCGCAACCTATATTGGATACATTTTTGCAATAAATTATATTTTTGGATTAATTTTTATTTTTTTATGGTCATTTATTGCTTTAATAAAAAAGTATTCATCTCTGTCATCTGTAGTTTCTTTAATAATACTTCCGCTATCTATGTATGTATTGCAATTTAATAGAGATATTAATTTATTGGTATTTTTTATTAGCTGCATAATATTAATTAAGCATCGTTCAAATATTTTACGTCTTTTTAGTAAAACAGAGAGTAAAATAAATTTTTAAATTTATTGAAATATATAGAATATTTTTAAAAGTATTGACGAATTACCTGTAAATTGTCAGTTGAGCACTTTTTATTATGAATGTTTTAATTGTTGAGTCGCCATCAAAAGCTAAATCCATTAATAAATATCTTGGTAGTTCCTTCAAGGTGCTAGCAAGCATTGGCCATGTAAGAGATCTTTCTCCAAAAAATGATGCAATTGATACTGAAAATAATTTTAATATGAAATGGGAAACTAGTGAAAGAGGAAAAAAAATAATTAAAGATATAACAGAAGCTGCAAAAAATTCTGAAAACCTATATCTAGCGACTGACCCCGATAGAGAAGGTGAGGCTATAGCTTGGCATATTGAAAACTTGTTAAGAGAAAATTCTAAATTAGAAAATTTAAACATACAAAGAATAACTTTTAACGAAATCACTAAAGATGCTGTTTTAGAAGCGTTAAAAGAACCAAGAAAAATAAATGAAAATCTAGTTAACGCTTATCTAGCAAGACGAGTATTGGATTTTTTAGTAGGTTTTAATCTTTCGCCTGTCTTATGGAGAAAATTACCAGGAAGTAAATCGGCAGGAAGAGTTCAGTCAGTCGCTTTAAAAATAATAACTACCAGGGAGCTTGAAATTGAAAAATTTCAGCCTCATGAATACTGGTCTGTTAATGGCTTTTTTAATAAAGGTGATGACAAAAAATTTGAAGCTCGCCTTATTAAATATGATGGCAACAAAATTGAAAAATTAACAATTAAAGATGAACAATTTGCCAGTGAAATATTAAACGCAATTCAAGAATGTACTTTCACAATTAATCGAATTGAAAAAAAAGAAACCAAAAGAAATCCTTATCCGCCATTCACAACATCCTCAATGCAAATTGAAGCAAGTAGAAAACTAGGTTTTTCTGCAAATCATACCATGCGTACCGCTCAAAGATTATATGAAGGAATAGAAATTGATGGTGAGCCAATAGGATTAATCACCTATATGAGAACTGACAGTGTTATAATGTCAAAAACAGCTATTAGTGAAGTAAGATCGTATGTAGAAGAAAATATAGGCAAAGTATATTTGCCTAAAGAACCACGCATTTATAAATCTAAAACAAAAAACGCACAGGAAGCCCATGAGTGTGTAAGGCCTACAAATATTAGCTTATCTCCAGAAAAAATAAAAAAATATCTAATTCAGGATGAATTCAAATTATATGAAATCATATGGCAACGTGCTGTATCCTCACAAATGGCTAATGCCATCATAAATCAAGTTGCTGTTGATATTGAAGATTCAAATCATAATATGATGTTTCGTGCTAATGGATCATCAATAAAATTTAAAGGTATGCTTGCAGTTTACAATGAAGCAAAGGATGAAGATGAGGAAAATAACAAAGATAGTAAAGATTTGCCTGAACTAAACGAAAAAGATAATCTTAATATGATTGATTCTGAAAAAAAACAACATTTTACACTGCCCCCTCCTCGATATACGGAGGCAAGTCTAGTAAAAAAACTAGAAGAGCTAGGCATTGGACGACCTTCGACTTACGCTTCTATTATAAAAGTATTACAAGATAGAGATTATGTAATTCTTGATAAAAAAAGATTTATTCCTCATGATAGAGGAAGAGTTGTATCTATATTTCTTGAAAATTTTTTTAATAAATACGTTGAATATGATTTTACGGCAGATTTAGAAAATCAATTAGATGAAATTTCTGATGGTAAGTTAGATTGGAAAAATGTCATACAAAAGTTTTGGGAAACTTTTAAAGTTTTATGTGATCAAACTATAGGAAAAGCAAACAGAGAAATAATTGATGTAATTGATAATGCTTTGGGCCCACATTTTTTCCCACCCGATGGTGAGGATAAGAATAGAAAATGTCCTACCTGTGATAATGGTCGTTTGGGTCTCAAGGTTGGAAAATTCGGTGGTTTTGTTGGTTGTTCAAATTATCCTGATTGCAAATACACTGTACAATTTAACCAGTTAAATGACAGTAATAACGGAACTCTAGCTGGGCCTAAAGAAATTGGTGTTTATCCTGAAACGGGTGAAATGATTACTTTAAGAAAAGGCCCTTATGGCTTTTATATTCAAGTTGGAGAGGGAACAAAAGAAAAAAAACCTAAAAGAGTTTCAATACCAAAAAACTTTGAGCCTGAAGAAATTGGTTTAAATACTACTATCCAGTTATTAGGTTTACCAAGAAAACTCGGCTTTCATCCTGAAACAAATAAAACTGTTAGTGCGGGAATTGGTATGTATGGACCTTATATTTTGCATGATAAAAAATATAAGGCTTTAGAAAAAACAGACAATATTTTGGATATTGAATTAGAACGAGCTATTGAATTAATAGCTAAGCCTACAATCAGAGGTAATGCTACTTTAAAAAACTTTGGCGAACACCCAGAAGAAAGAAAAGAAATTACTGCATATGACGGTAAATATGGTCCTTATGTAAAGTGCGGTAAAATCAATGCTTCATTACTTGGAGATCAGACAATTGATAATATAAATTTAGAAGATGCGATAAAACTTATTAACGAGAGAAAAATTAAAATAGGTCAAAAAACAAAGAAAAAAACTATTAAAAAAAATACAGAATAAATATGTATTGAGTAAGTTATTTAGATAAGTTATCTAAACTCTTATGAAAAATTCAATAAGCCTATCTAGTATAAAAAAATTTTCTAAAAGTTTTAAGTCTTCTAAAACTAATTCCTTAACTAGAAATGCTCTAATTAAGAATGACGTTACCAATGTTGCAATTAATTGGGATGCTTTTAGAAATATCAATCATACATTCTCAAACGTAATTTCTAATCAAATGCCTGCCACTAATCAAAAAGCTTCTGGTAGATGCTGGGGATTTGCTGGTTTAAATCTTATGCGTTTAAATTTAGCAGAAAAATTCAATCTAGATAATTTTGAATTTTCTCAAAATTATTTTATGTTTTGGGATAAACTTGAGAAAGCAAATTATTTTCTTGAAAACATTATAAAAACTTACAAAGAACCTTATGATAGTAGACTGGTGATGCATCTTCTAAGCAATCCCGTTCAGGATGGTGGGCAGTGGGACATGTTTGTAAATTTAATTGAAAAGTATGGAGTTGTTCCACAAACAGTTATGCCTGAAACTAATCACAGCAGTAAATCTAGTTTAATGAACTATTTTTTAACTCATAAACTAAGAGAATTTGCTTGGATTTTAAGAAAAATGAGTAAAAAAAACACAACCCTGAAAAAATTAAGAAATAGTAAAGAAAATATGATTTTAACTATTTATTCAATGCTGTGCATGTTTCTAGGTGATCCGCCTGAAAAATTTAACTGGGAAGTAAGAAATAAAAAAAATAAATTTTTCAGATTCAATAATCTTACTCCAAAGAATTTTTATAAAAAACATGTAAAAATTAATCTAAAAAATAAAGTTTGTTTAATTCATGCCCCTATGTCTAATAAAAAAATGGATGAGTTGTATACAATAAATTTTTTAGGAAACGTTGTTGGGGGTAGCATAATAAAATATGCGAATGTTAAAATTAATGAATTAAAAAAAGCAGCTGTTAAATCTATAAAAAACAATGAAGCAGTTTGGTTTGGTTGCGATGTTGGTAAAATGCTTCATAGAGAATTAGGTGTAATGGATATGGATTTATTTGATTATGAAACTTTGTTTAATACAGAATTTAATATGAACAAAGGCGTGCGCCTAGAATATGGAGATAGTCTAATGACCCATGCTATGCTTTTCACCGGAGTTGATATAAAAAATGGTAAACCGACGAAATGGCGTGTTGAAAATAGTTGGGGAAATAAAAGTGGAGATAAAGGTTATTATTTAATGAATGATTCTTGGTTTAATGAATATAATTATGAAGTTGTTATAGATAAAAAATATTTGTCAAAAAAAATAATACATCTATTTAATCGAGAACCCGTTGAACTTGAACCTTGGGATCCAATGGGTGCTCTTGCCAACATCAATTAATGACACCAGAAAATAAAAAGAGGTTATGGACTGAAATCTTAAAAGCAGGAGATTACTTAAAAGATAAACTTCCCAGCCATCCCAATCATCCCAAAGGTCGCAATCCTTATGCGCATATTGCTTTGGAAATAAAGAATAAATTTAATAAGTCTTATAAGGACTTGTCTGATAATAAATTTGACATGGTTATAAATTTTATAAATTATATAAAAAAAAACCCTAATTAATAATATTTAAATTTTGTTTTTTGACCGGAAGAAATAATACTGCAAAAGTAGTGAAAATCATTACAGAGCCGCTAATTAAAAAAAGATTAGTAAACTCTAAAGTTAATTCATAAATTCTAGAAACTAATAAGACTGCTAGCGGAGCTGAACCAAAAGCAACAATAAATTTTACACCATAAATCAAGCCATGATGCTTTTCAGGTGTGAATTTTGCCAAAAGAATATTTTCTGTAGGCAAAATACTTGAATTAAAAATAACAGCAATTAAACAAACAATAAATAATGGTATTCCTGAGAAATAAGCGATACAGAAAAAACATGGAGCTTGAGCCATAATGCCAATTACGTAAATTTTTTTTAATGAAAACTTATCAGCCATAATGCCACCAACAAAAGTCATTATGCCTGCTGCCCCGTAAATTATGCCTATAATAGTTCCTATTTCAAAAGTTGATAAATTTACAATTCTTAAATCAAAGACTTTTGGAATAGATGTTTGTAATATTTGAAAAGTTAAGCCAAGGCCAAAAATAACAAACAACATAATAAAGGCAATTAAAAATAGCTCATTAGAGGAGTTATTTTCTTCAATATTGTTTGTTTGAAAATTTTTATACGATATTGATTTATTAAAAATACAATAAAAAAGAATGGAACCAAATATAATAGAAACTAACCCAGGTATAATAAATGCATATCGCCAATCAAAATAATTGATTAATAATCCTGCAACAAAAGCTCCGGATCCAATACCTACTCCGCCAAAAATACCATTAATACCAAGTGCTTTTCCTTTGTTAAAAGAAGAATTAACCACCCAAGCAATGCCCACTGGATGATATATGGAGCAAGATAATCCAAGAAAAGATAAACCGATAAAAAGATGGGTTTTGTTAGGACTCAGACCACAATAAATGGAAGATAGACCCATACCTATAAACATAATGCCCATCATCGTAGACCTACTCCATCTATCGCTCAGCCAACCAGCTGGTAATGCTCCTAGTCCAACTAATAGAGCACCTAGTGACCAAAGAGTAATTAATTCATCATAAGAAATCCGCCATGTCTTTTCAATAGATAGAACAATAACAAAATAAAAAGCAGCAAACATATGCATAAAAGCATGTCCGATTGATGAAAAAATAATTGTTAAGTTTGAATTATTCAATTTCTTCAAACTTTAAAGACAGGGAATTAATACAATATCTAAGGCCTGTAGGTTTAGGGCCATCATCAAAAACATGCCCTAAATGAGAGTCGCACACACTGCACAAAACTTCTGTACGTAGCATCCCTTTAGAATTATCTGATAGTTCAGTAATTGATTCTTCCGAGTAACTTTCAAAAAAACTAGGCCATCCAGAATTTGATTCAAATTTTGTGTCGCTCTTAAATAAAGAAGCATTACAGCAAACACACCTGAATAACCCTTTTTTAGTAGTATCAAAATTATTTCCAGAAAATGCAGGTTCAGTACCTTTTTTTCTCGTTATTAAAAACTCACTTTCAGAAAGTTGTTTTTTCCATTCTTCATCAGATTTAATAATTTTCTTCATAAATTAACTTTAAAGTTAGCTAGGATAATTCCTATAACAATAAACAAAATGCCAAAGGTATGATACATAGAAAATTTTTCGTCTAATATAAAAATTGCCCAAATAGAACTAAAAAGTGGAATTAAATGTAAAAATATACCTGCTCTATTTGCTCCAATAATTGAAACACCTTTATTCCAAAAAATAAAAGAAAATATTCCAGCAAATACTGCAACATAAAATATCATTAATAAATCACTAAATTTATTTGGAAAAAATCCATATGTGAAAGATTCAATAAAATAAAAGGGAAATATAAATATTAAACCAAATAAAATCATAACTGTTAGAGTTGGAATTAGAGGAAGTTTAGGATTTAATTTCTTTAGTATAACAGAATAAAGTCCCCAACAAAAAACGGCAACAAACATCCACAAATCTCCGGGAATAAATTCAAGAAATAAAAGATTATTAAATTCACCTTTCAATATTATGCAAATAACTCCTATAATAGATAAAATTATACCAAAGAACTGAAAAAAAGAAGTTTTTGCATTGATTATTAGCCAAGAAAAAAAAATAATTAAAAGAGGCGCGATTGATGCCATTAAAGAAGCATTAATAACTAAAGTTGATTGTAGTGCTATATAGGTAAAAGAATTGAAAATTGTAACACCTAAAATAGAGAGAATAATTATTTTATAAATATCCTTTTTAATTAATTCTCTATGATTAAAAACATCTCTAAATGTAAAAGGCACAATTATTATAAAAGCTAATAGCCATCTAAAAAAACTTAATTTTAAAGGAGATAAAGAATAATTAAAAGCGAGTTTAGCAGTAAGAAAATTTCCTGACCAAAAAAGAGAAGATAAACCTAATAGTATGAAAGCAAAAAATATTTTATTTTGCATAAAATTTATATATCTACGAGAGTCATCAAAGAAGAAGTGTCGAATCTGTTTCCTCCTGTTGATTGAATTTCAGCATAATATTTATCGATTATTTCTGTAATGGGTAGTTTAGATCCATTTTTCTTGGATTCATCAAAACAAATAGATAAATCTTTTCTCATCCAATCCACGGCAAACCCAAAATTAAATTTTCCCTCCAACATTGTTTTATATCTATTTTCCATTTGCCATGATTGCGCGGCACCTTTTGAAATGACTTTCAGAACTTTTTCCATATCTAAATTAGATTTTTTTCCAAATGCCATAGCCTCTGATAAGCCCTGAACCAAACCTGCTATGCAAATTTGATTTATCATTTTTGTTAGTTGTCCTGATCCAGAAGGACCAATTAACTCTATTGCCTTTCCATAGCTTGCAAGCACAGGTTTTACTTCTTCAAATGGGGTTTTTTCACCACCAATCATAATTGATAGTTGGCCATTTTCCGCTCCTGCTTGACCGCCTGATATTGGAGCATCTAAAAAATGTAATTTTCTACTTTTGCAAATGTTGAAATATTCTTTAGCGATATTTGCAGATGAAGTTGTATGATCAACAATAATGCTATTCTCCTTCACATTGTTTATTATGCCGTCATCTCCTTCCATAACATCTCTCAGATCATCATCCCTGCCAACACATATAAAAACAATTTCTGAATTCTGACTTGCCATTCCGGGGGTGGGTTGTGCCAAACCTTGATATTTTTTAACCCAACTATCTGATTTTGCTCTGGTTCTATTGAAGACAGTGACTTCAAAATTATTATTTATTAAATGACCGGCCATAGGATATCCCATAACACCCAAACCAATAAAAGTTACTTTTTTTGCAGTCATAATTCATCTCCTTTAAGTAATAATATTTTATTTATTAATAAAATAATCAGCATAAAGTGTTGCCAATTGAAAGGAAATTTTTCCAATTTTCCCCTTATTGATTATTCTTGAATCTATTTTTGTAATAGGTGTTACAAGATTGCCGGAACTTGTAATAAAAACTTCATCAGCACTATACAGTTCTTTTGCAGTAAAACTTCTTTCTCTTAACTGAAGTTTGTTTGACTTAATTATTCTTTTAATTGATTCTCTTGTAATACCTTTAAGTATATCGGTATTTGCTGGATGGGTAATTAATTTATTATTTTTTACTATCCAAACATTAGAAGCTGTTGCTTCAGTAATCTTGCCATTATCAATTAGTATTGCTTCATACGCTTTTTTTCTTACTGCCTCCTTTTTTGCTAATACATTTGCAAGTAAAGAGACAGTTTTGATATCTCTTCTTTTCCATCTTAAATCTTCATAAGTTATTGCTTTTTCACCTTTAAAGTTTTTATTGGGTAAATTTAATTTTCTATTTATTGTGTAAATAATTAAGTTTGGTATCAAGTTATTTTTATAGTAATGATCTCTGGATTGAACGCCCCTAGTTATCTGCAAATAAACAATTCCATTTTTTAATTTATTTAAAGTAATTATTTTATTAAATATTTTTTTAAGCTTACCTTCTTTTACAATATATTTAATTTGTAATTCTTTAAGAGAATATTTTAATCTTTTGGCATGAAAATTAAAATCTATTAGCTTTTTATTATAAAAAGGCACCACTTCATAAACGCTATCAGAAAACTGAAGTCCTCTATCTTCAATGTGGACTTTGGCTTTACTAAAATCTATGTATTTTGAGTTCAAATACGCAATTTTTGACATCAAGTATATTATTGTCTTGCAGTTAGTAGTTTTTCAAGTTTATTAATACTGGCAGTTTCAGAGAAAAATACAACATCATCACTTTCTTTAAACACTGTTTCACTGTTAGGTATCATAATCTTTTTGTTTCTTAAAATTGCCCCAACTCGAATATTTTTCGGCAAATTCATATCCGCGAGTTTTTTATTTGCAAAGGCTGAATTTGGAAGAATTTCAGCTTCCAAAACTTCCCCGAAACCGTCTCCAATTGTATAATCGCTTCTAATCCTCCCTCCCCTAACCTTTTCCAAAATCTTAGAAATTGTAATGCGTTTTGGATCAATGGCAATATCTATGCCAATATTACTTAATAAAGATGAATAAGAGCTATTATTTATTAATGTCATACAACTTTTTGCTCCAGCTCTTTTTGCAAGAAGTGATGATAAAATATTAACCTCGTCATCATTAGTAAGAGCTATCAGGTTATCTGCCTCATCAATACCAGCTTCTTCTAAAATTTCATTCTCCAAACCATCACCATTAATAACTGTCACTGACTTAAGATTAGCGGCAAGGTGCTCAGATCTAGCTTTATTAAATTCAATTAAGTATGTAGAAATGTTTTTATCCTCTTCTTCAATTTTTTTTGCAAGAGAATAGCCAATGTATCCTCCTCCTAATATAACTATTTTTTTTGATTCAGTCTCATCGTGCCCAAAAGATTTCATAGCATCCAGAAAATTATCATTATCAACTACAAAGTAAACAATATCATTTTTTTCTAATGTAGTTTTGGAATTTACAACAAATTTTTCGTCCCCCCTGAATACTAACAAAATATTTGATAAAAAATTATTAAATTTCTTTGATAGTTCTCGGATTGTGGTGTTGAGAATTGGACAATCATCTTCACATTTTAATCCTACCAACTTTAATCTATTATCCGCGAGTTCAAGCATATCAATTGCACCAGGAGCTTTTAAGCGTCTATAGATTGCTTTAGCTGCTTCGTTCTCAGGAGAAATTATAGCATCAATGGGTAAGTTTTCTTTATTATATAAACTCATCCATTCCCCTTTAAGATAGTCTTGCTCTCTTATTCTAGCTATTTTGGTTGGAATTTTAAAAAGGGAGTAACCTATTTGGCATGAAATCATATTATTTTCATCACTTTTTGTAACTGCAATTAGGATGTCGCAATCACTTGCACCTGCTGATGATAAAATTGATGGAAGACTCGATGCGCCTTGTATAGTTTTCACATCCAATGTATCGGATATTTTTTTTAACTGCTCTTTAGACTCATCTATAACAGTCACCTCAAAACCTTCTTTAGAAAGCTTCCCTGCTATGCTTTTGCCAGCCACTCCTGCACCACATATTATTGTTTTCATAAAAATTATTTATTATTAAGAGAGATATTTAATGATTTAAATTTTCTATAAAGAGCCGTCCGCTCCATTCCAGTAAATTGCGATATTTTTAATATATTACCATTAAATCGCTTAATTTGCGATAATAAATATTCTCTTTCAAAATTTTGTCTAGCTACTTTAAGAGATAAGCTGAAATGAGTTTCATTAGAACTATTATCTTCAATTTTACTCATATCAATTGGAAGATCATCCAAAACATAGTTTGATTTCGAATTTGAATCTTGAAAAAATATAATAGTTTTTTCGATATAATTTATTATTTGATGAACATTTCCAGGCCAATTATAGACTTCTAATTGATTGGATGTTCTTTTTGATAAGGAGAAGTTGTATTTTTTATATTTATTAAAATAATCAAGATAATAATTACAGATAGGGATTATATCTTCTCTTCTTGCACTGATAGGCGGAACTTTAATTCTAATAACATTTAGTCTATCAAACAAGTTTTTCATAAAATTTCCCTGTTGAATTTCATAGTCAATATTTTTTGAGGAAATAGCAATAATTTTAATATTCAATTTAAAATTAGATTTAATTAGAAAACTTTCATTTTCTAAAAAAAATAAAATTTTTTTCTGAAAAAAAATTGGTAAAGAATCAATATTATCAAAAACAAGAGTTCCATTATTAGAGTTTATAAATATATTATTTTTTGTTGTTTTATTCTGATTATCATCAAACATTTCTGATAGATCAGAATCGCTCAAATTTTTGAAATCAATAATTTTTATTAAATTTTCTGATCCTAATGAATTTTTATGAATAATTTGTGCTATTAATTTTTTACCAGTCCCTCTTGATCCTGTTATCAAAATTCTTGATTTAGATTTAGAAATTCTATCTAGATCTTTTTTTAAATTAATAATAAAAGAAGAATTCCCAATAAGGGGAGTGTTGGGATGGGCAATTTTTTTTAATAATTTATTTTCATTTATTAATTTTGCTGATTCTATTGCTCTTTTAGAAAGAATTGTAATTTTCTCACTATTAAAAGGCTTCTCAATAAAATCATAAGCGCCATTTTTTATGGCACTTACAGCCATATCAACTGTTCCATGGCCTGTAATAACAATCACAGGTATCAATGGATTAATTGTCATAATTTTTATTAACAGTTCTATGCCATCTAATTCACTGTTTGGCCCTAACCACACATCAAGAATGATTAAGTCAGGGTTAAATGTTTCAAGTTTTTTTATAGCTTCGCTAGAGTTATAAACAGATTCAGTAATAAATTTTTCATCTTGAAGAATTTCAGATATCAAATAGCATATATCTTTTTCATCATCTATTATTAAGACTTTTGAATTCATTAAATATCAAATGTTATCACAGTTGTAGTGCCGGCCATATTTTTATTTTTTTCAATTTTTATTATACCTCCATGGTCTTCAATGATTTTTTTAACGATTGAAAGTCCTAGTCCCGTACCTTTATCTTTAGTAGTAAAGTACGGCTCAAAATATTTAGAAATTTTATTTTCATCAACTCCAACACCGTTATCTTTTACGATAAACTCTATCTGGTTATTATTTTCTAATAAATCTAAAGTAATTGATGGATTTGGAATATTAATAACCGCTTCCACTGAATTTTTAATTATATTATTGAAAGCTTGTGTAATTTGAAATCTATCAAATTGAAAATAAATATCCTTAGTTTTACTTAATAATTTAATATTAACTTTAGGGTATGAATTAACAAAAAGATTAAAAGATTCTTTTAGTGTTTTAGATAAATTATCTAATTTAGTTTCTGCCTTGGGCATTCTCGCAAAGGAGGAAAATTCATCTATCAATTTTCCTATACCGTCTACTTGTTTAGAAATGGTTTGAGTTAAGTTATTTATATCTTTAAAATTTATTGATTTTTCAATAATTTTTTTCTCAATTCTCTCAGCGGCCAATTTGATCGGTGTTAGAGGATTTTTTACTTCATGAGCAATTTTTTTCGCTATATCTGACCAAGCTGCATGTTTTTCAGCTAAAATTAAAGATGTCATATCATCTATTGTTACAACGTAACCTGAAACTGAATTTTCTTTAATTTCTTTAATAATTCTCAAATTTAAATTTCTTGCGTTATCATTAATCATAATTTCAATTTGAAAATTCTCAATAAGTCTTTTCGATTTTTTAAAATTATCTACTATTTTACTCCATTCAGGAAAGATGTTTAAGAAATTTTTCTTCTCAAGATCTTCTGATATTTTTCCTAAAATTCTTAATGAAGATTTATTAAAAAAATTAACGTTAAAATTATCATCAAGTGATATCACGCCGATAGTTAATAAACTTAAAATAGCTTCAATGAATATTCTTTTTGTTTCATCTTCTTCACTTTTATTTAATATTTGATTTTGTTTTAATTGTATCTCATTAATCATTTTATTATAAGAGGTTAATAGAACCTTAACTTCATCAAATTGATCATCTTCAGAGACTTTTGCATCAAAGTTTCCTTTTGAAATTTCATTAGCAGATTCAATAAGATTGCTAATTGGTTTCGAAAGTCTTCTAGCAAGATTAAAACCTATTAAAACAGCAATTAAAATAAAACAAAGTGAAAATAAGACAAAAATCATTGAAAACGTAATTTGAATACCTGAACTTTCCTCTTCTTTTAAGGTATATATTTCATATGCTCTTCTGGTCTCACTTATATGTTTCCATATATTTTTGCTTAAGTTTCTGTTAACTTGAACAAAAATATCATTTAAAAAATTTAATTTTTTATATGCTGAAATCGAATTTTCATTCTGTTGGAAAATATAGATTTGATTTTTATCTAAAAGAGAAAAAATTGAATTATTAGGAAATGAAAATTTTTCAATTTTTTGATCTTCTTCAAAGCTTAAAAAAACGTCGCCTTGACGATTAAACAAATATATATTTGATATTGTTCTAATATTAATAAATTCTCGCAAAACCCTTTCTATGGAATTTTTTTGTACTTCATTATTTCGTGACACTTTAATAATCTCTCTTGTAATTAATTGGATATCAGAAATTAATTCTGATTGAATTTCATTTTCATAATCTCGAGCAACAATATTTGAACTTACAACAGCATCGCGAACAGCGCCACCATACCACGTTTGTAATTCTAAATTGAAAAATAATGAAGTAATTACAACGACTCCAATTGCAGGAAAAAGAGCCATAGCGGTAAATAAATTTATAAACTTAATGTATAGTCGTGATTCACCAATATTTTTTTTCTTATAAATAAAAACCAGCAATATTTGTCTTATGATTATACTTAAAAGAATTATGACAAAAATTACATCGGCAAGAAGTAAAAATTGAAGATTTTGAGGATCTTTTACTAACTGATTATTGGGAAGTAACAGATAAAAAGTAATAGAAAAACTAAGTATTATTAGCAAAATTAATAGATAAAATGAAAATTTTGTAATATGAATCGATCTTAGAAATTTTGATAAATTGATCATTTATTTAGATTAAAATTATTCAAACAATATAAAAAATATATATTTATCACTAATAATTGAATTATTTGATTATAAAATGAATTTATGAAAAATGCACTAATATTGTTAGCTGGTGGTACTGGAAGAAGACTTGATAATACTAAAAATACCGTGCCAAAACAATTTATTAAAATTGGAAATTACAATTTTATTGAGTATTTTCTTAAAAATTTAGATGAGAAAATATTTAATAGAATTCATATTGTTGTTAACAAATCAATGCAAAAAAAACATTTATCAAATCTGAAAAAAGATTTTTCTAAACACCAAATAAAATTCGTAAATGCAGGTAAAGAAAGACAATTATCATCAAAAAAAGGAATTTATTCACTTCAAAAATATTATCCAAAAAAAGTTTTAATTCATGACTCTGCACGTCCATTGGCATCAAATAGACTTATCAAGCGATTATTGAAATCTCTAGATAAACATCATTCGTGTGCTCCTTTTATTATTAATAATGATTTTATAAAATATAAATCAAGAAAAAATATATTTATACATGGAAAAATAATGAATATACAAACCCCACAAGCTTTTAGATTCACAAGCATACTTAAAGCTCATCGTTTTTTAAAAAGTAACTGTGAAAAAGATGATACCTCTTTATTAGAAAAAATCGGAATTAAAACAAAATTTATTAAAGGTGAAAAATTTAATTTTAAAATTACATATCTAGATGATCTTGATTTATATAAAAAATTAAAACAAAATGAATTTAGAAGTGGAATTGGATATGATATTCATAGAATAAATTATAATTCTAAAAAAAGATTAATTTTATGCGGTGTAAAAATTTCTCACCCTCCTTTAATTGGTCATTCTGATGCTGATGTAGGATATCATGCAATATGTGATAGCATACTTGGCGCGTTATCCTTAAAAGACATAGGATGCTATTTCAATAATAATAATAAAAAATGGAAAAATGTTGATTCTAAAATTTTTATGCAATTTTGCAATAAACAACTCAAAATAAAAAAATATAATATAGTAAATCTAGATATTAATTTTATCTGTGAGAAACCAAATATAAACAAATATGCAAAACAGATGAAAGTTAATATTTCAACTTTGCTCGAGATAGATATAAATCAAATTTCTATCAAGGCTACGACAAATGAGAAGATTGGATTTATAGGAAAAGGGGAAGGAATTGCTGCGGAGTCAATTATACAAATTGAAAATGAATAAAATTTCTCAAATATTTTCAACACTTTTTTTTATAGGGTATGTTAAGTGGGCGCCTGGAACTTTTGGTTCACTTTTTTCACTAATAATAATCATTTTTTTACATAATATTGTTCATAAAAATGAATTTATCATTTTATTTGTTTGTATTTTATTAATGGCAACCATATGTATAAAAATATATTCAAAATCAGTAAATAAGCATGATGCAAAAGAAATAATTATTGATGAATTTTTAGGAATTTATTTAATAATAATTTTTTCATATGATTTAAAAATATTTAATAATGAATTTGTACAAATATTATTGATATTATTTTTTTTTAGAATTTTTGATATTTTAAAACCTTTCCCTGCAAATTGGATAGATAAAAATATGAAAAATTCATACGGTGTAATACTTGATGATATAGTTGCTGGAATTTATACTATAATCACCTTAGCTTTGATTAATGTATTCGTATAAAATAATTATTAAAAAGTTATTAAAAAGAAATATTTCAATTTCTATCGCCGAATCATTCACTGGTGGATTGCTAAGTTCAAAATTCACCTCTGTTGCTGGTATTTCTAATATTTTCAATATGGGACTAATTACCTACTCTAATAAATCAAAATCTAGTTTGCTAAAAATTTCTAAAAATGATTTAAAAAAATATGGTGCAGTCAGTCATCAAACTGCCTCCCTTATGGTTACAAATTTACAAAAACTGACAAAAAGCAAATTGTGTATTTCAACAACAGGAATTGCTGGTCCTTCAGGGGGGACAAAGTTAAAGCCTGTGGGCTTAATATATTTTGGAATAAAATATAGAAATAAAACAATTGTATCAGAAAAAAAATTTAAAGGGTCAAGACTTCAAATTCAACAAAAAACGGTAAAAGCCATTTTCACAACACTTGAAAAATTAATCTAAAATTTCATCAGCTCTTTTTTTAAAAGAATCTATCATTTTGTTTTCAATTAATCCAAAAAATAATTCCGCTAATTTTTGATGCAAAAATCTTCGAAACTCGAATTTTACATTAAATATGATTTTTGTTTTTTTTATTTCTAATTTCTTAAAAATCCACTCTGTACTTAAATCTTTAAGAGGTCCTTTAATGTAATTAGTATTAATTAATAACTTACTTGAATCAAACATTATATGAGAGGTAAATGTTTGTGGTAGGAAATATTTATAGCAAACAATCATATCAGCTACCATTTCATTTTCGGATCTAGATTTAATTATTATTTCTTTGCACCATGGAATATATTCTGAATATTTTTCAACATCCAAAACAATTTTATATAAATCTTTGGCTCTATGATTTATAATTATTTCTTGCTCTGAAGACTTCATTTATTTTTTTTATGATGTTTCTCTTGTTGCTTTTAGCTTTTTAAAATAGTTTGATGCATTATAGCTTGAACGGGTAAGAGGAGATGATGAGACCATAAGAAAACCTTTGGCATAAGCCTTCTTTTTAAATGTATTAAACTCCTGCGGCGAAACAAAACTCTCTATTTTTGAATGTTTTTCTGATGGTTGAAGATATTGTCCAATAGTTAAAAAATCAACATTTGCGGAGCGTAAATCATCCATTACTTGATAAATCTCATCTATCGTCTCCCCCAGTCCAACCATTAATCCAGATTTAGTAAATATTTTTGAATTTATTTTTTTAAAATCATACAATAATTCTAAACTCATAAAATATCGTGAACCAGGGCGAATAGTTGGATATAAACGTGGAACTGTCTCTATATTATGATTGAATATATCTGGTAAAGATTGGGAGAGAATATTTTTTGCTTCATATTTTTTTAAAAAATCAGGAGTTAATATTTCTATTGTTGTATTTGGACATTCTTTTCTTAAACAATTAATCACATTTACAAAATGTTTTGCCCCTCCATCAGACAAGTCATCTCGATCAACGCTTGTTATGACAACATGATCTAGTTCTAACTCTTTAACTGTTTTTGCTATTTTATCTGGTTCAAATATATCTATTGTGTTTGGTTTTCCTGTTTTAATATTGCAAAATGAGCAGGCTCTTGTGCAAATATCTCCCAAAATCATAAAGGTAGCATGTTTTTTTTGCCAACATTCAGAAATATTAGGACAAGCAGCTTCTTCACAAACAGTTACAAGATTATTATTTTTTATAATATCGCTTGTGAATTTAAATGAATTAGATGTAGAGGCTTTAATTCTTATCCAGGAAGGTTTTCTTGAGATAGGATTAGATTTCATATGAATTTTTTCTGGATGTCTAATAGTCATCAGATAACTTTCATATCTTTAACTTACAACCTCAAATCATTTGTCAACATATATTTTATTCTTCAATTGCAATAAGTATCTCATTTTCTGCAATATAGCCGGTTTTTAATCGTAATTGTTCTTCTAAATAATCTAGATCAATCGTATTAGGTTGTAATCTTGCAGTTCTGTCAATAAATAAATCATTTTTTGTTTTCAATTCATTTAATTGAGTTTTGTAAATAAATTGTTTATTCTTTAATTTGTAATAAGAAATTACGCCTTTTTTGGGATCAATTAAAAAATAAATAAGATATAAAAAAATTAAAAAAACAAAAACAAGTGATAAAAATAAATATAATTTATTTTTTAGTGCCAAGGATTTATTCATTTTTTGTATCTATATAATCAAAAAATGAATGAGGCTGTCAATCATTAATAATGGATTTGCCTGCATATTCCGCTTTTTGACCTAACTCTTCTTCTATGCGAAGTAATTGGTTATATTTAGCAGTTCGATCTGTTCTAGATAAAGACCCTGTTTTAATTTGACCAGATGCTGTAGCAACTGCCAAATCAGCAATAGTTGTGTCTTCAGTTTCTCCTGATCTATGAGAAATAACGCATGAATAGTTATTCTTTTTTGCCAAATTTATTGTTAATAAAGTTTCAGTAAGAGTTCCTATTTGATTTACTTTTACCAAAATGGAATTTGCAATATTGTTCTCAATTCCTCTTTGAAGTCTATCAATGTTTGTGACAAATAAATCATCTCCTACTAGTTGAATTTTATTTCCTAGTTCTTGTGTAAGATTTTTCCAACCATCCCAATCATCTTCAGACATTCCATCTTCAATTGAGTATATAGGGTACGATAATGTAAGATTTTTTAGATAATCAATCATTTGATCTGACGTGTATAATTTTTTTTCACCTAAAAGATTATATTTATGATTTTCAAAAAATTCAGTAGAAGCGACATCAAGTGATAATACTATATCGCTATCTATTTTAAGACCTGTTGCTGTGATAGACTCTAAAATAAGTTCTATCACCTCTTTTGAAGAACTAATATCTGGAGCAAATCCTCCCTCATCTCCCACATTAGTGTTAAGTCCTTTTGATTTTAATTTAGATTTCAAAGAATGAAATACCTCACATCCATACCTGATTGCTTCAACAAAACTAGGAGCCCCCACAGGAGCAATCATGAATTCTTGAATATCAACATTATTATCGGCATGTGATCCTCCATTAATAATGTTCATCATAGGAACTGGAAGAATGCAATTTTTTTCATGGGATAAAAACTCATATAAATTTTTTTCTGATTGAACTGACAATGCTCTAATAAAAGCTAAACTTAAAGAAAGCGTGGAATTGGCTCCAAGTTTAGATTTATTATTTGTGCCATCTATTTTAATGATTTCATTATCAAAATCTTCAAAATAATAAAATTCTTTAGAAAGTACTTTTGGTTTTACGATACTTAAAATGTTTTCAATCGCTCTTTGAACCCCTAAACCTCTATGTCTTTTTAAATCATTATCTCTTAATTCAATTGCTTCATATTTTCCTGTAGATGCTCCTGAAGGCACCGCTGCCCTTCCAAAAGAATTATCAGAAAAAATAATATCACATTCAACAGTGGGATTACCTCGACTATCTATTATTTCCCTAGCTTTTATATCTTTTATTATTGCCATAATTAAAAAAGTAAAATTACACTCTATTAATTAGTTATGATTTAGCCAAGTTATCAAAATCTTGTAATTTTGTAACTAGTTCTTCTAAATCTTTTATATGAAGCATATTAGGTCCATCGCTAGGCGCATTATCAGGATCTTCATGTGTTTCAATAAATAATCCTGCTACACCTATTGAAACCGCAGCCGTCGAAAGTATTGGAACGAATTCTCTTTTTCCTCCCGACCTACTTCCTAACCCCCCTGGTTCTTGAACTGAATGAGTTGCATCAAAAATAATCGGATACTCATAACTTTTCATAATCTCAAGTGATCTAAAATCATTAACCAAATTATTATATCCAAAAGAAGTCCCTCTTTCAGTAATCATAATATTTTCATTTTTTGTATATTTTATTTTTTCAATAATATTCGGAATATCATAGGGAGACAAAAATTGACCTTTCTTTACATTAATAATTTTTTTTGTATTTCCTGCTGCAACTAACAAATCTGTTTGCCTACATAGAAAGGCCGGTATTTGAATTACATCAATCGTATCAAATTCAGCTATTTCCTTACATTGGGATTCACTGTGAATATCTGTTAAAACTGGACAATGAAAATTTAGTTTTATTGCTTCAAAAATAGGTAAAGCTTCCTGAAGACCTACCCCTCTTACACTATTAATATTAGTTCTGTTAGCCTTATCAAAACTTGCTTTAAAAATAAAATTAATTTTAGTCCTTTCACATATACGCACAATATTCTCAGCTAAACCTAAGGCATGATCTTTACTTTCAATCACACACGGTCCTGCAATTAAAGTAAAGGGCTTGTCATTAGCTATTTCAAAATTATTGATTTTAATACTTTTCATTATTCTTTTCTTATACAGGCTTCAGTAAAAGAAATAAATAAAGGGTGTGGATTTTGAGGCCTGGATTTAAGTTCTGGATGAAACTGTACTCCAATAAACCAGTTATGATTTTTTGATTCCAATATTTCAGGAAGCAAATTATCGGGTGACATTCCAGAATATATAAAACCTTTTTCTCTAAATTTATCCATATATTCTGTATTAACTTCATATCTATGACGATGACGTTCAGATATTTTAAGTGACCCATAAATCTTATTGATTAAAGATCCCTTTTGTATTTGACAAGGATAGGATCCTAATCGCATTGTGCCGCCTTTATCGCTTTTTTCCGTGCGTTTCATTTTAATATTATTTTGTATCCACTCAGTCATTAAACCCACAACCTTATTGTTAGTTTTACCAAATTCTGATGAATTGGCATCTATTAAATTTAATACATTTCTTGCAATTTCTATAACAGCTAGTTGCATACCTAAACATATGCCAAAAAATGGGATGTTTTTTTCTCGCGCAAATTTGATGCTTGAAATTTTACCATCAATGCCCCTTTTGCCAAAACCGCCAGGAACCAATATACCTTGAACATTAGAGAGTTTACTTAAAATATCTTCTTCACTTAACTTTTCTGAATTAATCCAATCAATATCAACTTTAGTATTATTTTGAAACCCACCGTGTATTAATGCTTCGTTTAACGATTTATAACTATCTTTTAAATCGGTGTATTTACCAACAACGCCAACAGTTACTTTGTTTAATGTATTATGAATTTTTTTTACAACATTGTTCCAAGCTGATAAATCTAAAGAATTTTTTTTCTCAATATAGCCTAGTTCTTTAAGAAGAACTTTATCTAAACCTGCCTTGGAATATAGGGAGGGAACTTCATAAATAGAAGAAGCATTGAGCGCAGGTATCACGTTGCTATTTTTAACATTACAAAATAGTGAAATTTTATTTAATGCCTCCTGGTCAATTTCTTTTTCACAACGACACATAATTATATCAGGTTGAATACCTGCATTAAGAAGCTCTTTTACTGAATGCTGAGTAGGTTTTGTTTTTAATTCATCAGCTGATGAAATATAAGGGACATAAGTCATATGTATTAATAAAGAAGAAATTTTTCTATCATTTCTAATTTGTCTGATTGCTTCTAAAAAAGGTAGTGATTCAATATCCCCAACAGTTCCACCTATTTCATAAATAACAATATCCTCGTTATTTAGATCACTATGAATAAAATTTTTAATTTCATCAGTGACATGTGGAATTACCTGAATAGTGGCGCCTAAATATTCTCCTTTTCTTTCTTTTTTTAGAACATTAGAATAAATTTTACCTGAAGAAACGCTGTCTGATTTTTTCGCAGAAACATTGGTAAATCTTTCATAGTGGCCTAAGTCTAAATCAGTTTCAGCTCCATCGTCTGTTACAAACACCTCTCCATGCTGATAAGGGCTCATCGTGCCAGGATCGACATTTAAATAAGGATCAAGTTTCCTGATTCTGACTTTAAAATTTCTTAGCTGAAGAAGTGATGCAAGAGCAGCTGAAGCAAGTCCCTTTCCTAAAGAAGAAGAAACTCCGCCCGTAATAAAAACATAGTGCATTACGGAATACCCTGTTACATAATAATGAATATTATATCAAGGTATTAAAATTAATTATTTTCAGGAATTGATGGTTCTGTAGAAGTATTAGTGCCGCTTTCTGTAGTATTGACATCAGGAAGAGATTCCAGAATATTTTTATCCGAGCTAACAGAAGCTGATATAGTTAAAATAACACTCATAATCATAAACAAAGTTGCTGTAATAGCTGTTAAACGAGACAAAAGATTAGCTGATCCACGTGCAGACATCATACCGCCAAGACCTCCGCCACCGCCCAAACCGAGGCCTTCATTATCTGAACCTTGTAAAAGTACAAAAATAACTAAAAGAACAGCCAGGATTAATTGAATAATGATCAAAGATGTCATGTAAAATGCTTATATTTAAGTAATAAAGTTATTCAAGGAGAATATTAGAAAGACAAGATTTTATTAAATTCATCAACATTTAATGAAGCTCCTCCGATTAACAAACCGTCAACACTATCCAAATTTAATATTCCCTTGGAATTAGCTGATTTTACCGAACCGCCATAAAGAATTTTATAGTTTTCATATCCTTGTATTTCATTTTTAATGAAATTATGAATATCTTCTATTTCATCTAAGGACGGAGTTAATCCTGAACCAATCGCCCAGATTGGTTCGTAAGCTATTATAGTATTATCATTATTTGAATCATCATTCATACTTTCTCTAATTTGTTTAGATAAAACTTCTTTAGTTCGGTTATCATTTTTTTGCTGAAGTGTTTCACCTACACAAATAATTGGGTGAATATTTTTTTTCAAAGAATTAGTAGCTTTTATTGAAACTTCATTATTCGTTTCATTAAATATCGTTCTTCTTTCTGAGTGGCCAACTATGCAAAACTGACAACCAATATCATAAAGCATTGAGGCGCTGACATCGCCAGTATAAGCACCCTCGAGAAAAAGAGAGCAGTTTTGCCCCCCTAAGTAACAATTTTTTAATTTATTAGCTATGAGATAAGAATAAGTAAAAGGCGGACAAATAATAATACATATGGATTGATCATTAATATTTTCAAAAGTTAAATCATCTAAATCATTTAGAAAATTATTGATAAAATTAATTGACCCGTTCATTTTCCAATTGGCTGCAATAATTTTGGTAAATTTTTGTATTTCAAGCATATTTTACTTTCCCTTATAAAAACTATTACTATAGAAGCAACAGCGAAATAATATATATGTTGAGGAATATTACAAAATCAAAAATTGGTATTGTTTTAGCTGTTCTATTTGCAATAAGTCTTTTTTTTATAAGAGGAGGTAAAAGATATTCAAATTTTTTTGATTCTGACAATGTAGTTGCTAGAGTATCCGGAACTCCGATTTCAACAACAAAATTTAATCGAACTCTGCAGATAAATATCAATCAATTTAATCAAATATTAGGTAAATCAATGTCTGGCGAAGAAATTAAAACCTTTCAAATTGATTCATTGGCCTTAGGCGCTTTAATTAACGATGCAGTTTTTGAAAATGAATTCGATCAAAGAGGCCTTAAATTAGATGAAACCATTATTGCACAAAAAACCAGGGAAAGAATACCGCAATTATATAAGGGTAATAAGCTGAATGAACCATTCTTAAATCAATTTTTACAACAACAAAATCTTAAAATTGAAGACATTGTTCAAATTATTGATTTTGAAACTAGAGATCAGTTTTTTAATGAAGCTTTTTTTAATATCAATTACCCATTCAATTTTACGAAAAAAATCCATACGTATCAAAACCAAAAAAGAAAAATAAGACACACTGAGATGTCTTTGGAATTAGTAAGCATAGAAGAAATTCAAACAAGTGTTGACAATATTGATAAAGCTCTTGAAGATTTTTACAATAAGAATCTTAATGAATATATGTCTGATGAAAAAAGAAATATTGAATATATAATCGTAGATAAAAAAAATTATATAAGTAATTTTACTCCATCGGATTTTGAAATTTCAGAGTATTATAACAATAATAAAGATCTATATATTGAAAGAGAAAAAAGAACTTTTATTCAGTTTAACTTCAAAAGTTCAGAAGAGGCTGAAAATTTTGAAGACAAAATAACTAGTTTTAAGGATGATGAGGAAATAATTGAATACGCCAATAACAACAATATTAAATTTAATTCTTTTAAGAATCTCTCTTCAGATGATGTGTTAAAAGAAATTGCAGACGTTTTATTTAAACTTCAAATAAATCAACAATCCGAAATTATTGAAACAGCTATATCAAAACATATAATTATTCTCCAAAATATTAAGCCAGAATTACAACTACAATTGACTGAAGTTCAAGATGATATCAAAGAAACAATAACCAATATTGAAGTAAATAGCTACCTTGATGAACTAAACAGTAATATTGCAGAAAAAATTGTGGAAGGAAGATCGCTAAATGAAATTTCTAATTTGTATGATCTAGAACTGCTATCACAAAAAAATTTAACAAAAAATTTTTCGAACTTTGAAAATGATAAAAAAGATTTTTTTAAAAGTATAATTTCCAATGTTTTCGCTGCTAATAAGGACTTTGTAAATGATATTGTAAAAATCAATCCTGATAGTTTTTATATTTTTAATGTTAAAGAAATTGCTCCCTCTGAGCCAATTGATCTATCTGAAATTAAAGATAACGTCTTAAAAGATTGGCAAAATACAAAGAGAATAGAAAAAATATTGAATGAAAGTAAGAATAATTTAAATTTTTTTAATGAATTAAGTGATCTTCATAGTCTGACAATAAAAGATGCGGAGATAAATATAGATTCCCAAGAATTACCAATAAAATTAATTTCTGATATTTTTGAAGCCGATAAAGGAGCTGTCGTACAGTTATTTGAAAAAAACAAAGTATATATTGCAACAATCACTGATATTGTAATGCCTAAAAGTATAAACGAGGTTAAAGAATTATCTCTTCAAAATGACTTAAAGGGTAGTTTTGGCACTGAATTATTAAAAAACAAGAAAATTACCACCAATGATAAGCTCATTGACGCTGTTATAAATAAATTTTAATGCCAAATGTCAGTAAAAAAAAGTTTATTGATAATTACATAAGAAATATTCCTCAGATTTTATCTCAACAAATTATTGCTGATACGGAAACTCCAGTATCAACGTTATTGAAAATTTCAAAAAATGAAAAATATTCTTTTTTACTTGAATCTGTTGAGGGGGGTGATCAAAGGGGTAGATATTCTTTGATAGGATGTAAACCTGACATTATTTGGAAAGTAAAGAGTGGAAAGATTTCTATTACGACTAACTGCAAGTATATAAAAGACAATGTTAGTGCTGATTTAAATCCTATTCAATCTCTTAGAAACATACTTCAATTATCTAAAATACAAAGAGATTTTAATAAAACTCCTTATCCTGTACTCGTAGGCTATTTAGGATACCCGATGATACAGTATATGGAAAAAATAAATTTAAGTAATCCTGATACATTAAATATTCCTGAAGCAGTAATGATTAGACCTAAAATTGTTGCTGTTTTTGATAATATCAAGGATACGATAGATGTAATGACTGCTATCTATCCAGAAAAGAATATAAAAGCAGAAACTGCGTTAAAAGAAGCTGAGAAACTAATTGGAAAAAGTGTTGAAAAATTAAAAACACAAATAGCAAAAGATGATGTTTTAAATAAAAAAAATATTCAAATAAAGTCGAACTATAAGAAAGAAGATTATTTAAAAATTGTTGAAAAGGCAAAAAAATATATTCATTCAGGGGATATATTTCAGGTTGTTCCTTCTCAAAGATTTCATTGTGAGTACATTTTAAGCGCTAAAACTCTATATCGTTCTTTAAGAAGGTTGAATCCTTCCCCCTTCTTAGTAAATTTGAATTTTGATAACATCGGCCTCGTAGCTTCAAGTCCGGAAATTTTAGTTAGGGTGAGGGATGGCAAAATAATAATACGTCCAATCGCTGGCACTCGAAAAAGGGGCAAAACAACAAATGAAGATAGAAAATTATCTAATGAATTATTAAATGATCAAAAAGAATTGGCAGAACATTTGATGTTATTAGATTTAGGAAGAAATGATGTAGGTAGAGTGGCTAAAGTTGGGACTGTAAGCGTAACTGAAAAAATGATCGTTGAATATTATTCTCATGTAATGCATATTGTTTCTAACGTTGAAGGTGATTTAAAAAAAAATAAAGATTCGATAGATGCGCTTATCTCTGGATTTCCAGCAGGAACAGTTTCCGGAGCTCCAAAAATTAGAGCTATGGAAATAATTGAAGAACTTGAAAATGTTAATAGAGGTTTCTATGGTGGTGCTATGGGTTACTTTGACTCAAATGGACAGATGGATACATGTATTAGTTTAAGAACAGGCCTTATAAAAGATAATAATTTATATGTACAAGCAGGTGGCGGTGTTGTTTATGATTCAGATCCTGAAAAAGAATTCCAAGAAACTATAAACAAAGCGCAGGCTATTATTGCTGCAGCTCTAGATTCTTATAGAGGTTTAGATTTGTGATTTTGATAATTGATAATTATGATAGCTTTACTTACAATATTTACCATTATTTTGGAGAAATAGGAGCAAGATCAAATGTCTATAGAAATGACAAAATAAATATTAATGAAATAATTAAACTAAATCCTAAAGCTATTGTTCTCTCTCCTGGTCCATGTACGCCCAATGAAGCGGGAATTTGCATAGATATAGTTAAAAAATTACATCGTAAATTTCCTATACTTGGAATCTGTCTGGGACATCAATCTATAGGCCAATCTTTTGGAGGAAATATTGTTCAATGTTCAGAAATTATCCATGGCAAGGTATGTAAAATTGAACATAATAATCATAAGTTGTTTGCAGGTATAGACAAAATTTTTTTAGCAACTCGTTATCATTCGCTTATAATAGAAAAAGAATCTCTGAATAGTGATTTTGAAATTATAGCTCAGACAGATAAAAATACAATAATGGGTATTGCTCATAAAAAATTTTCTACTTATGGTGTTCAATTTCACCCTGAAAGTATTGGCACTAAATATGGTAAAACTATATTAAAAAATTTTTTAAATATTATTAATTATGAATCTTAGTAAAATAAAAAATAAATTATTTAATAAACAAAATTTATCTTTTGAAGAATCTTCTTTTGTTTTTAACCTTATAATGAATGGCGAAGTTGGGGAAATTGATATTGCCTCAATATTGATTTCTTTAAAAATTAAAAACGAAAGTAAAGATGAAATTCACGGCGCTGCTAAAATTATGAGAGAGAAATCAATGAAAATTATATCACCTAACAATGCAATAGACACTTGTGGCACAGGGGGAGATATGAGCGGCACTCTTAATATTTCGACAAGTGCGGCTCTAATTGCAGCAAGCGCTGGGGCTATAGTCGCTAAACACGGAAATCGCTCAATCAGTTCAAAATCAGGCTCAGCAGATATGTTGGAAAAATTAGGAATTAAGATTTCCTCTGATAAAAATGAATTGGAAAAATCATTAAATAATAACAACTTTTGTTTTTTATTTGCGCAATATCATCATTCTGCAATGAAACATGTAGTAAATATTCGTAAACAATTAGGTGCCAGAACAATATTTAACTTATTAGGCCCACTTACTAACCCAGCATCAACAAAAAAACAGTTATTAGGGGTGTTTGATAAGAAATGGGTTCGAATACATTGTGAAGTATTAAAAGAACTAGGTTCAACGCACTCAATGATTGTCCATGGTGCTGATGGATTGGATGAGATATCTTTATGCGGTCCAACATATATATCCGAATTGAAAGATGATAAAATCAATGATTATATTTTTGATCCTAAGCAGTATGGATATGAATACATAAGCATAAATGACATTCTGGGAAAGGATGCCAGTTATAACGCTAGAGCTTTTATTGAACTTATTGAAGCTCCAGATAATAGTTTTCAAAAAATAATAGAGTTAAACGCAGGCGCGGCTTTATATTTGTCAGGATTGACAAAAAATTTAAAAGAAGGATTTAATTTAGCTAGACAAACCATTAATAGCAAAAAGGCAAAAAATTATTTTGAAAACTTATTGAAAAATCAATGAAAGATATATTAAGTCAAATTTGTGAAAATAAAAAAGTTGAATTAGAAAAAACAAAAAAAAGATGTTCATTTTCTTCACTTGAAAAAATACTTCAAAACAAAAATAATAGAAACTTTAAAGAATTAATGATTAATTCTCAGGATAAGAAAAATAACAATATTATTGCTGAGATAAAAAAGGCTAGTCCAAGTGCTGGAGTCATTTTCAAAGATTATTTTCCTGAAATAATTGCTGCTGATTATGAAAAATCAGGTGTTGGAGCTATTTCCATACTTACTGAAACTACTTTTTTTCATGGAAACTTGGATCACTTATCTCTAATAAATAAAAAAACAAATTTGCCGTTGTTAAGAAAAGATTTTATTATTGATCCTTATCAAATATTAGAGAGTAAAGTTTATCAAGCAGATGCGATTTTATTGATTGTATCAATATTAAGTGATAAGCAAATGAAAGATTTTATCAACTTAGCTGACCAATACGGATTAGATTGTCTAATTGAAACACATACCGAAGAAGATATAAATAGAGCTATAAATTTTGGTTATCCTGTGATTGGAATTAATAATAGAAATTTAAAAAACTTGTCGGTAAATATTAATAATACTTTGAATTTAATTAAAAAAATACCAAAAGAATTTATAGTTGTTGCTGAAAGTGGCATTAAATCAAAAACGGATATTGATAAATATAATGATGTTGGTGTTTTTAATTTTTTAATTGGTGAGTCAATTTTAAAATCGTCCAATATTAATGACAAAATTAGAGAATTTTTAAATTAAAATGATTTCACATCTAAATAAAAAAAATAAACCAACTATAGTTGATATCAGTTCAAAAAAAATAACTGACAGAATTGCTATTGCACAAGGTATTGTTGAATTTTCCAAATCAACTTATAAAAAAATTGAATCATTAAAAACTAAAAAAGGTGAGATTAAAAGTATTGCTATAATTGCTGGAATTCTAGGAACAAAAAAAACAAGTGATGTAATACCTCTATGTCACAATATTAAAATTGAAAATATAGATATTGATATTCAAGCGATAAAAAAAATATCATCTCTTAAAGTTACTTCTTCTGTGAAAAGTAGAGGTAAAACAGGTGTTGAAATGGAGGCATTGAACGGGGTTAGTGTCGCATGTTTAACAATATATGATATGTGTAAAAGCTTAGATAAAAATATTGTGATTAAGGATATTCGTCTTGTCAAAAAAAAAGGCGGTAAGTCAGATTTCTCAAAATCAAAAAAATAATAAAGTATTATTTTTACCTAAATTTAGCCAAAATAAAGAATATTATTGAAACAAATTAGGAACATATATAGAACACTATTATGTTAACAAGAAAACAAAAAGAGCTTTTTGACTATCTAACTGATTATATTTCTAAAAATACTATTTCTCCTTCTTTTGAAGAAATGAAGACAGCGGTAAACCTCAAGTCAAAATCTGGCATTCATCGTTTAATTACGAGCCTTGAACAAAGAGGTTTTATAAAAAGATTAAAGCATAAGGCTAGGGCGATGGAAATTACAAAAAATCTAAGTAATAACTTCGCAAATTTTACAAGAAATACTGGAAATAACTCCGTATCTATTCCTTTGCTTGGATCTATTGCTGCTGGTAATCCAATTGAGGCAATAGAAAATCCTGATGAATTTATAAGTGTGCCGTCGAATTTTATAACTCCTAATAATCAGTATTTTGGTCTCAAAGTGAACGGTCTTTCAATGATTGAGAAAGGAATATTTGACGGTGATATCGCAATAATAAAAAAGACGAATTCTTCACTTAATGGAAAAATTGCCGCAGTATTAACCAGCAATAATGAAATTACCTTGAAAATAATTAATATAAAGAATGACAAAATACATTTGATACCAGCAAATAAAAACTACAAAGAAAAAGTATTGGATATCAGTGAAGTTCAAATTCAAGGAACATTATCTGGATTAATAAGAAAATATAACTAATAAAAGCTACATATTTAAATTATAAGAAAATAATGAATGATGTAGTTGTGCGCTTTGCACCTTCTCCAACTGGTTTTTTGCATATTGGCGGTATCAGAACTGCGTTAATTAATTACATTGTTGTTCAACAATCAAAAAAAAAAGATCCTAAATCTAAACTATTATTAAGGATAGAAGATACCGATATAACAAGATCGAAGGATGAATATAAAAAAAGCATACTAGACGGATTAGAATGGATGGGTATTGAGTGGGATGAAAAACCTCATATTCAGTCAGAGAGTATAGATAGACATAAAGAAATTGCTTTTAAATTATTAGAAAAAGGACATGCGTACAAATGTGTTTGCACTAAAGAAGAATTAGAGACTAGAAGATTAGAAAATCAGAAACTTCGAAAAAACATTAAGAGATTATGTACTAAATGTAAGAATGATTCTGCTACGCAACAATTAGAAAAAGATTTTTGTATAAGAATAAACATTCCAAATGACGGAAAAATATCAGTTTTAGATAAAATACAAGGATTAGTTGTAGTAGAAAATAAAGAAATAGATAATTTTATATTACTAAGAAAGGATGGAACGCCAACTTATATGCTTTCAGTAGTTGTCGATGATCATGATATGGGTGTCAATATAATAATAAGAGGTGATGATCATTTGAACAATATATTTAGGCAACTTCACATATATAAAAGTTTAAAATGGGATCTTCCAACATACGCGCACCATCCATTAATTCATGGAGATGATGGATTAAAATTATCAAAAAGACACGGTGCGGTTGATATAAATGAATTCAAAAAAAAGGGGTATCTTCCTCAAGCTATAATTAATAATCTAATTTTACTTAGCTGGTCACCAAAAAAAAATGATGAAAACATTGAAATTGGTGAAATAATTAATACTTTTGATCTTGAAAAGATGTCAAAATCCTCAAGTATTTTTGATTATAATAAATTAAACCATTTTAACAATTTTTATTTACAGAAAGAAGAGAATTACAAATATTTTGAAGAATTTGTTAATGAAAATTCCATTCTAAAAAATTTTTTTGACATAGATAAAATTTTGATGAAAAAATTATTTAATACTTATAAAAAAAATATTAATTTTTATTCTGAATTAGAAAACATATCTAAGATATATTATGACGAAGAATTTAAAACTATATTAAACAATGAGTTAGACGATAATTTCAATATAATTTTAAATGATTTTATGAAACATTTGGATTTTATTGATGTTTGGAGTAAGGATAATCTTAAAAACTGCATTAATAAATTCCTTGAACTAAAAAAAATTAAATTTCCCATTTTTGGAAAACCTGTAAGGATAGTTCTTACGAATTTAAAAGAAGGTCCGCCAATCAATGATATTTTATTTATTCTTGGAAGAAAAAACACTTTTCTACGTTTGAATAATTATATAAACAGTGCAAATAAATTATGACTGATGACAATGATAAAAAAGATCAATTAAAACCGTTTACTTTATTTAATAATGAAACAGGTCAGTCTTTTGAAGTACCTGTTATTTCTGGAAACGACGGTCCGAATGTGCTTGATATTAGATCTATCTACAAAGATACAGGTATGTTTACTTATGATCCTGGATTTACATCTACAGCTTCATGTGATTCAGGAATAACTTTTATTGATGGGCATAAAGGAATATTAAGATATCGTGGTTACAGTGTAAAAGATCTAGCTACAAACAGTAATTTTATGGAAGTTTGTTATTTGTTACTTCATGGAGATTTGCCCTCCCCAACTGATAGAAAAAGATTTGAAAATGTAATTAGCAATCATACAATGCTGCATCAACAAATTGTTAACCTGTATAGAGGATTTAGAAGAGATGCTCATCCTATGGCAATTATGGTTGGTGTAGTTGGTGCCCTTTCTGCTTTTTATCATAACAACGCTGATTATTCTGATCCTAATCAGCGTATGATAGCTTGTCATAGACTAGTGTCTAAAATTGCTACCATTGGATCTATGGCTTATAAATATTCTATTGGTCAGCCTTTTGTTTTTCCAAAAAATGATTTACCATATACAGAAAACTTTTTGCATATGACTTTTTCTGTTCCAACAGAAGAGTATATAGTTAATCCAATAGTTGCCAGAGCACTTGATAGATTTTTTATATTACATGCAGATCATGAGCAAAATGCTTCAACATCAACTGTTAGACTAGCAGGTTCTTCTGGTGCTAATCCTTTTGCTTGTATAGCTGCTGGAATTGCATCTCTTTGGGGGCCTGCTCACGGGGGAGCTAATGAAGCGGTCATTCATATGCTTGAAGAAATAGGTGAAATGAAAAATATTCCTAGTTATATAGAAAAAGCTAAGGATAAAGATGATCCATTTAGATTGATGGGCTTTGGACATAGGGTTTATAAAAGTTACGATCCAAGAGCTGAGGTTATAAAAGAAAGTGCCCATGAAGTTTTGTCAGAACTTAATATATCTGACCCCCTATTAGATATTGCTCTTGAATTGGAGAAAATAGCTTTAAAAGATAAATATTTTATTGAAAAACAGTTATATCCGAATGTTGATTTTTACTCAGGAATAATACTTAAAGCAATTGGTTTTCCAACTAGTATGTTCACAGTTCTTTTTTCTATAGGAAGAACAATTGGTTGGGTTTCTCAATGGAAAGAAATGATTGAGGATCCCACAAATAAGATAGGCAGACCAAGGCAATTGTATACGGGATCAAAAAAAAGAGAATACCAAATTATGGAAACTAGAGAGAAAAAATCAATTTTTGACTGGTTGTGGAGGAAATAATAATTTCAGAGAAATTTATTTATCCCTTCAACAGCAATTTCAAATGGGGGTTTTAACAGCTCAATTTTGCTGATAGCTTTATTTACTTTTACTATTTGTTGAATATTAGATTTTTCATCAATTAAAAGATTATTAAATTGTTTTATAAAAATATTTTTTTTTAGGTTTGAATTAGTAATTTCAGGAATAATCATTTTATTTTCTAATATGTTAAGAATATTGGCAAATTTTATTCTAATAAAGAATCTTGCAATGAGTTCGGTAAAATAGTTTAATTTATAAATAACTAGTTGAGGAATTCCTCTTTTTGCAATTTCTAAAGAAGCAGTGCCTGAACATACTAATGCAATCTTTGTTTTTAAAAAATAGTTTTCCATTTGTTTATCATCAATAACAATTATTGTATCTATTTTCCATTTTTTTGTTCTTTCGATAATTTCTTCTCGTAAATGAGGTAGTGTTGGTATGAAAATTTTTAATTTAGAATTGATTCTCATTAACTGTTCATAAGCCAATTGATAATATATAAATAATGATTTGATCTCACCCATTCTACTTCCCGGTAAAAAAGCCACATTATTTTTTGCTTTAACTACGCTAGAGTTATTTTTAATGTAATATATTGGATGACCTATGCAAGTAGATTTAAGGTTATATTTTTCAAAAAATTTATTTTCAAAAAAAAATAATGTAAATATTTCATTATAAATTTTTGCAAATTTTTTTGCTCTGTTTGGTCTCCATGCCCAAACTGTTGGAGCAACAAAATGAATTATATTAGCATCCTGTTGGTTTTTTTTTATTTTTTTTGAGAGAGGATAATTAAAATCAGGAGAATCAATAGTTATGATTAAATCATATTTGTGTCTAGCTATATATTTTGACAAACTATTGATTATTTTTAGATATTTTTTTATCGAGAATAATATTTCAATTATCCCCATTGATTTGAAATCCTTTAAAGAATAAAATTGATTTTGCATAAAAGGTTTCATTTTAGCCCCACCTACTCCATCAATTATTAACAAAGGATTTTTATTTATTAATTTTTCAAGAATTTTTTCTCCAATATTGTCTCCTGATTGTTCGGTAGCGCAAATAAATATTTTTTTATTGATATTATTGTGCAATTTTTTCTACACTTGCGATAAAAATGTTATTTGCATTTGAAAATTTTATAACTTCATCTTTATCAATTATCATACATTTATTTTTTTCTAAAAAAACTCCATCATAATCATATAATTTTAGTTTTTTCATGGTCTCTATACCAATAACGGGTATATCTAGATTAGAATGTTGATTATATTTACTTAATTTTATTAGTATTCCTTTATCTCCACGATTTTTATATTCAAAACATCTTTTAATTAACTCATCTGTTCCTTCGGCAGCCTCAATTCCTAATACAATATTATTTTGGATTATTAAGCTTTGTGCAATGTCCGTTTTTCCAATAAATTTAAAAATATCTAGTCCTTTGTCTCTATTGGAAATTGAATCCTTAGTAGGTTTCTTTATCGTTAGGCATTTCTTATTAATGAAAAGGTCCTTACATTGATCTTTCCAATCTAATATTGGAAAACCATTGTTTTCAAAAAAAATAGATATAGCTGATAATAACTTGTCATCTCCTTTTGAATCTAATGCAAAATTTTTGATTAGTTTGAGAGCATTAAAATCAAAATTAATGTCTTTAATACTGGGTCTTTTTACTTTACCCGCCATTATAATTTTTTCAATTTTATTTTTTTTCAAATTATTTAATATTCGGGTGAGAGAATTTATTGAAATAATTTCAAAATTATAATCCTTATATAATTTTAAATCACTAAATTTTTCTATACAAAAAAACATCACATTATATTTGGATTGAATTAATTTTTTTCCAATTAATAAAGGTAATTTGCCTCCTCCGGAAAGAATTCCAACTTTAGTTTTTGGCATATCTACAAATACCTCTTTTTAAATTCAAAGATATAAAATCTAATATTTCGGCAATCTCTAATATTGATTTCTCTTCTTGATTGAGATTTTTTATATTTTTCTCTAATGAATCTTGTTTACAAAAAATCTTATTAAATATTTCCTTAATTTTATGAATTGTTTTTATATCAACTTTTTTTCTTTTTAATCCAATTAAATTTAACCCTCTTAAGTTATCTCTGACTCCCAAATAAAGACCATAAGGTATTATATTTGATTCAACGCCGCTCATCCCCCCTATCATTGCATATTTTCCTATATGAACAAATTGATGAACTGCTGATAATCCTCCAATAATCGCATTATTATCTATTACAACATGGCCTGCTAAAGTTGCATTATTTGCTAGAATCACATTTGATGAAATTTGACAGTCGTGAGCAACATGTGAACCTACCATAAATAAACAGTTATCTTCTATCTTGGTTATCATACCGCCGTTTTTTGTCCCTGGGTTGATTGTAACATTTTCTCTAAATGTGTTATTTTCACCGATAACTAGTTTTGAATCTTCTCCTGAATATTTTAAATCTTGGGGTATTGAGCCCACAGAAGAAAAAGGGAAGAATTTGTTATTTTTTCCAATTTTAGTATTTCCGCTTAAATGTACATTGGATATTAGTTCACATCCTTCTTCTATGGACACCCTGTCACCTATAATGCAATAAGGTCCTATTTTAGTATTTTCTGGTATTTTTGCTTTAGGTGAAATTATTGCTGTTTGATGAATCACATTGGATTGAATAAATTATATAAGTAATATTTGAAATATATTAATTATTTCAAAGTATTTCGCTACTAGATTCATTAGTAATCATCGCAGTAAATTTAGCTTCACATACTTTAGTTGAATTATTTTTTGCCAAACCATAAAATTTATATACAGATTTAACATTGTTTATTTTTTCAACTTCAAAACATATATCATCATTTGGTAAAACTGGTTTTCTAAATTTAGCTTCTGAAATACTCATAAATAATACAGATTTATCTTTTTCATTTTCAAAACTTTTTGAAACTACAATCCCTGCGGTCTGTGCTAAAGCTTCAATTAAAATAACACCAGGCACTATAGGTAATTCAGGAAAATGTCCTTTAAAAAAAAATTCATTAGGTAAAAATTTTCTATATCCTACCCCCTTAATTCCTATTTTTGTAATTTCACATTTATCAATAAACAAAAAAGGTTCTCTATGAGGTAATAAGTTTTTTATTTCATTACTTTTAAGAATCATTTTTTTTTCTATATTGGTTGATTATACTTTTCTTCCATTTTTTTATGTCAACTGCTGGAAAACCTGCAATAATTGAATTTTTTTTAATATTTTTAGTAACTCCGCTTTTTCCCGCTATTGTTACATTATCTTCTATTATTAAATGTCCAGCAATACCTACTTGTCCTCCTATTATACAATTATTACCTATTCTAGTACTTCCTGATATTCCTGTTAGGGCTGCAATAATAGTATCCTTGCCAACCTGAACATTATGCGCAATTTGAACAAGATTATCAATTCTGACATTATCTGAAATTATCGTAGAATGTAGCGCGGCTTTATCTATTGTTGTGTTTGAACCTATTTCAACATTATTACCTAATATTACATTTCCAATATGTCTTACTTCAATCTTAGAGCTAGGAATAAAACCAAAACCTTTTTCCCCTATTTTTGCACCTGGTTTAAATAGGCAATTTTTACCAATGGATGAGTTTGAAATTACACAATTAGACATAACAATCGAGTTAGCGCCTAAAACAACATTGGGGCCAATAATTACATTTTCAGATAAAATACAATTATCACCAATCTTTGTATTTTCTTTTATGGATACATTATAATTAACCTGAACATTGTTACCAATAGTAGCTAAGTCATCAATATTTGAGCAAGAATTAATAAAACCATTAGATTTTTGTTTAGGAAATAAAAAATTAGTAGTTAAAGCGTATGCAGTATAAGGATCTTTTACAATTACTGGCACGCATAATTTATTTAATAATTTAGAATAATCCTTAGTAACGAAACATGCTTTTGCTTTAGTTAAAGCTAATAAATTAGTATATTTGTTATTATGAAAGAAGGTTATGTCATTTTCCCTTGCTAATTCTAAAGAACTAATGCCAAAAAAATAAGAATCATTTGATATTGTGCTTTCAATATCTATTGATTTAGATTGTAAGAAATCCCTTAATTCAGAATAAGAAAATTTTTTCATTGAATTGGTAATTCAATAACTTCAAGATTTAATTTCTTTTTATTTAA
>JAGFWP010000041.1 GCA_017639935.1 Pelagibacteraceae bacterium
AACCGCTGACCTTCGGGTTATGAGCCCGACGAGCTACCAGACTGCTCCACCCCGCGTCATGTGTAATTCTTTTGTTAAAAAACGCCTTTTTCTTTCGATTGAAGGCCGGCAAAATTATACTCATTTATAATAGAAGACAAATAAATATTTCCACTTTTATTGTACTATAATTAATATCGTGAAAACACGCTCACACCTTTTTACATATTGGCGCTTAAAATTTCTGTGTAATTTTGAGTATGAAACGCCTCTGGGTAATATTATTTCTATTAATGGGATGTCAATCAAAAACGTCTATTATAACATCTGGAGTATCATGGGAATTAGCTCAAAATAGAAAGGCAGCCATTTCGGATGTTCATTATCAACTTAATTTTGATATTCCTAAAGATAAAATCGATCCTATTACAGTAGAAGAATTTATCCATTTCAAATTATCAGATTTAACTAACGATGTAGTCTTAGATTTTCGTCAACCAGCTGATTATATTCATTCTGTGGTTGTAGAAGGTAAATCTGTTACCTATAAATTAGTAAATCAGCATATCGTAATTGAACCTTCTTATTTTTCTAAAGGAGAAAATTCTATCTTTATTTCCTTCAGAGCAGGAGATATGTCCCTAAATCGGAATGATGAGTTTCTTTATACATTATTTGTCCCAGATCGAGCTTCAACAGCGATACCATGTTTTGATCAGCCAAATTTAAAAGGTAGATATTCATTAACTTTATCAGTACCAACTGATTGGACAGCAATTGCAAATGGTCCAATCCAATCAGAAAAGATAATAAATGATAAGCGTGTAATTGTTTTTGGTGAAACACGACCAGTGAGCACCTATATATTTGCATTTACTGCTGGGAAATTTAAACGCATTTCTCAGGAAAAAGATGGCCGAAAAATGACAATGCTCCACAGGGAAACAGATCTTGAAAAAGTGGAGCGAAATAAAAATGAAATATTTGATCTTCATTCCCGCGCTATTTCTTGGATGGAAAAGTATACGGGAATTGATTATCCATATCAAAAATTTGATTTTGCTTTAATCCCTGGTTTTCAATACGGAGGCATGGAGCATCCTGGTGCTATTTTTTATAAAGATGTCAGTCTATTTTTAGAACTATCAGCAACTAAAAATCAATATTTAAGTCGTGCTGGATTAATCTCTCATGAAACAACTCATATGTGGTTTGGAGATCTTGTCACTATGGACTGGTTTGATGATGTTTGGACAAAAGAAGTGTTTGCTGGCTTTATGGGGGGTAAAATCGTTAATCCAAGCTTTCCTGAAATAAATCATGAACTTCGTTTTTTAAGCAATTATTCCTCCGCATACACCGTGGATCGAAGTTTGGGAGCCAACGAAATACGTCAGCCTCTAGAAAACTTAAATATGGCTGGGACTTTATATGGCTCAATTATTTATTCAAAAGCACCCGTAGTAATGAAGCAACTTGAATTGCTTGTGGGTGAAAAAACTTTTCAAAAGGGAATGCAAATATATCTTTCTAATTATGCTTATGGAAATGCGACGTGGCCAGATCTAATTAAAATTTTGGATAATTTATCAAAGGAAGATCTAACAGCCTGGAGTAAAGTTTGGGTAGACGAACCTGATCGCCCAATTGTCGAATATGAGTTACTAATTGATCAAGATACTTTAATTCAACAATTAACACTTAAACAATCAGATCCAAAAAAGAAAAACAGAATGTGGATGCAACACCTTACAGTTAGGTTGGGGTATGATAATAGTGACATCTTACTTCCAGTCTATTTAAAAGGTGAAGAGGTCAAAATATTAGACGCAAGAGGGATGAGTAAACCCAATTACATTTTACCTAATGGCGCTGGTGTTGGGTATGGTTACTTTAAAATGGACCCAATAAGTCGTTCATTTCTTTTAGAAAATTTGCCAAAAATCAATGACTCGTATTTAAGGGGAATAATTTGGCTAAACCTTTGGGATGATATGCTCTATGGAAATATCAGACCCGTTGATATGATTGAGTTATGTATTAGTGCTTTAAAAACTGAAAATGATATTTTGAATACGCAAAGAATATTGGCTCGACTCAATTCTACATTTTGGAATTTTCTTACTGAAGATCAACGAGAAGTAAAAGCAGATGAATTAGAATCAACATTAAGACGCCATATGAATGAAGCGACTACTCTTACTAATCGTTCTATGTATTTCCGGTCTTTACGTTCTATGATTTTAACAGATAATGGTTATGAGTGGTTAAAATCTATTTGGATGAAAACTGATTCAATCAAAGGATTAACTCTGTCAGAGCGAGATTATACTACTATTGCTTCTGAGTTAGCTTTAAGAGGTAAGAATGATGGTCAAAAGATTCTAACTTCACAGTTAAATCGAATATCAAACCCCGATCGAAAATCACGTTTTAAATTTATAATGGCTTCATTATCAAATAATTTAAGTGTTAGAGACAATTTTTTTGAATTAATTAAAAAAGAAGAAAACCGTGAAGTAGAACCTTGGGTTCAATCTGCAGTTGCTTATCTTCATCATCCATTGAGAAGTAAAGAATCAGAAAAATATATTCGACCCAGCTTAGAATTACTTGAAGAGATTCAAAGAACTGGGGATATTTTTTTTCCAGCTAGATTCATAAATGCGACGCTCTCAGGATATCAGAGTGAAAGTGCAAGAAATATAGTTAATCAATTTCTTGAAGATCATCCAAATTATTCACCACCCTTAAAATTAAAAATTCTACAAGCAGCGGATAACCTTTATCGTGCTTCAACTATAGTAGAACGTAATACATTATTAGAAAGTGGCATTGCACTAACTAAAGAGCAGAACTGAGGTATTTGGCGGGGGCTTTTTTGTTTGTAGGAGTTTATTGTGTAAATTTCTGCATGAAACATTATTATTTACAAAGAAACAATGGGAGGGAATCTATGTCCAGAATAATGGCCATTTTGCTTAGCTGTTTCCTTGCCGCGGGGTCTCTCTCCGCAGGTAAGCTGAATTTTGTTATAACCTATCCACAGGAAAGTGACGGAAAATTATTGGAAGGGCGGCTCCTGCTCCTGCTGGCAAAGAAGGATGATCCTGAACCCCGATTTCAGATTACGTACCGGAATAATACCGGTCTGATATATGGTGTAGACGTTCTAGGTCCAAGGCCTAACAAGGGTGTAGTAATTGATGGCGCCGCACTGGGCTACCCCATTGAATCGCTCAATGATATTCCCGTTGGAGAATATTGGGTACAAGGATTGTTACATACATACGAAACGTTTAATCTGAATACGGGACAGACCGTTAAACTTCCTATGGATAATGGAGAGGGGCAAAAATGGAACCGTTCACCTGGGAATCTTTATTCCAAACCTCAGAAAATATTTTTAGATCCAAGCAAAAGAAAAACGGTGAAAATTACCTTAGATCAGGTAATTCCAGTCATCGAGCCACCGAAGGACAGCAAGTATGTTAAGCATATACGCTTCCAAAGTAAACTGCTGACAGAATTCTGGGGTCGCCCCACCTATCTAGGTGCGCACATTTTATTACCGAAAGATTTTGATAAACATCCTGAGGCAAAATACCCATTGATGGTTTTTCATGGACATTATAATCATGATTTCAGGGGATTCAGGCCTGAACCGCCCGATCCTGATCTGGAGCCTGTATTCAGTTCTCGATTCAACTGGGAGGGGTATAATCGGACGGTTCAGGAATATGAACATCAATTCTATAAAGATTGGACAAGTGATGATTTCCCTCGCGTCCTGGTAATTGATATTCAGCACCAGAATCCATACTATGATGATTCCTATGCTGTTAATTCCGCTAATATTGGCCCCTATGGCGATGCTATTACCTATGAACTGATTCCTTATATTGAGGAGAAATTCCGTGGCATTGGTGAGGGTTGGGCTAGATTCCTTTATGGCGGTTCTACCGGAGGCTGGGAGGCGCTGGCGGCACAGGTTTTCTATCCCGAAGAATATAATGGATGTTTTGCGGCCTGCCCTGATCCCATCGATTTTCGAGCATATTGCCAAGTGAACATCTATGAGGATGAAAATGCTTACTACAAAAAGGGTCCATTTAAGCAGGTTGAAACACCGGCACACAGAAATTACCTGGGCGAAGTAAACGCCACTATGAAAGATATGAACCATTTGGAACTGGCACTTGGAACGAATAGTCGGTCGGGCGACCAGTGGGATATCTGGCAAGCCGTTTACAGCCCCATGGGTCCGGATGGTTATCCTCAGCCGATCTGGGATAAATACACAGGAACAATTGATAAGGATGTGGCCAATTATTGGCGTGAGAACTACGATCTCCAATACATATTGAAGCGTGACTGGTCAAAGATAGGATCTAATTTAGAAGGTAAAATCCACATCTACTGTGGTGATATGGATAACTATTACCTTAACAACGCCGTATATTTAATGGAGGACTTTTTGGAAGAAACCACCAAACCCTATTACAATGGAGAAGTGGATTATGGCGATCGTGCCGAACACTGTTGGAATGGTGATCAAACCCGTCCCAATGCCCTTTCCCGGTTGCGATATAATCAAATGTTTATACCCAAAGCAGTTGTGCGGATGGAAAATACAGCACCACCCGGAGCAGACCTAAAAAGTTGGCGATATTGAACCAACTTCCAGGAAATATTTACTTTTAAAAGAGACACCCAGATTGCTGGGAAATTTCTGTATTAAACGCCTCTGGCTCAAATAAAGGGTAATGAAATGAAGAGGGAGGTTTTAAAATACTTTTATCTATACTATTTTTTCTTAATAGTTGGGTATGTTACGCCAAGTTGATCTAAATATGTGTCGTACTTACTCGGGTCATAATAGAATTTTTTCATCTCATCTCTATAATTACGCATGATCTCTTCATTTAATTCTATTGCTGGTTTGTCCGTTTTACGAATCATAGGTTGATATTTCGTTTCTTTTGTTTGATTTTTGAAATATTTTTTCGCATCTTTTACTAAACCTTTATCTGTGAAAAGATCTACGAGTGTCATAGCTGTCACTTTTGCACCTGCAACAGCTCCTTTATGAGCGATAGGGGTTGCCATAGAAATACCATTAAGCCAATTATGTCCGGGAAGGCCTGGTATATTTGATGGAAAACGTAGTGTTACAGTAGGAACTGTCCAACTAATATCACCTATGTCGTCTGATCCTCCACCCCAATTATTTTTACTTGAAACTGGGCCTTTTAATGAATCTAATTCTGTAGGAAGTCCTTTTATTTCTTTATTTCCAGCTTCTTTCTGAACAGCCTTTGCCAAAGCCTGATCCTTCTTATCCCATACAGGAAGGCCAACTTCTTTTATATTTGTATACATAGCACGTGCAATTGGTTCATTAAAATGCCTTGGCCAAGCTGAACCTAATATTCTTGTAGATATAAGTTCTGTGCCACTCATTTTAGCTGCGCCTTCTGCAATATCATTTGAATAATCAAAAAGTTCCATGATATGCTCATAGTCCAGTTCACGTAAATAATACCAAACTGAAGCATTTCTTGGAACAACATTTGGTTGATCTCCACCATCAGTAATTATATAATGAATTCGATATGGTGGACGTAGGTGCTCTCTACGAAAATTCCAACCAATATTCATTAACTCTACAGCATCTAGAGCACTTTTACCTCTCCAAGGTGAGCCAGCAGAATGGGCTGTTTTACCTTTAAATGAATACTCTACCGAGAGTAATCCATTACCACCCGCCTGTCCATGTGTCACTGCCAAATTACTACTTACATGAGTAAAAATACATGCATCAACATCTTTAAAATAACCATCTCTAACAAAATAAGCTTTTGTTGCGACCAATTCTTCAGCAACTCCTGGCCAAATTTTCAATGTTCCCTTAATTTTTTCATCAATCATAATTTCTTTCATAGCAATGGCAGCTGCTACAATTACCGCTTGACCAGAATTATGTCCTTCGCCATGTCCAGGCGCACCTTCTATGATAGGCTTATGATAAGCGACACCCGGCATTTGAGATGATTTTGGTATACCATCTATATCAGAGCCCAAGGCAATCACTGGTTTACCTTTACCCCATTCTGCCATCCAAGCTGTAGGAATACCTGATATTCCACGGGTAACTTTGAAACCATTTTGTTCCAAAATCTCAATTAAATAATTAGATGTTTCAATTTCTTGAAAGCCTAGCTCTCCAAAACTAAAAATCATATCTACCATTTCTTGAATAAGCTTTGACTGTGAGTCTACTTTTTCAACCGCCATCAGTTTTAATTTGTCTGAAGGTGGGTTTTCAGCAAACAAAAATGGTACTATTATTAAGTAAAGTAATGATTTAAGATTTATTTTATTCATGACAAAAATACCCTCTCGTTTAGTTTTAACCTCATTATAAGTTAATATTCGAAACACCATAGTTACTTTATCAAACTTTATCCTAAATGGGACACAGTATGGGCCCCCATCCAAGGATTGGGTACTTAATATAGGTACGGGGCATACCAAGTACAGGCTCACACCTTTTTACATATTGGCTCTTAAAATTTTCCAGATTTTCCTTAAAAGCCCTAAAAAAGTGCAAAAAAGGCAAAAAATAAGATATAATTAAGGGTTTTCTGGGCTAAAAATTAAGACCCGTTTTGTATATTCAACTGGAATGAATCCACAACTATAGGGATTTCATCATGAATAAAGGCACTATTGCCCT
>JAGFWP010000042.1 GCA_017639935.1 Pelagibacteraceae bacterium
GCTACTAAAGGAATGTCAATATCCCGCGTTTCCCTTATGGGTTTTCCATTATCAATTGATTCTAAAACAGCAAGAAAACGTGAATGTTTTTGGATAAGGCGGGCCAATGCATAAAGATATTTTGATCTTTTATAGGGCGTTGTTTTCGACCATGATGGAAAAGCTTTTTTTGCAGATTTCACTGCTTTATCGACATCCGATTTAGAACTTACACTAAGTTTTAAAAGTTTATTCTTATTTGCAGGATTAATTACTTGAATGGTTTTTGTCCCTCTGGGCTTTACCCACTGCCCGCTAATAAAATTATAATTAGGATTTGGTAACGATTTAATCCACTCGAGAACTTCCTTGTCATCCTCAGGAGCTGGTCCGTATTTAATATTTCTAAAATTTTTTATAACGCTACTCATTGCTACGACATTGCTATTTTTTCTTTATTGGCATACCGACCTGCTGCAAAATGGTGCAACTGTCTCTCAATATCAATCAACAGGCTGGAGGCTCCGACACGCAGCAGACTAGGATCAACCCATGTATTTCCCAACTCTTCATACACAAGTATTAAGAATTCAAGAACGCTTTTTGCAGTAGAGATTCCTCCCGCGGGCTTAAAGCCAATTTTTTTTCCTGAATAATCATAAAATTCCCTAATCATTCTTAACATCACAAGACTATTATTTAAATTAGCGTTTATTTTTTCTTTACCTGTTGATGTTTTAATAAAATCTGCGCCCGCCATCATGCATACCAGCGAGGCTTTAGCGACATTGCGCATTGTTTCTAAGTCCCCCACTCCCAAAATAGTTTTTATTTTCTTATCTCTGGCTATCTCTTTAAATGTTCGAACTTCATCGTATAATCGTTGCCAGTCATTTTGCAAAACATAAGCCCTATTAATAACAATATCAATTTCATCAGCTCCTGCTTTAATTGAATTAGTAATTTCTTTTTTTCGGGTTTCAAAAGATGACAATCCAGCAGGAAATCCTGTGGAAACAGCGGCGATGGGAAGTTTATCTTGAAGTTGTTTTTTAGCATGAGAGACTAAATTATGGTAAACACAAACCGCTCCAACTAAAACATTTTCTTCTTCTAATTCAAGAGAATTTAATATGTTTAATGATATTGGATGCAAGGCTTTTTGACATAATCTATCAACTTTTCCAAAAGTGTCATCCCCGTTTAGTGTGGTTAGATCAAGAAGTGTGATTGATTTCAAAAGCCATGCTGCCTGATATTCTTTTTTTACCGTTCTTCTCTTTGTAAGGGACACGGTCCTTCTCTCCACGGCGCTGAGATTTACTTGAACATCATCAATCCATTTAAAATCTAAATCAAAAAAAGTTTTTTTTGATAATATGTTTTTTGGCATAATTAATTTATTAAATCTCTTACATGTTGCGCTAGCGCTAATGAAGAGGTTAATCCTGGAGAATCAATACCATACAAGTTAATTAAATTGGGAATTCTATGATCTTTTTCTCCTTGAATAATAAAATCTTGCATTGATTTGTCCTTCTTATTCATTATTGGACGAATTCCAGAGTAACTAGGCAAGAGCAAGCTTGCATCAAAACTAGGAAAATATTTGATTATCTCATCTGAAAAAAAAATTTTTTTATTTGCATCCACTTTATAATCATCGGGTTTGTCGACCCATTCAACATCAGGGCCAAATTTAATCGAATGATCTAACTCAAGAGTCAAATGAACCCCAAGTCCAAATCCTTCAGGTAATGGATAAATTAAATGTCGAATTCCTAAATCCTTACTAACACTAAAATAATTTCCTTTCGCATAATAAGTCTTTGGAATAAATTCTTTTTTTAATTCTTGTATCGTGTTTGCGACATTAGAAGCAAAGAGACCTGCTGAATTGACAAGTTTTTTACATTCTATGGTTGTTTCACTATCATTCATAACCCTTAATGAAAATTTACTGCCATCAAAATTAATTTTTTTTATTTCTGATTTATATGCAATCATACTTCCTGAATCTTGGATACGCCCCACTAAAGATCTCATCAGGCTTACTACATCGACAATTCCGCTTGAAGGAACAAGTAAGGCTTCCTCGCAACATATTAACGGTTCTAAATTAGATGCCTCAGTTTTTGAAATTTTTTTTATACCTTCAACGCCATTATTCTCCGCTTGATTTTTTATTTGATCAATCTTTTCTGTCTGATCAAGAGATGACGCGACTAATAATTTTTTTGTATTTAAATATGGAATAAGGTTTTTTTTACAATAATCATATAAGAGACTGTTGCCTAAAACACAAAATTTCGACTTAAAAGAATTTTTTGGATAATATATCCCAGCATGTATTACCCCAGAATTTCTTGAACTTGTTATTTTACCAAAATCATCTTCAGTCTCTAAAATTAATACTTCTTTATTTTTCCTAGATAATTCATTTGCTATTGCCAAACCAACGACACCGGCGCCAATTACCACTGTTTCAACCCTGAAATCCGACATTTAGAGTGTATTTAGACTATTTTATTGAAAAAACTAAGTATTGATCTCTGTACCTAATAATTGTTTTATATTATATGTGCTCTATAGAAATTTCTTGGAGGAAATATGAAAAAATTACTTCTTGCAGTTATTGTAAGCTTGACGACAATTTCGTCGGTTGCATTAGCTGAAATTAAAGTAGGAATTATTTTAGGTTTTACAGGACCTATTGAAACTCTTACGCCTGCTATGAGAGACTCTGCAAAATTGGCTTTTGCTGAAGTGTCTTCCTCTGGCGCTTTGCTAGGAGGAGAAACTATTACTCCCCTTATAGCAGACTCAACTTGTGTTGATTCTGATGCTGCAGTTGCTGCTGCTGAAATCTTAATTAATGATGGTGTTGTTGCCATTATGGGTGCGGATTGCTCTGGTGTTACTGGTGCAATTGCAACAAACGTAGCTGTTCCAAATGGTGTAACTATGGTTTCACCTTCCGCAACTTCACCTGGTCTAACTAAACTTGCAGATAACGGTTTATTTTTCCGTACAGCACCCTCTGATGCTAAAGGCGGACAAGTGCTTGCACAAGTTGCATTAGACAGAGGTCTTACAAGTGTTGCAGTAACTTACACAAACAACGATTATGGTAAAGGTCTAGCTGATGTTTTTGAAGCATCATTCTCTTCTGGTGGCGGAACAGTAACTGCTGTTGCTTCACATGAAGATGGTAAAGCTGACTATTCTGCAGAAGTTGGTGTTCTTGGTTCTGCTGGTGGCGATGCTTTAGTTGTCATTGGTTATCTTGATCAAGGTGGTAAAGGTATGATTCAAGCTTCTCTTGACTCAGGATCATTTGATTTGTTTGTTTTATCAGACGGTATGATTGGCCAATCAATTGCTGATGCAATTGGTGCGGACCTTAATGGATCTTTTGGAACACTTCCTGGCACTCAATCAGAAGGCGCAGCAAAATTTGCTGAAATCTCTGGTGACATCGATCCAACAGCTCCTTATGCTGGTGAATCATATGATGCTGCAGCTCTTATAGCTCTTGCTATAGAAGCTGGGGGGTCTGCTGACAGATCTTCTATTGTTGCAAACATAAAAAAAGTGGCAAACGCACCTGGAGATAAAATTTTACCAGGCGAATTGGCTAAAGGACTTGCAATTTTAGCTGGTGGCGGAGATGTTGATTATCAAGGCGCTACTGATGTAGAACTTAGCACTTTTGGTGATGCAGCCGGTTCTTTCAAAGAAATGGAAGTAAAAGGTGGCTCATTTGAATTAGTACAAGTTCGCCAATAATATAAAATTTATCAATTTAAAAACTCCAGTTTAAAAGCTGGAGTTTTTTTATGAGTGCCTTACTTTTTCAGGTAATATACCTTTCGGGCGATACCTCATAATTAAGAGCAACACTGATCCCATGATTAAATATCTAAAATACGGAACACTATCTATCAAATGAAGTTTAAATTCATTTTCGTCATTCAATGCAATAGTTAATATTTCAATCAAATATTGTGAGGCTGGAGCTGCTTCAATCCAAACAAACCAGATTACAAATCCTCCTAAGATAGCTCCCACGTTATTGCCACTTCCTCCAACTATCACCATAACCCAAATAAGAAATGTATATCGAAGAGGAAGAAAACTTGATGGAGTAAATAAACCGTTTTGTGTAATTAGCATAGCGCCTGCTATACCGACAACTGCAGAACCGATCACAAATACTTGTAAGTGTCTTTTAACAACATCCTTACCCATAGCATTTGCTGATGTTTCATTATCACGTATAGCTCTCATCATTCTTCCCCATGGCGAAATTTGCGCTTTATTCGCTAAATACAAAATAAAAAGCAATACTATTGTAAATAAAATCATATAACTTAATTTTACAAAAATGCTTGAACCTTCGATAACTAGTTGATTAAGTAATTTTTCACTCTCTAAAGAGTCACTTATCTTGCCTAGTTTAGAACTATTTAAATAGCTTATAAGAGAAATAAACCAGTCAGTTTTTTGAAGATCAATTTCATAAGGTACTGGTCTTTTTAAACCGATAACATTTTTTACTCCTCTAGATAGCCAATCTTCATGCTTAAGAACAGCAATAATTATTTCTGATATTCCAAGTGTTGCAATAGCTAAATAATCTGATCGTAATCCTAATGTAATTTTTCCAATAACAAATGCTACGCCAGCAGCAAATAAACCTCCAACAATCCATGAAAATATTATGGGTAATCCTAAACCTCCTAAAAATCCTGTTACGGCTGGATTAACATCTTCTATCGCTTGAACTGCTGGACGAAAAAATAAATTGATTAAAATTAAGCCTATTATTATGGTTAAACCAATGATCCAATATTTGTATGAACTATGACGAAAAACGCGGTTGAGAAAAAAAACTGCAACAATTGTTGTGATTAATAGAAACAAACTAACAATCATTCCAATGCCTCCAACACGCCAAGCTTCACCAACGGGTGAATAAGAAACTAAAACAGCAGCTAGTCCTCCAAGAGCGGTAAAACCCATGATACCAACATTAAATATACCTGCATATCCCCACTGTATGTTTATTCCCATAGACATTATCGCTGATATGATACACATATTTAAGATTGAAAGGCTTATGGACCACGACTGTCCAAATCCAACTAATAAAAACATTGAAGCCATAATGAGTATGGCAAGAATTTCACTTCTATTTGTTTTGTTCACAAAGTTCTCCCTTTAAATATTCCGGACGGTCTAATTAATAAAACAATTACTAAAATAGAAAATGATACAGCGAACTTATAATCGGTAGACAATAATTGCACTAATCCAGTTGGCTCTAAACTTTGGGGTAAGAGATAAATAAAAAATTTTTTATATGCATAAGTTACCATTATTTCTGAAAAGGCAATAACATATCCGCCAACTACTGCCCCTATAGGACTTCCAATACCTCCAACAATCGCTGATGCAAAAATAGGTAGTACCAAGCCTAAATAGGTAAACGGTTTAAAGCTTTTATCCAACCCATAAAGAGTTCCGGCCACAGTCGCCAGCGCACCCACTATAAGCCAAGTAATAAACACTACTTTATCGGGATTAATTCCCGATAACAGCGCTAAATCTTCATTATCAGAGAAAGCCCGCATTGATTTGCCAGTGCGCGTTCGTTGTAAAAACCAAAACAAAAGACTAACTAAGACTATAGTGGCTAAAATAGTTATAACCTGTGTTGATTTAATAGCCAGTCCTTCATTCAAGCCTGTAATTTCTTTAAATTGTTTCGCTTTCATAATAAATTTTTGCCCATCAAAAAATTGTCTATCATCTGGCCCAATTATAATTCTAACAATTGCTTGTATGACAAACATGACTCCTATTGAGACCATCGCCAAAACAACAGGTGTGCTTTTTTTTATTCTGTAATGTCGAAAAACAAATCTATCAGTAAGTATAGAAAATAATATGGTTGCTATAATAGCTAAGGGAAGAGCAAGTATTGCTGTAGGTAAAAACCCAAGAGAAATACCGTATGATTGAAACAACCAAGTAAACAGTATTGTCATCATTGCACCAAAAGACATCAGATCACCATGAGAAAAATTGGCAAAACGAAGAATTGCGTAAATGAAAGACACGCCCAGAGCGCCCAGAGCAAGTTGAGATCCATAGGATAAGGCTGGTATGAATATGTAATTTAATAAAACTACAAAAGCATTGATTAAATCAACCACAATACTAACCTCCTAAAAAAGATTTTCTGACATCTGGATTGTTTAATAAATCTTCACCAGAGCCTTCTATCCTGTTTTCGCCATTCACCATTACATAGCCTCTATTTGCAATTCCCAGTGCCTGTTTCGCGTTCTGTTCCACCATTAATATTCCAACACCCGTTTTGCCAACTTCTATTATTCTTGTAAAAAGATCATCCATCACAATTGGAGAGACACCTGCTGTTGGTTCATCAAGCATTAATATACTTGGCTTAGTCATAAGAGCACGACCAAAAGCTACTTGCTGTCGCTGACCTCCTGATAATTCCCCTACATTCTGATTTCTTTTTTCGCGAAGTATGGGAAATAAATCGTAAACTTGATTAATTGTATCCTGAATATTATCTCTTCTTAAAAAGGCGCCCATTTCTAAATTTTCTTCGACTGTCATACCTGTAAAAACATTTTTTGTCTGAGGGACAAAAGCTATGCCTAAATTAACTCTGTCCTGCGGAAGCATTGCGGTTATGTCATCGTTATTAAATTTCACTGAACCATCTCTTAACTTCAGCATACCAAGCATAGCTTTCATAACAGTGGACTTCCCTGCTCCATTAGGTCCAATCACAACTACAATTTCTCCCTCTTCTACTTGAATATTGCAGTTTTTGATTATGTCTGCTCCTCCGTACCCAGCTGTCATATTTTCACCTTTAAAAAATATCATGAATTTAATGCTTCTTTTGGTTTCATTCCTCTGCCTAAATAAGCTTCAATAACATCTTCGTTTGATTTTACTTCATCAAAAGATCCTTGAAATAAAACACTTCCCTCAGCCATCACAATGACAGGATCGCAAATCTTCTCAATCAAATCCATATCATGTTCAATTACAAAAAATGTATAATCTTTTTCTTTATTGAGGCGGATAATTGCATCACTGATTTCATTTAATAATGTTCTGTTTACTCCAGCTCCCACCTCGTCCAATAAAACCAGTTTTGCATCAACCATCATTGTTCTTCCCAGTTCCAGTAATTTTTTTTGACCGCCAGACAAATTCCCTGCCACCTCCTGGGTTAGATGAGTCAGGTTTAGAAAATTAATGACTTCAATTGCTTTTGCACGAATTTTTTCTTCTTGTTTTTTTACAACAGAATTCTTAAACCATGAATAAAGAAGGTTTTCCCCGAATTGATTTCCAGGCACCATCATTAAATTTTCTAAAACTGTCAGCGAAGTAAATTCATGAGCAATTTGAAAGGTACGAAGCACCCCTTTGTAAAAAAGTTCATATGATTTTAGACCAGAAATTTTTTCATCATTTAAAACAACTTCGCCAGAATCAGATTGTAAATTTCCAGCAATGACATTGAATAAAGTTGTTTTTCCAGCTCCGTTAGGACCAATCAAACCGGTTATAGAGCCCTTTTTAACATGCATTGATGCGTTATTAACGGCTTTTAATCCGCCAAAGTTTTTTTTCACATTATTAATTTTTAGCATTATGGTTTCATTTTTTGATAATTGTAATGAAGATCGACATTCAATAATAAACCAAATGAAATCATAACCGATAACATTGCTGTTCCCCCATAAGATAGCAAAGGTAACGGTATGCCCACAACAGGCATTAAACCAGTAACCATTGCCATATTAAGAACCACATAAATAAACAGATTCAAAGCTACTCCTAAGCTTATAATCCTACCAAATATATGAATACTTTTAATGCTTATATAAAAAGCAATCAAAATGAGTAAAGAATATAGAAAAACAATAAAAATTGTTCCAATAAAACCAAATTCCTCACCAATTAACGTAAAAATAAAATCTGTTTGTTTCTCGGGTAAGTATTCTAGGTAAGATTGTGTTCCTTCAAGAAATCCCTTTCCAGTCAAAGATCCAGAACCCAGGGCTATTTTTGATTGAATTAATTGATAACCTTGACCCAAGGGATCAGATTCAGGGTTTAAAAAAGATAATATTCTTTTTTGCTGATATAGTTTGATAGAATTCCAAAAGAAGGGATAAGAAATTACCATGATCGATAAACCCACAACAAACTTCCAAATTTTAACTCCAGCTATAAACATCATACCGACTCCAAGTATAAAAATACTCAATGATGTACCAAGATCAGGTTGAATAACAGTCAATGTGAAAGGAATTATTATTATCATCATTGGAAAAAATAGATTGTGTATTTTTCCAATCCTATCAAAACGCAAATTATGATAAAATTTGGCTAAAGCTAAAATAATTGATACTTTGACTATTTCAGAAGGTTGAATGCTCACTCCAAAAATTTGAATCCATCTCGTAGCTCCTTTTCCAAAAATACCAAAAATTTCTACAGAAAATAATAACAGTAAAGTAAGAAAAAAAAGGGTGTAAGAATGTTTATAAACATATTTAATATCTATTAACGAAACTAAAAATAATAAAATTAAGGAAATTGTAAATCTAATAATATGTTTTTTAGACCATGGATCAAAATTACCTGCTGCTGCAGAATACAATGCAGCCATACCAATGAAAGATAATAAAATTACTATAAATAGAAAAAGAACATTAATATTTATTATCTTAGAAAAATTCATCAGATTTTTTGTTTATAAATATAGTCAAATATTCTCTTAGCAATCGGTGCTGCTGTTGAGGCTCCTGAACCTCCGTGTTCAATTACAACTGATATTGCATATTTGGGATTTTCAGAAGGCGTATATCCAACAAATAAAGCGTGATCTCTATTTTTCCAATCAACATCCTTTTTTTTATAATCATCACTTTCTCTTTCTTCAATAGTGATTTTTTTAACTTGTGAAGTACCTGTTTTACCAGAAAATGAATATTCTTCACTTTTTGATCGATTAGCAGTCCCTTTTTGTTCATTAACCACTTTAAACATCGCTCTATTGATTAAACCAATGTGATTATTAATATTAGGAATTTTATCAAATTCCTTATTCTCTTTTCTTTTAAATATTGTTGGTTCAATTTTTTTTCCATTAGCTGCTATTCTTGCTGTCATTACAACTAGTTGAAGAGGTGTTGTTAACAGATATCCTTGTCCAATACCTGTAATTAGCGTCTCACCAGCATACCAACTTTCTTTTAATTTTTCTCTTTTCCACTTTTTAGTAGGCACAATACCCTGTTTTTCATTTTCAAAACCAATTTGATATTTTTCTCCTAGTCCAAATTCTTTTGCCATTTGTGCTATTTTTTCAATGCCAATTTTTTTCGACAGTTCATAAAAAAATACATCACATGATTCTTTAATGGCATTTTCTATATTCATTGATCCATGTCCTTTTTTATTCCAACAATGATACAATCTATCCCCAAACTCAATTTTTCCGTCGCAAAATTGCGTTTTACTATAATTAATTACTTTATGTTTTAGGCCTGCTAATGCGACTATCATTTTAAAAGTAGAACCCGGTGAATATAAACCTTGAATAGATCTATTAGTTAGTGGCGATAACGGATGATTTAAAAGTAATTCCCAATAATTTTTATTAGGCTTTTTGATTATTAGATTTGGATCAAAAGCTGGTATGGATGCCATAGACAAGATTTCTCCTGTCTTGATATTTAATACTACAATAGATCCTGCCTTGTGTTTTTCTAACTCAAAATATGAGAATTTCTGAAGACGCTGATCTATAGAAATGCTTATATTTTGACCTTTCATACTCGGGTTTGTTGATATTTCCCTTATTACTTTTCCAGAAGAATTTACCTCAACCTCTATATTCCCGGCTTTTCCAATTAAATCTTCATTTAAAAATTTTTCCAGTCCAGTCTTCCCTATGTCCAACCTTGGCATTTTTGAAATAAAAGGTAAATTTAAATCATTCAGAGTTGGCTGACTAATGTAGCCTAAAATATGGGAGAAATATTTATTTTGAGGATAAACTCTTTGATAATCTTCTTGAAGATGCAGCCCTGGTAAGTGATTTTTATTTGCTTCAATTAATTCTAATTTTTCCCAATTTAAATTTTCTTCGATTTTAATACTTTCAAATTTTTTTACTTTTTTGCTTAATAAAATTATCTTTCTTTTTTTCTCAAAATCAAAATGAATAAAATTATTCAAATTATTCAAAGTTTCTTTTAAATTTTTTGTTTGCTCGGGTATAACATATAAGTCATAAACTTTTTTGTTAGTTGCAATAATGTTTCCATTCCTGTCTTTTATTTCTCCTCTGACTGGATATAGAATTTTGACACTTATTTGATTATTTTTTGATAAAGTTTTGTATTTTGCAGAATCTAATATTTGAATATTAAATAATCTCCATCCAATAATAGAAAAAAAACTCAACTTTCCTAAAAATAAAAAAAAAGTTCTTCTATTTTGTACTGTTATTTGTTTTTTGTGTTGAGAGTGATACATTATTGTAATTTATCAATTTTGGAAAAAATAAAAAAAATAGGATATGAAGAAATTATTGAAATAAAAATAAATATTAAATACTTATCTAAATTGAAATCATAATCAAAGAAGAAATTCGTGAGTAGCATTTCTAATAATATTATTAATAACAGGATAAATAATATTAATAAATATATTCTTAAAGAACTTAAATAAATAAAATATTTTTTTGATAAATTAATAAAAAACAATAATGTCATAAATATAAATAAATGAGGACCTATTTGATTAATCAATAAAATATCAAATCCTAAACCATATAAAAAATAAATGCTATAAAGTGACCTGCGATAATAATATATTCCTAAGTAAATTATCAAAAAATGAAGAAATACATATGATATTGAATTAATTATTGAAAACGATTCAATTGAACTAACAGATAAAAAAAATAAAATTATAAGAATAAGATTATAATATGTAAAAGGGGGTAGATACCTCGATAAAAGCATCTACTTAATATTTATTACCTGCACAAACTCAAGATTGTTAAAATCAACATATGGAAGAGCTAAAAAACCATCTTCAGTTATTTTGATAACTTTTCCAACTAATATATCACTTGGGAATATCCTTGCATTTCCACTAGTTAAAAGTACGTCTCCAATTTTTGGTTTTTTTTCATCTTTTACAAATGTACTTGTTAAATATTTACCATCGGTGGTACCTTTGATAATTGCATTAAATTTTTTTGACATAGTTGTTACTGGCACAGATGAATTTTGATCATTTATGAGAAGAACTCTAGAATTGTTTTCAGAAGAAGAAATCACTTTCCCTATTAAACCTCTTTCATTAATTACAACTAAATCTTCCAACACCCCGTGATTCACTCCGGCTTTTATAAAAATAGATTTTGCATAAATATCTGGTGATTGAGATGTTATTGTTGTTGTTTTTATAATAGCAATGTTATTTGTTGTTGAATTTAACAATTTTTTCAATGCGTTATTTTCTCTTTGATTTTTTATTGCAAGTGTGTGCCATTTTTTTAATCTTTTTACTTCCTCTTTAAGTTTTAGATTGTCTTGTTGTAAAAAACGCATTTCATTTATTTTATTAACAGTATAAGTAGCAACTTTTACTGGAGAAGTTACGAATGTGCTGACAGGATTTAGAACATCAGTACTTAAAGATTTAATTTTCTTTACAACGATATAATCAGCTTTATTAAAAAGAATCAGCAAAAAAGTTAAAATAAAAAGTACAGTAATGTATAATTTTCCAAGGTTTTTTGCCTTTGTTAAATGCCTAATCTTTTTCCGATAAAACATTTTTTTTATTAATCAGTTGCAAATATATCGCTTAAATTTGATTTTTCTTCCAAAGCCCTTCCAGTTCCCATAACAACACATAATAAAGGATCTTCTGCTATAGAAATAGGTAAACTTGTAGCTCTTCTAAGAACTTTATCAAGATTTCCTAATAAACAGCCGCCTCCAGTCAGCATTATTCCTCTCTCGACAATATCTGCAGCTAATTCAGCTGGGGTTTGTTCAAGTGCTTTCTTTATTGTATCTATTATTTGAGCAACTGGCTCTGCCAAAGCTTCAGCTATTTGTCTTTGATTAATATTTATTTCTTTAGGCAAACCTGTTATTAAGTCTCTTCCCTTAACATGCATGGATTCACCTTCTCCATCGTCTGGTGGAC
>JAGFWP010000043.1 GCA_017639935.1 Pelagibacteraceae bacterium
TTAATTATGATAAAAACATTACACAATTAAAGGAAATAATAGAAATATTAAATAAAAATAATATTTCTTTTTATGAAATTAATACATATGAAAGCGATTTAGAGGATGTTTTTATTAATCTAATAAAAAACCATGATAGATAGATTAAATTACTTTTTTATTTTTTTCATTTTAATTTTACCTATAACTCTTATTACCGGGCCAGCAATCCCAGATTTAACCGTAACTTTTTCAGTAATTTTTTTTTTATTTAGCATATTTATTCATAAATCCTACAAACATATTTATAATAATATTTTTGTTAGATTTTCAATAATTTATTGGTTTTTTTTTTTATTTATAAGTTTATTTGCTGAAAATGTTTTCTTGGCTTATCGAGATTCTGTAATATTCGTGCGTTATTTAGCTCTACCCATTTTCTTAATTTTTTTAATTTTTAATAATAATAAGTATTTAAAAATTTCTACAGGCATAATATTTTTTTCTGTAACATTTGTTTGTATAGATACCCTTTATCAATTTATAAATTATGATCCAGAATTTGGATTTGGAAAAGATTTACTTGGTTTCACTCCTGACTGGTATGGGAGATTAACAGGTCCTTTTTATAAAGAATTAATCCCAGGTTCATACGTTTCTAAATTTGGTTTAATTGGTTTAGTTTATTTAATTGTTAATATAAAAAATAAAACAAAACAGAGCATTGCTTCTATTACTTATTTAACAATGATTGGCATTGTAACATTTGCATCTGGAGAAAGGATGGCTTTTGCCACATTTTTACTTGGAATACTATTTTTACTAATTTTCTATCAAAAAAAGAGGGTGGTTTTTTTCCTATCCTTGTTGTTAATTTTTTTTATGGTTTTTTTAATAAATAAAATTCATCCAGTTTACAATGATTACAAGATATTAGAATCAACCCCTTATCATCTTGGACTAAAAATAGAAAAAGAATATATTTGCAATGATAGTAGCGAGATAAGATGTAAAAAAATTATTAATTTACAGCCCCGTTTCATAGAAATAATAAAAAACTTCAAAGATTCACCATATGGCCAAATTTACAATGTTGGAATAAAGATGTTTAACGATCACAAGTTGCAAGGAGTCGGAATGAATAATTTTACATATCTATGTAAGAATGATGATAGATATAAAAACTTAATTAACAATTATGACTGTCCTAGCCATCCCCATAATATTTATTTACAGTGGATGGTAGAAACAGGAATATTTGGCTTGATATTTTTCCTAGTTTATCTTTATTTTGTAATTAACAACATATTTACCAATAATTTTAACAATTACAGTCTAATTTCACTCTCAACATTATTGATATTGTTTTGGCCAATTATGTCTACTGGAAGTTTGTTAAAGAATTGGAATGGTATAAGCACTTTTTTTATTATTGGCATTTGTTTGGCATTAAGCAACCTCAAACAAAAAAACGAATAAATCTATTCGTTGTCGTTTTTTGAGTTAACGCGCTAATTTTTTTTGAGAGATAAAAACCAAGAATAAAACCTAAAACAACAGTGTATATTTTTCCATTTCCTTTACTAAAAAGACTTCCGATAAAACAAAATAAATAAACTAAGAAAGAGGATGCTATTTTTCTCCTTAATCCGACATAAAGCCCAATTATGCATGTAGTTAATATCATAAATAAAATTCCTATTCCCATACCAAAATGTGATCCAACATACATCATATATGCAGAAGAAAATAATATTGAAACTTGTGTAGACAGATCATTATCAACAAACCTAATTTTAAATAAATAGTAATAAGTTTTTATACCATCAATCCATGTTATTTTTTTCCCCTCTTCAGGCGACCGTGCAAAATAAGAGATTCCATATTCAAATATATCAAAATTATTTTTTGCTATTTGTGAAGAAAGATCAATTTCAAAACCAAAATCCTTAATTGATAAATTAATTTTTTTTATTACTTCTCTTGATATTATTTTTGCTCCACAATGTACATCGCTTAAGGATTGGAAAAATAAGATATTAAAAATAAAAGAATTAATTTTTCCCACAAATTCATTAAAATAATTTTTATTACTTTTTAATTTTCCTGTAAGATAACGACTACCAAAAATACATTTTATTGTTTTATCATTTTTTAGGATTTGATACATTTCATACGAGTCTTTCGTGTCAAGTTCAAGATCAGAATCTTGAAAAAGGATATAATCACCTGTGAATATTTTTATTCCTTCATGGAGCGCATTACCTTTGCCTGTATTTTCTGTTAAATTGACAAATTTGTTATTTTTTTCTGGTTGTTTTTTTATATAATTTTCTAACCAACTTCCAGATCCATCATTAGATCCGTCATTAATAAATATATATTCAACATTTTCATTAACAAATGTATTTTTTAGATTATTAGTAAATTCTTCAATATAATTAATTTCATTAAATACAGGAATTATAATAGAAAGTTTCATTCAGCTATTCTTTTGGAGCGCGTTTATTAAGAATTCTTTGAAGTGTTCTTCTGTGCATTCTAAGTTTTCTTGCGGTTTCAGATACGTTTCTCTTACATTGAACAAAAACTCTTTGTATGTGTTCCCATTTAACTCTATCAGCTGTCATTGGATTTAATGGAGGAGAAGGCAAATTATCTTTAGAAGAAATAAGGGATTCATATATTTGATCTATTTCTGCTGGTTTAGTTATATAATCAACAGCGCCAAATTTAATTGCTGCAACTGCCGTAGCGATATTCCCATATCCAGTAAGAAGAAGAGATCTGGTGTTAGGATTAATCTTTTTTATTAATTTTACCAATTCAAGACCAGATCCATTTTCTAATCTCATATCAACTATTGCATAATCAAATAATTTTTCTTTAATTCTTTCTTTTGATTTTTTGGCATCACCAAAAATTTCTACCCTGAAACCTCTTTTTTCCATAGATTTCGATAACCTATTTCTAAACGGAAGATCATCATCAATTATTATTAATTCTTTGTTCATATTTTTAAAATGCTTTTATTTAGCTTAATATTAACAACAGATCCATTTGCATTTACATTATTTTTGAAATACATTTTTCCACCAATATTTTCAATTAAGTTTTTTGCAATAAAAATACCTAAGCCAATACTATTTTTTTTAGTACTTAGAACATATGGGCTCCCTATTTTATCTAAAACCTCTTTTTTAAATCCATCACCATCATCAATAATTTCAATATCTATATGTGAATTAGACCATAAAATATTTACCTTAATTTCTTTATTGCTGTGTTGGATTGCGTTTTGAATAATATTGCCTATGCCATACATTAATTCATCTTTAAATAAAATTTTTGGTTCAATATCTTTTTTTAAAATACTAATATTAAGTTTTATGTTTTTGTTATTAAACTTATCAAAATTTATTTTTATAATATTTGACAACGTTGTTTCATTAAAAAAATCATCTTTTAAATTTTGTGGATTCTCTGATAATTTTAATAAAATATTTTTACATCTATCTGCTTGTGATTTTAATAAATCAACTTCTTTTTTAATTTTAGTACTTTTATACACAAACTCATTGCTACGAAAATCATTCAAAATTAAAAAAATTGTATTTAACGGAGTGCTTAATTCGTGAACAGCAGCTGCGCTTAGTGAATTAACTTCTGACAATTTTTTCTGATTAAATAAAGCAATTTGTGTTTGGTTTAAGGCTTTAGAAATATTTCTGGAAGAAGTAGCAAATATATAAACATAAACTGCAATAAATATTAGTGAAATAATTAAAGATAATAATAACCCATATGTAAATAAGTTCGGAACAATAAAATCTCCAGGCCAGTCAATCTCAATAAAAAAAAAACTTATAAAAATCACTACCAAAATTGATGTTGCGGATAAAATTATTGAAAAAATGAAATGTAAATATGATGCCGATATTATTAAGGGGGCTATAAGAAGCAATGAGAAAGGATTATATATGCCTCCAGTTAAATATAAAAGTATTGCTAATTGACAAGTATCAAAAAATAGAAAAGAAAATGCCTCTTTATCTGTTAAATAATCATCACTTTTATTTAGAAAAAAACTTAAAATATTTACTAATGTTGATATTAATACAACAAATAGACAAGGTATGATTAATATTTGAATTCTAAAATAAAAAAAAGTTAATAATATTGCAAAAAGTTGTCCAATAATTGCAATCCATCTAATTTTAATAAGATTGTTCAATAATATATTATTACAAAGTGAATTTAGTAAACTAGTCATATGTAATAAAATACTAAATATCTAAATTGGCAACTTTTAGAGAATTTTCTTGGATGAAATTTCTCCTTCCTTCAACAACATCTCCCATTAATGTTTCGAATATATTGTTAGCCTCGTTCACTTCATCAATTTTTACAACTAATAGCGATCTAAAATTTTTGTCCATTGTGGTTTCCCAAAGTTGCTCAGGATTCATTTCTCCTAATCCTTTATAACGATTTATTTGAATTCCCGATTTACCCATTTCCAAAACTTTTTCAATTAAGTCTAATGGACCGTTAATATCATATTGTTCTGAAGAATTTTTTATAACACCAGCACGTCCATTTTTTAACAAACCAAAATTCTCCATTAGTGGTTTTCGTAACTCGTTTAATAATCTTGCTTCAGGAGTGATAAGAAATTCTTTATTAATATAATAAATTTTTTTTACGCCTCTTACTTCTTTGTTAATCATAAAATTATTTTTTTGATAATTTACTTTCCAAACCTTTCTATCAATTGTATTTAATCGTAATTCTAAATATTTCGCAATTTCAAGACCAATCTCTTTGTTTTCTAACGACTCTGGTTTAAGTGCAGCAATAACTGCCGCTTGTTCAATGATTAATTTATTATCAATTCTTCTAGTCAAAGGTAGTATTAATTTTTGAGATTTTTTTGCAAGTTTTATTAATGACATTAAATCTTTGCCTGAAATTTGATTAATTTTTTTATTGTTCAAGGGTCTTTCCATTGTTAAATTTTTGGATCCTTCATTCATTAAAAATTCTTCCATTTCATTTTCATTTTTTAAATATTGAACAGAAGTACCTTTTTTAGATCTGTATAATGGAGGTTGGGCGATATAAAGTCTTCCCGATTCAATTAGAGGCTTCATATGTCTATAAAAGAAAGTTAATAATAAGGTTCTAATATGACTGCCATCAACATCAGCATCTGTCATAATAATAACTTTGTGATATCGCATCTTTTCCAAATCAAACTTTCCATTTGCTTTATCATCTTCAACATTGCCTGTCGGATTACCAACGCCTGCTCCTATAGCTGTAATAAGAGCAACGATTTCATTGCTTGTTAGTATTTGTTTTGTATTAGATCTTTCAACGTTTAAAATTTTTCCTCTCAAAGGAAGAATGGCTTGATTTTTTCTATCTCTACCTTGTTTTGCTGAACCACCAGCAGAATCACCTTCGACAATAAATAGCTCTGATTCTTCAGGATCTGTCTCTTGACAATCCGCTAATTTGCCAGGAAGAGATGAGCCTTCTAACCCAGTTTTTCTTCGAGTTAATTCTCTAGCCTTTCTAGCAGCTTCTCTCGCGCTTGAGGCTTCAAAAACTTTTTCAATTACTTTTTTAATTTCTGATGGATTTTCTTCCATCCATTGCTCTAGTTTGCTTAAACTTACAGATTCAACAACAGGCCTAACTTCTGATGAAACTAATTTGTCTTTGGTTTGACTTGAAAATTTAGGATCAGGAAGTTTTATTGAAATAACTGAAGTGAGTCCTTCTCTTGCATCATCACCTGTTATGTTTATTTTATTCTTTGTATTAGAATTAACATAACTAATAATACTTCTAGTTAAAGCACCTCTAAATCCAGCTAAATGTGTTCCTCCATCTCTTTGTGCAATATTATTAGTAAAACATAAGGTATTTTCATGGTAGCTATCCGTCCACTGTAAAGAACATTCAACTAATACATTGTTTTTATTTGAACAAAAATATATAGGACCTTTATGAATTGGGTTTTTATTTTGATTTAAAAATCTAACATATTCATTAATTCCCCCCTGATAATTTAATTTAATTAAATTTTCTTTTGCAGATCTCCTGTCTACAAGGGTAATTTTTACATCTTTATTAAGGAATGCTAATTCCCTAAGTCTGTTTTCAATTGTTTTAAAATTAAAATTGATATTATTAAAAGTTTTTTTTGATGGTAAAAAAGTAATTTTAGTCCCAGTATAAAAAACGTTATTATATTTTTTAGATTCACCTTTTTTCTTTAATTTGTTGTTAACTACACCATGGATGAAATCCATATAATAAATTTTTCCATCTCTGTTGATTTCAAGTGAAAGTTTTTCTGAAAGAGCATTTACAACTGATACTCCAACCCCATGAAGACCTCCTGAAACTTTATAACTATTCTGATCAAATTTTCCACCAGCATGTAACTCTGTCATTATAAGCTGTACTGCAGGTATTTTTTCAGTTTTATGAAGTTCTACTGGAATTCCTCTACCATTATCTTCAACGGTAATTGTGCCTTCGGCATTTAATATTACAAAAATTTCATTGCAATAGCCTGCTAAAGTTTCATCAATCGAATTATCAACTACCTCATAAATCATCTGGTGTAAACCCGAGCCATCATCGGTATCACCAATATACATACCAGGTCTTTTTCTTACTGCATCTAAGCCTTTTAAAACTTTTATGGAATCAGATGTGTATAAAGATTTACTCATTATTTTCAGTTATATTACAATAACTAGCTTTTGTAGATAAAAAAGAAAAAATTTTTTTTTCGGTACCTGTAATAAATGTCTGAACATTTAGAGTTTCAATCAAATCCAATAAGAGTTTTCTATTTTCTAAATCTAAATGTGAACAAACTTCATCAAAAAAAATTATTGGAATTATTTTTTGTTCATTAATTAAAAAATTACAATGAGCTAAAATAATTAATAATATTACAGCTTTTTGTTGACCAGTCGAAAATTGATTAATATTAATATTGTTTTTAATATTATAGCCAACTATATCAGATTTATGAGGTCCAATCTTGCAACCCCCGAAAACTGCATCAAATTCCCTATTCTTTTTAAGATCTTCAAGATAATTTTCTAGCAATTTTCCTAAATCTTTTTTCTTATCATTAATAAATTCATCATTAATATCTAATAATATCCTATAAAAATATTTTTCATAACTAGGTAATTTTTTTAGATTCGTATTAAGAATTAAAATATGTTTATGTCTTTTTTTATAGATGTTAATTCCCAAATCAGCAATCTTTTTTTCTAAAGTATTAACCCAATCATAATCATAGCTGTAATTTTTTAATATTTTATATCTCTCAAATATATTTTTTTTATAACTATTGATTAATCTACTATAATTTTTATCAGTACTATAAATTAATCTATCAAAAAAATCTCTTCTAACAGATGGACTGTTAAGAAATAATCTTTCCATTTCTGGTAAAAAATAAATTAGTGAAAATAAATTTTCAAAATATTTAGTTGATTCACTTGAAGAGCTATTATTAATTAATAATTTTTTTTGTGAGTTAATAGTGTTAATTTGATTGAATAAAAACAAATTAATTTCCTTTTTGTTATGTAAAAAAAGAGACGTGACATTAAAATTTTTTTTATCATTATTTTGATTAACTAAATTATTAATGTTATCTTTTCTTAATCCTCTCCCTTTTTCAAACAAAGATATTGATTCTAATATATTTGTTTTTCCTGATCCATTTTTCCCAATTAAAACATTGCAACCCGATGTAAAATCAATTTCGAAATAATTAAAATTTCTATAGTTTTCTAACTTGATTTTTTGAAAAAAATTCAAAAAAAATCAAACTCTCATTGGCATTAGAACATAAATCAGATCTGGACTTGATTGTTCTGTTGCAATTACAGGGGAAGAGGTGTCGTTAAAACTAAGGTTTATTTTATCATCTTCTAAATTATTTATCATTTCCAATATATATTTAGAATTAAAACCAACCTCCATTTGATTGCCTGAATATTCAATTATAATATCTTCCGTTGCTAAACCACTTTCTGAATCAACTGATGATATATTCATTAAATTTTTTAATAACTTAAATTTAATTGCGGGTGATTTTTCATTGATAATAGTGCTTACTCTATCTACAGCCATAGAAAAAACATCTCGATCTACTTTTAAAATGTTAGTATTGTTGTTTGGAATTACTTTTTCATAATCTGGAAAATTTCCATCAATTAATTTAGATATTAAAACTGATTTATTTATAAAAAAAATAATTTTATTAGAGTCAAGATTAATTTTAATTGTACCAGTAATATCAGATAATAATTTACATAGTTCATATACAGTTTTCCTAGGTATAATAACTCCTGGTATTTCGGGTAAGTTTTCCTTTAGAAGGTAATCAATTTTTGCAAGTCTGTGTCCATCAGTTGCGACCATTGACAAGTATTGTTTATTTTCTAAGCTTCTTTTATGAAAATAAATACCATTAAGAAAGTATCTGGTTTCTTCATTTGATATGGCAAAACGGGTTTTTTCAATCAACTTTAATAAAATTTGAGAATCTATTGAAAATTCTAAATTTAGTTTTCCTATTTCAATAATTGGAAATTCTTCCTTTGGAAGACATCCTAAAGAAAATCTTGATTTTCCCGATCTTATAGAAAACATTTTACCATCGTTTGATATAAATTCAACTTCACTTCCGTCTGGCAATTTCCGAATAATATCATAAAGAGTATGGGCTGAAACTGTAACGGAACCTTCTTCAATTACATTACAATTAAGTGTTTCTGTAATTGATATGTCCATATCAGTCGCGGATAATACAATGGTATTATTTTTCGCTTCAATTAAGATATTTGATAAAACAGGAATAGTGTTTTTCTTTTCAACAATATTCTGAACATGTGAAAGAGATTTAAAAATAATATTTTTTTCAACTGAAATTTTCATTTTAAGAAAATTATAACCATTAAAAGTTTAAGAATCTATTAATCTTTTTAATAGCTCTATGTCTTCATTAAAATTATTATCTTCTTGTTTTAATTCTTCAATTTTTTTAACTGCATGCATTACAGTTGTATGGTCTCTTCCACCAAATTTACGACCAATTTCAGGCAATGATCTCGAGGTAATTGATTTGGCTAAATACATTGCTATTTGACGAGGTCTGGCAACAGACCTGGATCGTCTTGGAGAATGCATATCAGTGAGTCTAATATTAAAATGCTCAGCTACCTTTTTTTGAATTTCTTCAATCGTTATTTTTCTATTATTTGATTTTAATAAATCTTGTAAAACAACTTGAGCTGTTTCAACAGTTATAGACGTTCCTACTAAAGTTGCATGAGCAACCAATCTATTAAGAGCGCCTTCCATTTCTCTTACATTTGAAACAATGCGATATGACAAAAATTCTAAAACTTTTGATGGAATTTCTACTCCTCGCTTTTGTGCTTTTTCAATTAGTATGCCCAATCTTAATTCGTATGTGGTGGGATGAATATCCGCTACTAAACCGCATCCAAGTCTTGATTTTAATCTTTCTTGCACTCCGTCCAAATCAGAAGGTGATTTATCAGCTGAAATTACAATTTGTCTATTTTGTTCAATCAAAGCATTAAAAGTATGAAAAAACTCTTCTTGAGTGTTATCTTTACCACTAATAAACTGAACATCATCAATCATTAAAATATCAATTGATCTAAATTGTTCTTTAAATGCAGATGTGTCTTTATATCTTAGCGCTCTGACAAACTGATACATAAACTTTTCTGCTGAGAGATAAATAACTTTTCTATCAGGGCTTTTTTCTTTAATCTTCCAACCTATTGCATGCATTAAATGTGTTTTGCCAAGCCCTACACCGCCGTAAAGAAAAAGTGGATTAAATGTAACATCTTCTGATTCCGCTACCCTTTGAGACGCTGCGAAGGCAAGTTCATTAGGTTTGCCAACAACAAAATTATCAAAAGTAAATCTTGGATCTAATGGTGCACCAAATTCGTTAGAAGATGGTGATTGATTAGATCTAATATCTAAAGATCTTTTCCACTGATTATCGGTATTTTTTATTGTTCTGGCCGTGCCTGGCACAACCCTGCCTCCAACTGGTTTTACAACAAACTTAATAGCTTCTATATTTTTTATATAATTTTTGCACTGATTTTTAATTTTATCTGCATAATTATTTACAACCCAATCTCTAAGAAATTTAGTTGGAACTGAAAAAGAAATTGTTTGGTCTTTAACAGATAAAAAGGTGAGTTGTTTTAACCAATTATTGTAGGCTGTATCACCTACAATTTTTTTAAGATCTTTTCTAAGATTTAGCCAATTTTTTTCATCAAAACCTAAAAAAGAATCTTCCATTCAATCACCACCGATCTTTATTCCTAAACTTTGATCGAAAGACCAAAAACCACAAAGTTTAAATCACCAATTATATTATGTAGACAACACTCTTTAGAGAAAATTAGCAAGAATAAAAGTAAAAAAAAAAGAAAAAAATATTATTTTTTATCAATAGTGCTTGATAGCGAGGATAACTTTCTGGACGCAAATTCTTTTTTAATTAAGCCTTTTTTCACCGCCTTAGCCAAAGCTGAATTGACAGAGCTAAGGGATTTTTGTATTTCATCAACTTTTTTAGAGGAAACTAGGGAATGAAAAATATTAATATTATTTTTTATTTTACTTAACAATGACTTATTGACTTCATTACGTTTTATTGCTTGCTTGTATCGCTTTTTTGCAGATTTGTGATTTGCCATTTTACAACAACTTATATTTAGTAACAAATTATTGTCAATAAAATTTACTTTTAAACTTTAAGTCTTTTTTTTTGATATTAATTGTATATCAGGACAGTAAAAAGTGGGTCTACCATATTGCATAATCCGCTTTATTTCATATCCTAATATTTTTTGCCCACCTCTATTATAAACTTTGAAGTTATTTTGAAAATTCCCTGCAGTTCCATCAACCAATATATAATCTTTCAACGTTGAACCACCTGAATTTATTGCTATTCTCAATATTTTCTTAATTGATTTAATAATTTTTTTTATTTCTAAGATTGTTAATGAACAGCCTTTCGTAAAAGGTGATATTTTGGCATCATAAAGTATTTCATTTGCATAAATGTTACCTATTCCTGCTATTATTCCTTGATTGAGTAATATTTGTTTTATAGGTACGATTGATTTGTAGGTTTTTTTTCTCAAATATCTTTCATTTAACTTCCTATCTAGTGCATCCAGTCCCAATCGTGATATATAATTTATTTTAAATATTTCTTTCGTTTTTAATAAATCAATAAAACCAAATTTTCTTGCGTCATTGAAAATTAATATATATTTTCTCGTCATCAGAATAAAATGGTCGTGCTTTTTTTTAATAAACTTCGATTGTTTCAGGTATTCTTAGCCTTCCTGACATTCCAAGATGAAAAATCAACGAGTAATGATTTTTTGAATTAACTACAATATATTTCCCAATTCTATAAATCTTTACGATTTTGTTACTTTTAAGGATTTTTTGAATGTTTTTTGGGATTTCATACCTTAGTTTTATTGAATAAATTTTTATATTGGTTATCTTTTTGTTTAATAGTATTTGTAAACCTTGCACAGTTGTTTGAACTTCAGGTAACTCAGGCATATTAATAATATGAATAATCTAAAAACTAATTTTGGCAAAAGAAAAATTAAAGTGGAAAAGAAAACTCCTTTAGTACAAAAATTATTTTCTGAAGTATCAAAAAAATATAACTTAATGAACGATATTATGAGTTTTGGAACTCATCGAATTTGGAAAAAAAGATTGATTGAAATTATGAATATTAATTCTAATGAAAGAATTATTGATGTTGGATCGGGAACAGGTGATTTATCTAAAATTATTTTAAAAGAAAATAAGAATGTATCCATCTATTCTGTTGATTTAAATCTAAAAATGTTGAATGAAGCAAAAAAGCAATTCAATGATCAACAGAAAAAGAAGATTAAATTTATTAATGCCAACGCTGAAAATCTTCCTTTTGAAAATAATTTTTTTGACAAATATGTAATTTCTTTTTGTCTAAGAAATGTTACATACATAGAAAAAGCATTGTATGAATCTTTTAGAGTTTTAAAGCCAGGTGGTATATTTTATTGTCTTGAGTTCAGTGCGCCTACCTCTAGTTTAGTAGATATAATGTATTCTAAATATAAGAACAAACTTGTTCCTTTCATTGGTGAAAAAGTTGCTAATAACAGAAATGCTTATAAATATTTAGAAGAAAGTATTAGTCAATTTCCCAATCAAAAGATTTTGTTAGATAAAATAAATAATGTTGGTTTTGAAAAGACTAGTTATATTAATTTGTTTGATGGCATAGTAAGTATTCATATAGGTTTTAAGATTTAATGAAATTACTTTTCATAATATCTGGATCAATAGCAGTTAAAAAATGTCCAATAATTTTAAAAAAATTATCTGATAAAAAAGTTCATATAAATTGCATTATCACAAATAGTGCAAAAAAAATGATCGATAAAAAAATTATTCAAAAATGCATTAAAGGAAAAATATTCGATGATTCTTCTGAAAGAGACAGAAAAATGCTTCATATTACATTAACAAGAAAATCTGACCTAGTAGTTGTTTGCCCTGCAACAGCAAACCTTATTGCAAAATTTGCACATGGATATGCAGATGATTTAGCTAGTACATCTTTAATTGCCTCAAATAAACAAATATTATTTATGCCTGCAATGAATGTGGAAATGTGGAACAATAAAATTAATAAAAAAAATGTTACAAAGTTGCAAAAAACTGGTGTAGAATTTATTGGTCCTGATTATGGGTACTTATCTTGCGGAGAAATTGGTTTAGGAAGATTATCTAGTGATAATACAATTTTACAGATTATTCTTAATTACTTAAAAAGATCTAAAAAACTTCAAAAAAAGAAATGTTTAGTAACAGCAGGGCCAACTTTAGAACCAATTGATGCAGTTCGTTATATTTCAAATTACTCATCTGGAAAACAAGGTTTTGAAATAGCAAAACAATTAATGCTTGTTGGTGCTAATGTAACATTAATTAGTGGACCAACAAATTTACAACCTCCTCCCAAAGTTAAATTTATTGAAGTTTTAACTGCAAAAGAAATGAATGAAGCTGTTAAAAAAAATTTAAAAACAGATTTTGCAGTTTTCACTGCTGCTGTAAGTGATGTTTCTCCAAAAAAAACAACAACCAATAAAATAAAAAAAGAAAAACTTAAAAAAATCATATTAAAGAAAAATCCAGATATTCTAAAAAATATATCTTTAAATTCATCTATAAAACCAGAGTTTATCGTTGGATTTGCAGCTGAAACAAATAATTATATTAATAATGCTAAAAAGAAGTTAATCACAAAAGATTGTAATTTAATTGTAGTAAATAAAATTAGTAAAAAAAATAATGTTTTTGGATCAGAATTTAATCAAGTTGCTATAGTTGATCGCAATGAAGTAAATAAATTTGGAAGAATGACAAAGATTAATGTAGCTAAAATATTAGTAAATAAAATTATAAATAATTTTGAAAAATAAATAAAAAAATTTTCTGATATGAATATTTCTGAACAAGAACTGCAAATATTTTCAAGACATCTTATTTTAAAAGAATTCAATGAAAAACTATTTAATGATTTGCAAAAGAAAAAAATCACAATAGTTGGTTTGGGCGGTATTGGATGTCCAGCCGCTCAATATTTAGTTGCTGCTGGTATTAAAATATTAAAATTAATTGACGGTGACCTAATTCAAAAGACTAATCTTAATAGACAAATACTTTACTCTGTTTATGATATAGGAAAATCAAAAGCAAAAACTGCTAAAAAAAAATTACATGGTACAAATCCTGAGTGTAAAATAGATACAATATCAACACATATAGATTCAAAAAATATTAATAAATATTTATACAATTCTTCTTTAGTTATTGATGCTACTGACAATTGGAAGTCAATGATTTTAATTAACCAGTATTGCGTTGATAAATCAATCCCACTTGTAAGTTCTTCCACTGTAGGCTTTGATAGTCAAATTACATTATTTAACAATTTATCAACAGAGCATTTGTGCTTGCAATGTATATTCCCAAATAAAAAGGAACCAAACTTAGCAAGATGTGACTCTATTGGTGTCTTGGGAACTGCTACTGGTATGGCTGGTTTAATTGTAGCGCAAAAAACAATTAATTTCTTTTTAGAAAAAAAATTAGATAATATTATGACAATGATTAATGTTAAAACTCTTAAAATTGATAATTTAAAAATAAAAAAGAATGTTAAGTGTCAATATCTTAAAAAAAAATAATTAGACTGAAAAGATTTAATTGATAATATCTCACAAATATATATCAATATTGAATATATGAAAAAAAGTTCTTTTAGTTATGATCAGCTCATTGAATGTGGCAGGGGCATATTATTTGGAAACGGCAATGCTCAACTTCCTCTTCCTCCAATGTTAATGTTTGATAGAATAACTAATATTAATGAAAATGGTGGTAATTTTTCAAAAGGAGAAGTTGTGGCTGAACTGGATATTAAATCTGACTTATGGTTTTTCAAATGTCATTTTAAAAACGATCCGGTAATGCCTGGTTGTCTTGGTCTTGATGCAATGTGGCAACTTGTTGGTTTTTATTTGGGCTGGCTTGGTCAACCAGGAAAAGGAAGGGCTTTGGGGGTCGGTGAAGTAAAATTTACCGGACAAGTCCTTCAAACTGTAAAAAAAGTTAGCTATCACATTTCATTAAAAAAACTAATTCTTCGAAAACTAATCATAGGTATTGCCGATGGCATAATGAAAGCTGATGAAAAACCTATTTATGAAGTTAAAGATATGAAAGTTGGCTTATTCACTTCAAGCGAATAAATATGAAACGTGTTGTTGTTACTGGACTTGGGATTGTTTCCTGTATTGGAAATACAAAAAAAGAGGTTGTTCATAATCTTAAAAACCTAAACTCAGGCATTATTAAAGCTCCAGAATATAAAGAGTTTTCTTTTCGCAGCCTTGTACATGGAAAACCCAACATTAATCTTGAGGAAAACATTGATCGACGAATACTTAGATTTATGGGTGATGGTGCAGCATTTAATTACATTGCGATGAAAGATGCGATTGAAGACTCTGGATTAGATGAAAATGATATTTCAAATGAAATGACAGGTATTATTGTTGGTTCAGGAGGACCTTCAACTCAAAATTTTTTAAATGCTTACGATTTAGCAAAATCTAAAGGTGCAAGAAAAGTCGGTCCCTATATGGTTCCCCGGACAATGTCTAGCACCAATACAGCAACATTAGCTACACCTTTTAAAATCAAAGGTGTGAATTATTCTATTTCATCTGCTTGTTCTACAAGCAGTCATTGTATTGGAAATGCTTATGAATTGATTCAGATAGGAAAACAAAATATAATTTTTGCTGGTGGAGGGGAGGAATTACATTGGACAATGTCTGTATTATTTGATGCTATGGGGGCACTTTCTTCGAAATACAATGAAACTCCTCAAATAGCATCAAGAGCTTATGATTCTGACCGTGATGGATTTGTAATAGCTGGAGGAGGTGGAACCATTGTGCTTGAAGAATATGAACATGCTAAATCAAGGGATGCAAAAATATATGCTGAAATAACTGGTTATGGCGCAACCTCAGATGGTTTTGACATGGTGCAACCCTCTGGGGAGGGAGCTCTAAGATGTATGAAACAAGCTTTAAAAACCGCAAATGGTAAAATCGATTACATTAACACTCATGGAACAAGTACACCAATAGGGGATATTAAGGAGCTAGAAGCCATTAAAGAATTATTTAAAGATGAAATACCCTATCTCAGTTCAACTAAATCTTTAACTGGACATTCGCTTGGAGCAACCGGTGTCCATGAAGCAATTTATTGTTTATTGATGATGGAAAATAATTTTTTATGCGGTTCAGCAAATATAGATAACTTGGATGAAGCCGCGAAGAATCATAACATTCTTCAAAAAACTATGCAAAAAGACGATATTCAAAATATGATGTCAAACAGCTTTGGTTTTGGTGGAACTAATGCAACCTTATTATTTTCAAAATATAATGCTTAAAGGTAAAAAAGGAATAATCTTTGGTATTGCAAACGATCATTCGATAGCTTGGGGAATATCTAAAAAACTCTCTGAATATGGTGCGGAACTAGCTTTAACATATCAAAATGATACTCTTTTAAAAAGAATTAAGCCATTATCTAAAGAAATAAATAGTAAATTGTTAATTGAATGCGATTTTTCTCAATCAAACTCTATAAAAAAATGCTTCGATGATCTCAATCAAGAATGGAATAATATTGATTTCGTTGTCCATGCTGCTGCCTTCTCCAATAAGGATGAGCTTAATGGGCGTTATATAGATACTTCTTTAAGTAATTTTATTAATACATTAAATATTTCTTGTTATTCATTTACAGAAATATCAAAACTTGCTTCGTCAATGATGAATAATGGCGGAAGTTTACTTACATTAAGTTTTTATGGGGCAAACAAAGTTATGCCTAATTATAACGTAATGGGAGTAGCTAAAGCAGCATTAGAAATGAGTGTTAAGTATCTTAGCGTTGATTTAGGAAAAAATAATATTCGCGTAAATGCAATTTCAGCTGGTCCTATGCGGACAATAGCAGGTGCAGCTATAGCCAAAGCAAGGGAAGTATATAAATATACAGAAAAAAACTCACCTCTTCACAGAAATGTTCGTTTAGATGAATTAGGAAATACAGCTTTATATTTTGTCAGTGATTTATCTAAAGCAGTTTCTGGTGAAATACACTATGTGGACTGTGGATTTAATATAATTGGAATGTCTCAATACTAAATTTTACTCTAACATATTTTTGTAGGAGGTCGGATCATCAATAAAGATACTGTCTACTCCTAGATTCCAAAATTCTTCAGCTTCATATTTTTCTATATTTTGTGATGAATAAACAGTTACTTGTATTCCATAATTCTTGCATGCTTTAATAATTTCATCAGAAATAATCGTTATGTTAAAACCACAAGAAAAAAAATTATGCTCATTACATTTGTTAAGCACTTTAGTAAAATTCCTTTTTTGATCAAAACCATCTATTAAAATTCCTATACGTGATTCAGGTAATAATTTTCTTATTTTAATTAATGAATACCAGTCAAAGCTAGAGAAAAAATATTGACAATCAAATTTATGTTTCATTATTAGTTCTGTAATAGCTACTACATTCGCTTCTTCAAAACCCTTGTTAGGTTTTAATTCAATGTTTACACCAATATTTTTTTGTGAACAAAGATCTAAGACCTCTCTAAGGGTTGGTGGATATAAATTTTTTTGTTTTTTGTCAAACCATGAACCAGCGTCTAATTTATATAATTCATTGTATTTATAATTAAGTGGACTTCCCTTTCCTGATGTTGTTCTTTCTAGGTTACTATCATGAAGTAAAAAAGGTATGCGGTCTTTTGAAATTTTAACATCAATCTCAACCCATTTAATATTGAGTTCAATAGCTTTTTTTATTGATTGAATAGTATTTTCTGGCGCTAAACCCCTAACCCCCCTATGACCTATAAGTTTTGGGAGGTTGATTGTCATAATTAATTATTCAATTTCTGCTTCTTTCATTGATAATTTTACTTTACCCCGAGAATCAATATCAAGAACCTTAACTTTCACAACATCGCCCTCATTGATGACATCGCTTACTTTTTCAACTCTTTCTTTTTTTAATTGGCTAATATGCACTAAGCCGTCTTTGGATCCCATGAAATTAACAAACGCTCCAAAATCCATCAATTTAACAACTTTTCCTTCATATATTTTGCCAATTTCTGGCTCTTCTACTATTCCATTAATCCAATCCACAGCTGCTTTTCCGGACTCACCATTCACAGCAGCAATGCTAACTAGACCTTCGTCATTGATTTCGATTTTTGCACCAGTCTTTTCTGTTATTTCTCTTATTACCGCTCCGCCTTTTCCAATAACTTCACGAATTTTATCCTTATGAACTTGTAAAGTGGTTATTATTGGAGCATAATTAGAAATATTGTCTCTTGCCTTATCAAGAGCTTTGGACATTTCTCCTAAAATATGGATTCTTCCTTCCCTTGCTTGTGCAAGCGCTTCTTTCATTATCTCAGATGTTATGCTTGTAATCTTAATGTCCATTTGAAGAGATGTAATGCCATCTTTAGTGCCTGCAACTTTAAAGTCCATATCTCCTAAATGATCCTCATCTCCAAGAATATCAGAAAGTATTACATAATCTTCTTTTTCTTTAATTAAACCCATTGCAATACCAGCAACGGGTTTCTCAATCGGAACTCCAGCATCCATTAAGGACAGGGACGCTCCGCAAACAGTGGCCATAGAGCTTGAGCCGTTTGATTCAGTAATTTCCGATACAATTCTAAAAGTATAGGGGAATTTTTCAGACAAAGGAAGTATGGGATGAATGGCTCTCCAGGCTAACTTGCCATGCCCGATTTCTCTTCGACTTGTGAAGCCCGCTCTTCCAACTTCGCCGACAGAGTATGGTGGAAAATTATAATGCAACATAAAATTTTCTTTATATTCTCCTTCGATTGCATCTATTCGTTGTTCATCCATTCCTGTTCCTAAAGTTGTTACAACCAAAGCCTGTGTTTCCCCTCTTGTAAATAAGGCTGAACCATGGGTTCTTTCCAAAACTCCAACTTCACACTTTATAGGTCTGACTGTTTTAGTGTCTCGACCATCTATTCGACTGCCTGATTTTAATAACTCTCCTCTAACAATATCTTTTTCTATACTTTTTATAGAATCACCCAAAACAACTTCAGATATAGTTTCGGATACATATTTTTCAGCTATTGATTCCCGTATTGATGTTAGTTCATCAGATCTTTTTTGTTTTTCTTGTATTTTATATGCTTCTTTAAATTTATCTCTGTATTCTGAATCTATTTTTGATGGTAAATTATTAATTTCATCATCTTTTTCTCCAATAATCCAAGGATCTTTAGCTGCTTTTTTTGCTAATTTAATTATTGAATCAATTACAATTTTATATGTTTCTTGGCCGAGGATAACGGCCTCTAACATTGTTTCTTCTGCCAATTGATGCGCTTCTGATTCAACCATCAGCACGCCTTCCTTAGTTCCTGCAACAACAAGATCAAGTTTGGATTCTTTAACTTCGCTTAGTGTTGGATTGGCAATTAGTTTATTATCTATCATGCCAATTTTAGCCACGCCTAAGGGTCCCATGAACGGCAGACCTGAGATTGTTATCGCTGCACTTGCTGCAATCATAGCCACTATATCAGAATCATTTTCTTGATCATGGGACAAAACCGTGCACGTAACTTGTGTTTCATTCTTAAAATCTTTATGAAACAAAGGTCTAATTGGTCTATCAATTAGCCTGCAAATTAAAGTTTCTTTTTCCGTTGGTCTTGCTTCTCTTTTAAAAAAACCACCTGGTATCTTCCCAACAGAATAAAATTTTTCCTGATAATTCACCGTTAATGGAAAAAAATCCATATCAAGTTTAACTAATTTAGCTGCACATACATTTGCCATAACGGTTGTGCCGCCATAAGTTGCAACTACAGACGCATCTGCTTGTCTTGCAATTCTCCCGGTTTCTAAAGTTAATTTTCTTCCACACCAATCAATATCTACTTTATTCATTTCAAACATTTTTTCCTACTTTTTCTTTATAAATTTATGTTAATTTTATTTTATCATCCTCGAATCTTAAGTTTTTTTATAATCTCAAGATATTTTGAACTATCCTTTTTTAATAAATAACTTAATAATTTTTTTCTTTTATTAACCAATGCCAGCAATCCTCTCTTTGAATGACTGTCATGATTATGATTTTTAAAATGCTCTGTCAGATTTTTAATTCTTTCACTTATGACAGCTATTTGAACTTCTGCAGAACCAGTATCTTTTTTATTTATCGCAAACTCTGAAATAATTTTTTGTTTGCCTTCCTTTGTTATCGACATCATCCCTCCTATATCAAAACTTTTTGCGGTTTAAACAGACTTCCATCAAGTTCGCCAAATGAGAGAACATTTTTTTTATTTGTTAAAAAAACTGTTGATCTGCTACCCAAATTTAGAGAACTTTTTAATAAAAGACTGGTATCAATTTTAACAGACTTCCCTTGAGAAATTTCTTTAATTAGTTTCTCGTCATCTATTTCATAAGCCAAGATGTCGTCTAGCATAGATACAGATGAGTGAATTTCTCTAAATCCTAAGCGCGTTTGTCCTATTTTTAATAAATCGTCCAGTAAAATCGAATTTTCTAAGCAAAATTTCCCAACTTTTGTTCTTTTCAATGAAAATACATGTCCTTTTGTGGCTAAATGATCAGCCAAATCTCTTACAAAACTCCGGATATAGAATCCTTTGCCGCATCTAATTTTTATTTTAGTTAAGCTATTTTTTGTTGAATCAATAATATTGGATTCATATATGCGTACATATTTTTTTTTTACTTCAAATTCCTTGTTAGATCTGAACAGTTTATATGCTCTAACGCCATTGATCTTAATGGCTGACGCCTTGGGTGGAGCTTGAAGAATTGTCCCTGTAAGTTCTTTTAATTTTATATTTATATCTTTATCATTAGGAATATTAAAAGATCTATCAATAACAGTCCCCTCTCCGTCATCAGTGGAAGTTTGTTCCCCCCATTTTATTTCAAATTCGTATTCTTTGATTTGATTGCTGATAAACTGGATTAATTTAGTTGTTTTACCAATAGCAACTGGTAGAATTCCTTCAGCTAGAGGGTCAAGTGTTCCAGCGTGTCCAATTTTATTAAAAAAGAATTTTTTTTTAATTGTTTTTAAAACTCCAAATGAAGTTATATTAATTGGTTTATAAACATTTAACCATCCTGGCTGATCATTCATTGTCCAGATCTCGTAATACTTTTTGATCTAATAATAAGTTCTCTATTTTTTCTGCCTCGTCAAAAGAATCATCAATATAAAAATTTATTTTAGGGGTAAATTTGGATCTTAATTTAGCTTTAGAAATAGATTTTTGAAAAACATATTTATTGTTATTTAAAAATTGTAAAATTTGATTTTTATTTTTTCCTCCAAGAGGCATGAAGTAAACTGAAGCAACTCTTAAATCTTTTGACATTTTTACAAAAGATACAGTGATTGTTGACATATCTATTTCAGTATTAATAAAATCTCCTCTGATTAAAAATTCACTTATAATTGATCTAATTACTTCTCCAAAACGTATCTGTCTTTGAGAAGAAATGCTTTTCAAATTCATTTGTTTTAATGCTTAAAGTGTTCTTGCAGTTTCTATAACTTCAAAAGTCTCGATTATATCATTTATTTTAATATCCGAATAATTTTCAATCATCACGCCGCATTCATATCCATGTTTAACCTCTTTTACTTCTTCTTTAAATCTTTTAAGACTGTTAATTGTCCCAGTATGAATAACAACATTATCTCTAAGTAACCTAATTTTTGAATTACGTGAAATATTCCCTTCTTTTACGAAACAACCAGCTATTTTGCCAATTTTTGAGATAGAAAAAATCTCTCTTATTTCTATATTGCCAGTAATATTCTCTTTTAAATCAGGCTTTAATGAGCCGCTCATAAGGTTTTTAATATCGTCAATTAACTCATATATTATTGAATAATATTTAATATCTACGCCATCTCTTTTTGCAATCTCGCGGGCTTGGGGTATGGCTCTAACATTAAAGCCAATGATAAATCCTTTGCTAGAATTTGCTAAAGCAACATCGCTCTCAGTAATCGCTCCAACTCCTTTAAAAACTACTCTTGTCTTTATCTCTTCAGTTGAAAGTTTTAAAATGGAACTTTCTATTGCTTCAGCTGACCCTTGAACATCTGCTTTTATTATTACATCAACAAACGTTTCTTCTCCTTTAGAAATTTGTTTAAACATTTCCTCTACATTAGTTTTAATAACTGTATTTTTTTTCTGTAATTTCTTTTTGGATCTATATTCAGCTATCTTTTTTGCTCCATTTTCATAATCAACTACAATAAAATCATCTCCGGCTAAAGGGTTGGCGTCAAAACCTAAAACTTCAACAGGTTGTGAAGGCGATGCTTCTTTTAATTTTTCTCCGCGATCATTAATTAATGCTTTTACTTTTCCCCATTCAGATCCTGAAACAAAAATATTGCCAACTTTTAAAGTTCCTTTTTGAACTAAAACCGTAGCTACCGATCCTCTTCCTTTTTCTAACTTTGATTCGATTACAACGCCTCTTGCACTTCTTTTGGGGTTCGCTGATAAATTTAATAAATCAGCTTGAAGATGGATAGCATTCTCCAATTTTTCTAAATTTGTTTTTTCTAATGCAGAAATCTCAACATCAAGAACATCTCCACTTAACTTTTCAACTATAATTTCATAATTTAATAGCTCATTTCTAATTTTGTCTGGATCAGCAGCAGGCAAATCAATTTTATTAATAGCAAGTATTATAGGAACTTTTGCTGCTTTAGCGTGAGAGATGGATTCTATTGTTTGTGGTTTTAGTCCATCATCAGCTGCAACTACCAATATAATTATATCCGTTGTTTTCGATCCTCTTGCACGCATATTCGAAAAAGCTTCATGCCCAGGAGTATCAATAAAAGTAATTTTTTTATCATTTTTTTTTATTTGATATGCTCCAATATGCTGAGTAATTCTACCAGCTTCTTTAGACACAACATTGGAATTTCGAAAAGCATCTAATATGGTCGTTTTTCCATGATCAACATGTCCCATAATTGTTACAACTGGTGCTCTTTTTATTAGATCATTTTCATTATCTTTCTCATCTTCGATTTCTTTTAAAATATCACCTTCATTTACTAATTTTACATTATAACCTAATTCAGCAGCGACCAATGCGGCTGTATCAGCCTCTAAAGATTGAGCTACGTTTGCCATAACTCCCATCTTCATTAAAGTTTTTACAACAATTGCTGTTTTTTCAGCCATTCTATTGGCAAGTTCTTGAACAGTAATTATTTCCGGAATAATAATGTTTTTAATAATTTTTTCTTCTTCAACAATTTTTTCAGTTTTAATTCTTTCTTTTTCACTAGCTCTTTTCAGTTTTGCAAGACTCGGAAATTTGTCAAACTCCTGGTTTTCTTGGTCAATAATTTTAGTTAAGTTAAGTTTCCTTGATGCCTTACTTGTAGGTTTTAGTGTTGGTCGTTTTTGTTGATTTTTCTTTGAAGCAATTGTTGCTTTATTATTAGATTGAAAATTTTTTGTTGATTTATTAGAAAAATCATTTTTTGGAGAAAAATTTGATAAGTTTGATGTTCTAAAAGATGATGTTCTGAAAGATGAAGATCCTCTAAAATTAGATTGAGCTGTAGACGAACTTTTTTGTTGATTCTTTTTATTTTTAAAAACAATTTGAATTGTTTTTTTATTGCCTTGATTCTTGTTTGTTCCAGAAGGACCCAAATTTTTTCTTATCTGTAATCTACCGCTCACGGATAGTTTAAGAGGCTTTTTTTGATTATTTTTTTTATTTTCCAATTTTTTTCCAGTTAGTGCAATAAATTATTGTTGTTGTTCGTCCTTAAACCATTTTTCTCGTGCTTTCATAATCATACCATTTACAGTTTTTTCTTCTATATCTAACTTTCTAAATATTCCCTCATTCTTATCAAGAAGATCAAAAGTCGCAAGATTCGCAAAGTCGTCCAAAGTATAAATGCCATTAATTGCTAACAATGCTAACATTTTATTATTTATGTCATTTAAATTTAGTAATTCTTGATCAGAAATTTTTTCATTAATAATTTTAATATTTTCATCATCTTTTTCTTTTAAATAATTTATAGCTCTTGTAATTATTTCTTTGGACAAATCAGCATCAAAACCCTCAATTTTTTCCAAATTTTCAATATTTTCATTAGCTATACTATCAGCAGAAGTATATCCTTCTGTAACAAGTAATTGAGCAATTACATCCTCAACATCAAGATTCTCTATCAACATATTTGTTCTAGTTTTAAACTCAACTTGTCTTCTTTCTGCTTCTTCTTCCTCGGTTAATATATCAATTTCTAAATTAGTTAAGGTTGACGCAAGTTTTACATTTTGTCCTTTTCGACCAATAGCAAGGCTTAATTGCTCGTCAGGTATGACTACTTCAACTTTATTTCTTTCTTCATAAAGAAAAATTTTGCTTACCTCAGCAGGAGCTAAAGCATTTGCGAGATATGTGGCTTGATTTGTTGACCAAGTTACAATATCAATTTTTTCACCCTGAAGCTCATTAACTACTGCTTGTACTCTAGATCCTCTCATTCCAACACAAGCGCCAACAGGATCTATAGTAGAATCTTCTGTAAAAACACTTATCTTCGCTCGAGATCCTGGATCCCTTGCGACACTTTTTATTTCAATAATCCCTTCAAATATTTCAGGAACTTCTTGGTGAAATAATTTAGCTAAAAATTGAGGATGTGTTCTTGATAGAAAAACTTGATATCCTTTAGGATCCTCTTTTACATCATAAATATATGCTCTGACTCTATCACCATTCTTGAAAGCTTCTCTTGGAATGAGTTCTTCTCGTTTTATAATTGCTTCACTTTTTCCAAGATCAATGATTAAATTACCAAATTCAATTCTTTTTACAACGCCTACAACAACTTCTTCTTTTTTATCTTTATATTCTTCATATTGTCTTGATTTATCAGCTTCTCTTATTTTTTGAATAATTACACCTTTTGCATTTTGTGCCGCTACTCTGCCAAAATCAAATGGTGGCAGTTCCTTAATAATAAATTCACCGTTTTGAATATCTGGACGTATTTTTTTTGCTTCCTCATAAAGTATTTGATTTTTTTGATCTTCTAATTCCAAAACATCGACAACTTTCAAATATGAATTAAGACTAATATCTCCAGTTTCACGATTAATTTTAACACGAATATCTCTTTCTAAACCATATTTAACTCTAGTTGCTTTTTCTAAAGCAAGCTCCATCGCCTCAAAAACTTCTTCTTTTTCAATATTTTTTTCTCGAGCAACATTATTTGCAACTTGTAGCATTTCTTCTCTAATTACTTTTATTTTTTCTTTAACCATATTTTTTTAACAAAAAAAAGGCGGGAAATCCCACCTCTAAAATAATCCAAATTTAGGGACTTATAATTAAATATTACTCAAAACTCAAGGACTATATTTTTTCTAATTCTATAAAAAATGAAGGTCTATATGAATTCTGAGCTTTTTTAAAAAACTTTGTATAAGGTAAATCTAGCATATCATAAATCCAATTTTGCGGTTTATTGTTTAGCCAATTGAATAAAGATTTTGTTTTATAAATACTATTCATAATTGATTTTAAATAAGAAGAAGAATCAGTTGCAATAAAGATCTTTCCATTTTTTTTTAAATAAGGATAAACTTTTGTAAAAAAATTATCATTTATTAATCGTCTTTTATAATGTTTTTTTTTTGGCCATGGATCAGGAAATAATATCCAAATTTCATTAAAATAATCATCCTTATTTAAATTATCAAATAATTTAAGTACATTATTTGAAAAAATTTTAACATTATATAATCTTAATTTTGATAGTTGTTTGCATAAGTTAATATTTCCATCCCAAAATATTTCAGTTGCAATAATAAGTGCATCAGGATTTTTTTTGGCCAGAAATAATGTATTTTCACCTCTGCCAGACCCAACATCAATAATATTCATTTTATTTTTTTTTATATCTGTCTCTAAGTTAATTCTACAATTTACAAAAAAATCCTTTTCAACTATATTAATTTTTTTTCTACCTTTTTTTCTTCCATAAATTGTGTATTTATCTGATATTTTTTTCATTAGGAAAACTATTAATTGTTATTTTTTTTATTAAATACGATAGCAAAAATAAATAATATAAATAGCAATATTAATATTAATGAATGATAATTTTTTAAATTGGGTAGAGAATTTAGGTAAATAGGTATTTTAAATCTCTTAATTCCTTTTTTATTAAGCGGAATATAATCAATAACTTTACCTTTGTTATTTATAACAGCTGATATACCGTTGCTTGACACTCTAATTAAAGTTTTATTAAACTCAGTTGCTCTCATTCTGCTTAAGTAAAAATGTTGATACGGTCCTGAAAAATCCCCAAACCATGAATCGTTAGTGATATTTATTAATATATCACTATTGTTATTATATTTATTAAGTAAATTATTAAAAAAAATTATTTCATAACAAATTATTGGTATCATTTTTAAATTATTAGATGTTTTTATTAATCTAGTTTTTTTGCCAGAACTAAAATCATTGTTACCAACTATTTTATCGAAAAAATTTAAAAAAATTCTAAATGGCAAAAATTCACCAAATGGAACAAGAATAATCTTTTCAAAATCTTGAATTTCATTCTTCTCTATAAAAAATAAAGTATTATAAAATTTAAAGTTTTCTTTTTTTATTCCACCAATAACAATTGATTGATTTTTATTCAATCCGTTTGTTATGGAATCGAATTCTTTTAAGTTTGATACCAAGTAGGGATAATCATTTTCTGCAAACACCAGTAAGTCACTATTATTTTGGTTAATGATTTCCATAATTTGTTTATGTCTTATATTTGATTTATTATTATTTATTTTATCAATTAATGAAAAATTAAGTTGCGCCAAAGAAACATCAATTAACTTTTTTTCTAAGTTGTTTTCATTTTCTAAGCGAAAGTAAATAAAAATTATGCAAAACAATACAATCGATAATAAAACTGATAAGTATATTTTTAATAAAATTCTTTTTATATCTTTTTTATAAAATAGAATAATTACTACTGGCAGAAACAGAATAACGAGAGTAAAATAACTTAAGCCATATGTTCCAAAATAATATATCAGATTTAATATATAACTATTCCCAGAACCGATTGATGCAAATGTTATCCATGGAAAACCATATCCTAAATGTTCTCTAAGTATTTCAATAACTACAAATAAAATTGGAATGAGTATTAGTTTTGAAAAATTATTTTTAATAAAACTTAGTATTAAAAATGAAAGTCCGTAATAAATTGAGCAATAAAATGTCAATAAATAAGAAATGAAATAAAAATTTCTAGTAGCTTGATCGATAAAAAATGGCTCTTTTATCCAAATTAAAATCACAAAGTTCATACTAATTCCATAACTTAATCCTGAAACAAAATGGAATGATTTATTTTTATTTAGAAATTCTTTATCAATTAATAAATAAAACAGAAAAGGGAAAATTATAAATCCAATGGGTAAAATAAAAAAAGGAGGAAACAAAAGTGAAGATAAGAATCCAAGAATAACAAATTTAGATAATATTTTCAAATTATGTAATTTTTTTTATTTCTAAGGTGATAACTTTACGTTCATCAGCTTCTAAAATTTTAAATTTAAGTTGATTATTAAAAACAAACACTTCATTTGTATTTGGAACTTTACTAGCAACATAGGATACGAGACCACCTACTGTATCAATTTCCTCTTCTTTAGCTTCTTTAATCTTTAATTGAAATAAATCCTCAAGCTCAATAATTTTATATGCAGCATCAACTATAATAGTTCTGTCATTTATTCTTTTAATTTTTACTTCGTCATCTTCTGCGTCATGTTCATCTTCTATTTCACCAACGATTTCTTCAACTAAATCTTCAATAGTCACTAATCCATCTACACCCCCAAATTCATCTACAACTAATCCCATATGAATTCTAGAAGAACGCATTCTTTTCAAAAGGTCAAGTATCGGTGACTTAGGTGCTACATACAAAACATCTCGTAAAATGTCATTTATTATAAAATTTTTATTATTAATATTTTTTATTACATCTTTTATATGAAGAAAACCCAATACATTATCAAGATTTTGATCATACACTGGCATTCTGGAATGGGATTCATTTTTAATAACTGATAATATTTCTTTAATAGTTTTCTTTTTTTCAATTGATATTATTTCAGCTCTTGTAACCATTACATCTTCAACACTTTTTTCATTTAAATTAAGAATATTTTTGATTAAATTTTTTTCATTATTATCCTCAAATATCTGATTATCTTCAATAGATATTATTTCTTTTTCTTCTTTTGCAATAAAGTTTAATATATCTTCCTTGCTTGTTTCTTTAGTAAGAAGTTTTTTTATTAACCAATTTCTCCATGTAATTATTGTTTTAATATTTTTTTTTTGCATAAATTATTTATTAGTAAGGATTAACAATTCCTAATTTTTTTAATATATTTATTTCTATATTTTTCATAATCAAGTAATCCCTAATGTTATTATGTAAAAAATCATTAATATGAAGAAAACAGTGGATTATAAGATGGGTTAAGTGATCATAAAAATTGACATTATTTTTTTTAACATCATTTAGTATTGTATCTATTGAAAACACTAAGTCGCAATGTCTGTCTTCTTTTTTATTTTTTAAACTAAGTTTTGATACAAAAGTTAAAACATCTGTTGGTTGATTAACTTTCCTAAATTTTTTGTTTAGATCTTTAATAAATTTATCATTAGCTAAGATAAAATCACAATAATAATTAATGTTGTTAATAAATTTTAAATCTTTTTTGTAAGCTAATATTTGAATAATAATCTCATCAATCTTTCTAATGCGTTTTGTCCATTTATTAGTTGTGCTAGAAATAGTATAATTAATCATTATTTTTTTCATATGAATTAATGATTTTTCTAACAAGCTCATGTCTTATAACGTCTTTGTCACTTAAATAAACAAAACCAATGTCTTTCACATTTTTTAGTTTAATTTCTACATCTAATAGTCCTGAATCGTGTTTAGCTACTAAATCAATTTGAGTTTTATCTCCAACTACTACCATTTTACTATTTTTACCAAACCGCGTTAAAAACATCTTCATTTGAATTTTTGTAGAATTCTGTGCTTCATCCAAAATAATATAACATTCTTCAAGTGTTCTGCCTCTCATAAAAGCTATAGGAGCAATTTCGATAGTGCCATTTTCAATTTTTTTTTCTACTTGATCATATGGCATCATCTCATATAGCGCATCATAAATTGGTCTTAAAAAAGGATCTACTTTTTCCTTGAGGTCTCCCGGAAGATAGCCTAACTTTTCACCAGCTTCTACTGCTGGTCTAGATAATATAATTTTTTTTATCAAACCTTTTTGAAGACAAGATACTGCTTTTGCAACTGCCAGGAACGTTTTTCCAGTTCCTGCAGGCCCAATAGCAAAAACTATATTATTATTATTTAATAGTTCAAAATACTTTTTTTGATTTTGCGAGCGAGGTATTATTTTTCTTTTTTTTGTTTGAATAAAAAAATCTTTTTTAAAATCATCATCAATATCTAATGTTAATAAACTTTTTACATCCTTAATTTTTTCTTCATCAATTTCAATGCCTTTTTTTGCTTCATCAAAAAGTTTTTCTAAAGATAGTTTTGTTTCTTGAATGGATAGTTTATTTCCACTAATTTTTACAACGTTTCCCCTATATTCAATTTTAACATTATATATTTTTTCTAATAACTGAATGTTGCTATCAAAGACGCCGAATAAGCTGCTTAAAACACTATTGTCATTAAATTCCATATGAATTGATTCAGCTAATTGATTTTTCATAATTCTCCTTCCAACGCAAAATCTGTTGATCTAACAATTTTAACATTCAACTTTTTTCCAATCAAATTTGACACAGAATTAACAAAAACGCTCTGATTGTAAATGGAACGTCCAATATATTGATCTTTATGTCTTCCCTTGCGATCAAATAATGTTTCTAATGCGCTATTGACAAACGATTTATTATAATTTTTTTGTTGTTCCTTTAATAGTGATTGTAGTGCGCTTAACCTAGCTTTTTTAATAGACAAATCAACTTTTTTAAATTTAGATGCGGGTGTGCCTGGTCTAGAACTAAACATAAATGAATATGCTATTGCAAAATTTACATTATTAACAAATTTCATTGTTTGATCAAAATCTTCATTAGTTTCTTCAGGAAAACCTACGATAAAGTCTGAAGATAAAGCAATATCAGGTCTCCAAGATTTCAGCTTATCAATTATTTTATAATATTTTTTTACGTTATGTTTTCTATTCATTTTTTTTAATATTTTATCAGATCCTGACTGTATGGGGAGATGAAGAAATGGCATTAGTTTAAAATTCTTTCCATGAGCTTCTATCAATGAATTAGTCATATCGTTAGGGTGCGAAGTCATATATCTAATTCTTTCAATATTATCAAATTCAGAAATTTTATTAATTAAATAAGCAAGATCTGCGTGTTTCCCACTTTGACTATCGTCATAATACGCATTGACATTTTGGCCCAGTAAAACAACTTCTTTTATTCCATTATCTATATATTTTTTTATCTCTTCTTTAATTTCATTTATTGGCCTTGAAAATTCAGAACCTCTTGTATAGGGAACCACACAAAAAGAGCAAAATTTATCACATCCTTCTTGTATTGAAACAAATTCAGAAACTGTATTAGAAGATTTAAAAAGTAATTTTTTAAATTTTTCATTTTGTAAAAAATCATTATTAATAAAACTATTATTATTTTCAATCATTGACGGAAGTTTATGATATGACTGTGGTCCAACTATATAATCTACAGAAGAGGCTCTTTTTTTTATTTCTTTTCCCTCTGCTTGAGCAACACACCCAGCTATTACAAGTTTATGTTTATTTTTTTTGATTTTTTTTATTCTTCCAATATCTGAATAAACTTTTTCTACTGCTTTTTCTCTTATGTGACAGGTGTTTAATACAATCAAATCTGCTTTTGTTAAATCACCTGTTTCAGAATACCCTTTGGGTTCAAATAAATTTTTTATTCTATTTGAGTCATACACATTCATTTGGCATCCATATGATTTAATAAAAATTCTTTTTTTGGGAGTTTTATTCATTTATCAATTTGATTAAATTTATTTTCAATATGAATGTCAAAACATTGCTTTTTAAAACTTCAAGAGTAATTTTTTTCAACCGTTGTAAAAGTGAAGATGTTGTAAGTACATTAATCAAATAATTTGTTTTCAGAAATATAAATAGGTTCAACAATAGATTTTACTGGCAATGATAATATATTTTTTAAATTAAATTTAACTATTTCACTGAAGTTTATTTGTTGAAAAATTTTTTTACCTAAAATGTTAACAATATGTGAAGGTAATTTAGAATTTGTGATACAATGACTATATTGACTATAATCAATTTTCATTGAATGTAGCTTGGCATCTATTTTCTTAATCAAATATTTATGACTTTTATTGGATGAAATAGCAATAAAATTCTGATTATTGGAAGAGCAAATAATCATTAATGTTTTTTTCTCATATGATTTTGGTATTGTAAATTGTAAAAGATCAGCACAAGAAATACCTATGAGAGGTATTCTATTTGAAATACTGAGTCCGTACATAAATGCTATTCCAACTCGCAAAGCAGTAAAGGATCCGGGGCCTGTACACACTATAAGTTTTTCAATTTTATCATTAACTTGTAGTTGATTTTGCAATGTAAAATATTTTGGTATAATACAATCACTGATTTTTTTACTATTTTTACTTAAAATCTGTATAGATCTAATAACTTTATTTTCTTTAATAACTGAAAAAACCGGTAATGGTGAAACTGCATCTAAAAATAAAATCATACAATGTTAGTTTTTAATATTAAAATTAATCAATTATCTGTCTTCGCACTTTTTTTTATTATTTTAAGTAGCTCAGTTCAAGCTAATAATATTAAAAATTCTGCAGTAGTGTTTATGTATCATAAGTTTGGTATTTCAAAATATCCCACAACCAATATTACTTTAGATCAATTTAATAAACATCTAGAGGAATTTTCACAACCAAAATATAATGTTAGGTCCCTTAATTACGTTCTTGATACAATAATTAATGATGGCGACCTGCCAAATAACACAATTGGCATAAGCGTTGATGATGCGGACAGATCTTTTCTTACTGCTGCCTGGCCTAAACTTAAAGAAAAAGGATTTCCTGTAACCTTATTTGTTACTACTTCAACTATTGTTGAAAATAATAAAAACTATTTAAATTGGGATGAAATTAGACAACTAAAAGCAGAGGGGGTTGAGATTGGCGCACATTCACACACTCATGAACATTCAGCTGATTATACTCTTGAAGAATTGCGTAAAGAAATTGAAAAATCAAATAAAATTTTTTTAAAAGAGATCGGAAAAACACCAGATTTGTATGCTTATCCCTATGGAGAAGCTGATGAGAAAATCTTCGATTTATTAAAAAAATATAAATATAAAGCTGCTTTTGGCCAACATTCTGGTGCTATCAATGAAACTTCTAATTTATATTATCTACCACGTTTTTCACTTAATGAAAGATACGGAGAAATAAATAGAGTAAAATTTGCCGCAAACGTTAAAGGATTGGGTGTTTATGATTTTATCCCAACCAATCCACATATAATTGAAAATCCCCCATACATTGGTTTTTCTTTATTAGATCAATTACTCACAAAAGATATTGAATGCTTTGTGTTCGATAGTGATGGACGAGTTAAGAATGAAATATTTAAATTTAATGAAAGAATTGAGTTAAGATTATTGAGAAAACTTAATCAAGGAAGGTCTCGCTTAAACTGCACTGCAAGAGATAAAAAGGATAATTGGCGATGGTTTGGCCATCAGTTTTTGTTATAATTTAAGATATAGTCAATAAAGATAGAATATTGTCATATTGGGTTAATTCATTATCGTGAATGATAGAAATTATAATATCAACATACTCATCATTTACAGCATACGCATCTAATTTATCTACTAACAAATCAACATTATTAAAGGAATTATTTTTATCTCTAATAATTTTTCTAAGTTTTCTAAATTTATCATAAGCAAAATGAGTGTTAATATTTATAAAATATGATTCAACGCTCTTATCAATTGTTTTGAAGTATTTGACTAAATGTTTTTTTCCTTCTTCTCGTCGGGCTGGTATAATGCCATTATTGATATCATAGGTATACTCACCAAAAAGTGCGTTAAATTCAGTAGCAAAACGAGAAGATCCCCACCCGCTTTCATTGGCCGCTTGGGCTAATACAATTGAATTAGGAATTATATCAATGTAAATAAGCAAATCATTGATAATATCAATTTTGTGTCTATTTTTTGCAGTAACAGAATATTTGGTTGCTAAATTTTTAATAAAAACCTGATCAGTCTGACTGAGTGTTTTATTTTGAATTAAATAATTTTTTGTATCGATCAGCCTTTGGCGCAGTACGATAATTTTTCGATTTTGATCAACTATTATGGGTAAGACAATATTAATAAAGTCTTTTTTTCTTTCGTTAATATTACTTGATAAATTAATTTTTTTGAATGATGTCAATTTATTTGACAAACTATTATTATAATTCTGCATAGTTTCTTCAAATTTACTTATGCTATAATTGTCTTGAAAAAGTAACGAATTGTTAGTTTTTTTTATTTTAGCATCTAAGGCAGCGTCGCCGATTATATTATTATAAATTATTTCATCAGAAAAATTATTGAATTTATTAAGAGCAATTTTCGGTTCATTATCCTTATTGTCTAATAATAAAAAATTTAAAAAAATAGTGAATATGAATGGCAAAAAAATAAGAAATAAGAAAAATAAAAAATTTTTTCCACTATCATTAGTTTCACTACTAATATTGATTTTATTATATTTGCTCATATAGGCCTTGTGATATTCTTTGTTTTTACCCTTAATTATTCTTGTCATTTATAGTTATTATAAATATGGGCATTATATATTGCATTGCAATATAATTCAAGAAAAATATTGCAGTGCAGCACATTTATCAATTTATTAATTGTATGCTACCTAAGCTGATTCTTTTTTGATCTACATCAAATTTTATTAATTTTCTGTTTCCGAAGTGCTGAGTCAAAGGCATAAGTTTATATAAAATAATCAAATGAATTTTGAAATGTTATGTATCTAATTGAGTATTATTCATTAACCGGCCTGACCTCTATTACTTCAGGAACATAATGCTTAAGCATATTTTCTATTCCTGTTTTGAGTGTTGCCGCTGAACTTGGACAACCTGAACAAGCGCCCTGCATTTGAAGATATACAATGCCTTTTTCAAATTTTTGATAAACTATGTCTCCTCCATCCATAGCTACAGCGGGCCTGACACGAGTATCTAGCAATTCTTTAATTTGTTTCACAATATCTGAATCATCTTGATTTTCATTTAATTCTTCGAATTTTTTTTGATTGAGAACATCTGCTACAGTCTCTTCCCCGGAATTATAATGGTCTGTTATGGCGCCAAGAACCATTGGTTTTAAAACTTGCCAATCCAAATCTTCATCTTTTGTGATTGTAATAAAATCACTTCCAAAAAAAACGCTGACAACGCCATCAACGGCAAACATTCTTTTAGCAAATGGTGAATTTGAAGCCTCGGATTCATTTTGATAAAATATTGTCCCCTTCTTAGTTACAGTCCGGCCTGGGAGAAATTTTAGCGTAAGAGGATTGGGTGTTGGCTCAACTTGTATAAACATAATGAACTATATATAGATTTTATTATGTCAATCGTATGAAAAAACTATGTATTCCTTTTATTTGTTGGGGATTTTAGGTTTTTGAGAAACCCACAACATCATAAACCTTGCTTAAAACCGAATCGGCTACATAAATTGCCTTTTCCTTGCCTTTCTTCATTATTCCATCAAGATATGGTTTATCATCGATTAACTTTTGCATTTCTTTTCCAATGGGGTCTATTTTATCCACAATTACATCAGCAAGGTCTTTTTTAAATGATGAGAATTCTTTTCCTGCATACTGTTCTACAACATCCTCTGTAGACTTGTTATTAAACGAGGCAAAAATAGATAATAGATTAAATGCCTCTGGTCTTTTGTACGCTTCTTTCATATTAGCTGGCAATGTATGAGGATCCGTTTTTGCTTTTCTAATTTTTTGCACAATTTCATCAGCAGTATCATTTAACATAATGCGGGAATAATCAGAGGAATCCGATTTGCTCATTTTTTTTGTTCCATCACGCAGACTCATTACTCTTGCTCCCTCCCCAAAGATAAGAGGTTCAGGAACAGGGAATAAATCAGTTTTAAAATCATTATTAAACTTTTGCGCAATGTCGCGTGTTAATTCCAAATGTTGTTTTTGATCTTCTCCCACAGGAACATGTGTTGCCAAATAAACTAAAATATCAGCAGCCATAAGTGTTGGGTAAGAAAACAAACCAACTGAGACATTTTCTTTATCTTTCCCCGCCTTATCTTTAAATTGTGTCATACGGTTCAGCCAACCCATTCTTGCCACACAACTAAAGATCCAAGCAAGTTGAGCGTGCTGGGGGACTTGCGATTGAGAAAATAAAACATTTTTATCTGAATCAATGCCCGATGCAATAAAAGCGGCTGTTACTTCGCGTGTCTTATGGGCTAGTTGCTGTGGATCTTGCCAAACGGTAATGGCGTGCAAGTCAACAACACAAAAAAAACATTCGTATTCCTTCTGCAATGAAACAAAATTTTTTATTGCTCCTAAATAATTGCCTATATGTAAGTCGCCGGAAGGTTGAACGCCGGAAAAGATTCTTTTAGATTTGTTCATGCTAGTTTTTGATAAATCCTTTAAGCTCATCAATTGTGAGAACTTTTAGCATAAAAATCATAGTCATATAAATAATATTACAAGCCATAATAGCAATAATAAGAGCTGCCACATTATTAGTAGTGCTATGCATATTCATATGAGGAAAGAGTGTTAAATTTAAATAATAACAAGCACCTCCCATTATAATCGAGCAGATAACAGTTTTAACACCATGGTTTATAAGCCGGGAATCTAAAGTTATATTATCTTTCATTTTAAGTATGACATATAACAACAATGCGTTAACCCATGCGCTAATAGCGGTTGCCAGAGCAATGCCCGTCTCGCGCATTGATTGAATGAATATAAGGGATAAAATGATATTTATTACAACGCTTGCAATAGAAACATATAGGGGTGTTTTAGTGTCTTCCCTTGCAAAAAAACAGGTTACCAATACCTTTATTAATATGTAGGCAGGAAGACCTAGGGCAAACATGGATAAAACTTTTGCTGTATACAAAGTATCACTACTTAGAAATGCACCACGCTCGAATAAAATATAAATAATAGGTTTAGATAAAATATATAATCCGATAGCTGAAGGAATAGAAATGAGTATGCAAAATTCAAGAGATCTATTTTGTGTTGCTTGTACTTCTTTTTGATCATTTTGTTTAATTGCTTTGGAAAGAGATGGAAGCAAAACAATGCCCATTGCAATGCCAAAAATTGCTAAAGGTAATTGATTTAATCGGTCAGCATAATAAATGTGACTGATGGCGCCAATAGGAAGAAAGGATGCTATCACGGTACCAATAATAATATTGAGTTGAATAACGCCCGAGCCTACAATGCCTGGAATAAATAACGTGAAGAATTTTTTCATACGGTCATTGATTTGAGGTAATTTAATGCGCGGGCGATAAAAAATAAGAACTGCGCGATACATTAGAAGAAATTGGAACAGTCCTCCGATTAAGACACCGTACGATAAGGCATGTCCTGCGGAAGGAAGTTGCGGGGTCAATATAAAAAGAGAGAGGATAAAGCTAATATTCAGAATAGATGGAGCCAAAGATCCTGCGGCAAACTTGCCGTGCACATTCATAATAGATGTAAAATGCGCTACCAAGGAAATAAAAATGAGATAAGGGAATATGATTTTTCCAAAATGCACCGCTAAATCAAAAGCCTCCTTGTTGGAAGTAAATCCAGGAGCCAATACCTGGATGATATATGGCATCCCAAAATAAAATATAATCGTTAAGATTACCGTAACAAATAATAACAAAGACATTGTATTTTCAACAAAATCCGCAGCTTCATCATCATCTTTGGAATCTATCACCGCACCTGAAAATACAGGGATTAGTGCGGCGCTATATGCTCCTTCGGCCAATACGCGTCTAAAGAAATTAGGAAGACGGAAGGCAACAAAAAATGCATCAGCTGTTACGGTCGATCCTAAATATTTTGCAATAAAAATATCACGGATGAATCCTAAAATTCGGCTAAGCGCTGTATAGGAGCTAACCGTAAAAAATGATCGAAACAATCCGCGCATAAGCTAATTTTATAGTGTGATAACTGATTTGTATAAATGTATTTTAGGGCTTAATTGTGCCTAAAAAATTAAAAAAAAAAATTAATCTAGTCGAATCGAATAATCAGAAATAGACATTATATGTAATCCTCGATGGATCTTACTCTTATATATACAATTACGGGTTTTGGGCTTGCGGCCTATTCAGTTATTGGCAACGATTCTATACAAACATTAGGTACATTCCTAGCATCAAACAAAGAGCGATTTAAATGGTACATATTATGGTTTGCCGCATCTGTAGCTATGACATTTACTCTTGCATATGGATGGTATTTTTATGATGGCGACATTGCATATGAACGATTAACGCAAATACCGTATCAAGAAATAAAATGGTATCATGCTATGGCACCTGCGGTATTGCTATTGCTGACACGAATAGGCATTCCAGTTTCAACTACATTTCTTGTTTTATCAGCATTTGCTAGCACTGTTGTATTAGAAAAGATGCTTGTAAAATCAATGGTGGGCTACGGAGTTGCAGCGCTTTCAGCTTATCTTATTTGGGTAGTGTTAGAACGATTAATAGATGAGAAGAAAAATAGAATTAGCAAAAGACGTAGACGAGTTTGGCGTGTAGCGCAGTGGGTTACAAGTGGCTGGTTATTTTTTGCTTGGTTGCAACATGATATGGCCAACATAGCAGTATTTCTTCCACGTCAATTATCATTTATTCAGTTTCTGATGGTATTGGGTGTAACTATTGGATTGCTTGGTTATATTTTTTATACCCAGGGCGGTAAGATACAAAGTGTTGTTCTTGATAAACAAGGAACAAGATATGTTCGTTCCGCTACAATAATCAATATTGTGTATATTGGAGTATTATATATTTTTAAAGAATTAAACAATTTGCCGATGTCTACTACATGGGTATTTGTTGGACTGCTCGCAGGTCGTGAACTGGCAATATCAACGGTAATGTCAAATTATAAATTTGTATACGTGTTTCCAATCATTGCAAAAGATTTTGGGAAAATGATGCTTGGACTTGGCGTGTCAGTAGCAATAGTATTATCAATCCATTATGTTTTAATTCCATACGGATTATAAATTGAAGATTTAATTATCTTTCTTTTTTTTCGCTTTCTTTAATTTTGGCCAATAATCCTCGTCAAGGATGTAACCGACACATTTAGAAGAGCCGCATTTACATATATGATCGACATAATCCTCATCGTATGAATAGCCATAATTATATGAGAGCTCTTCGTTTCTTTTAATTTTTTTTATGGCCCATACCCAAATCTCACTATTGTCTATCTCCACTTCACAATTGGGATTGCACGAGTGATTAATATGTCTTGCATAATTATTCTTAACACTTCCATCGATATCATAGCGTTTATTTAATTCAAAAACATAGACCATTCCGTTATTTTTGTTTTTTTTTGCTTTTTTTATTTGAATATCCGCTCGTCTGTCACCCTCTTTTTTTGTGACCTTATCTCCGACATATTCAATGACTTTAGATCCTTTTTTTATATTCTGAGATGCGAATAAACCGCTGCCATGTACGCCTGATTTTTTTTTATGCCAAATTTTATCCATTGTTGTTCCAACAAACTAAGAAAATATAATCTTGCTGCTTGTAAATTATTTAGAGTAAATTTGAAGTATTATTGTATCGTTTGATTATTCGCCTTATTTAACTATAAGCGTCGAATTATGTTCGGCTTTAAAACAGAATCATTATTTGGACAAACAAAACAACTTGAGCGAGAAATTGACCAGTTTGTTGATATTCTCTCAGAAGTTGGTCTTGTATTTAAATCCATTGTTTCATTATATTTAAATAATGGCAACTCTGATAAATTTGACGGAATGGTCGAACAGGTGCGTGGAATGGAGAGCAAGGCTGATAAAATCACAAAAGAAGTGGAGCGCACATTATATGAGGAAACTTTAATTCCAGATGCGAGAAGTGACGTATTACGATTATTAGAACATATGGATGAACTGATAGGCATGTATCAAGGTAACTGCTATCATTTCTCTATTCAAAAACCTGATTTTCCAAAAGAGTTTCATAGAGATTTAATAAGTCTATGTGAAACGGTTGTTAATTGTGTAGAGTCTCTATGTTTAACTGTCAGGTCATTCTTTCGGGATACCAAGTCTGTGCGTGATGATGCCCATAAAGTCACTTTTTATGAAAAAGAATCTGATATTCAGTTTTCATCACTTGCGCGAAAAATTTTTGATTCCAAACTGCCTTTAGATCAAAAAATGCATCTTCGATATTTTGTTGAAAAAATAGATCGTATTTGTGATCAGGCAGAAGATATTGCGGATGAAATTCAAATCTACGCTATTAAAAGATCAATCTAATTAATCTATGGATTTAACAATTATTGTTTTTCTTCTAGGTGGATTGTTTTTAGGCTGGTCTCTTGGAGCCAATGATGCTGCCAATGTTTTTGGAACCGCTGTTGGTACTCGTATGATCCGATTTCAAACAGCTGCTATAGTATGTGGCATCTTTGTTATATTGGGTGCAGTCATCAGCGGGGCTGGCACAACAGAAACACTAGGGAAGTTAGGATCTATTAATGCTCTGCCAGGTGCATTTGCCGCTTGTGTTGCTGCTGGACTGGCGGTTTACCTTATGACAAAATTTGGCTTACCCGTCTCTACAACACAAGCCATCGTTGGTGCTATTGTGGGATGGAATATTTACACAGGATCATCTACCAACATTCAAGTTCTCATTACTATTATTAGCACGTGGGTGTTGTGTCCTATCATTGCTGGTTTAATTGCTATGTTTTTATTTACAATAACAAAAAGAATTTTACGCTATAACACGTTACATATTTTGCGCTTAGATGCTTACACAAGACTTTTACTACTGCTCGCCGGTGCATTTGGAGCATACAGTCTTGGAGCAAATAACATTGCTAATGTGATGGGGGTATTTGTTCCTATCTCGCCTTTTACTGACATTAACATTATGAATATTTTGTATTTATCATCCGCAGGTCAACTATTTTTATTAGGGGGAATAGCTATTGCGGTTGGCGTGGTTACATATTCTAAAAAGGTAATGTTAACAGTTGGAAGTGATCTTCTTCGATTATCTCCTGTGGCCGCCTTTATTGTAGTAATTTCTCATTCTATTGTACTATTTGTATTTGCCTCTCAGGGCATAAGTAATTTTTTAAATTCTATTAATTTGCCCTCAATACCTCTTGTGCCGGTATCAAGTTCCCAGGCAATTGTTGGTGCTATCATTGGCATTGGAATATTAAAGGGTGGTAAAGAAGTAAAATGGGGTATTGCTGGCAGAATTGCGCTGGGGTGGTTTATTCTTCCAGTCATTGCTGCTTTAATTGCTTTTCTATCTCTTTTTGTATTACAAAACATTTTTAATCAAACAATTAGTTTTTAAAATAAATCTAATTATAAATACAAACAATGAAAGACAATGATCGGCAAACTTTATCTGAAAGTTTCATTATTAATAATTACTTAAAAAAGTTAAATTTTAATAAGAAGGAATCCTTTAATTTTGAAAACGATGGTGCTTACTTAAGCATTTCAGAAAACAAGAAAATTGTTGTCAGCAATGACACCATTGTAGAAGGGGTAGATTTTTTTACTAATGACGACGCAGATTCAATTGCTAATAAAATTATTTGTTACAATTTATCCGATATATCTTCCATGGGGGCTATGCCTTACTGTTTCAATCTTTCCCTTGGATTGCCAAAGAAAATTAGCAAAAAATGGCTGCGCTCTTTCTCTTCTAAGATTTTAAAACTTCAAAAAAAATATAAATTTTTTCTTTTGGGCGGAGACATTGCTCAAACCAAACACATTGTCATATCTGCAACTTTTTTTGGAAGAATAGCCAGCGGAAGGATTATTAGAAGGGACGGAGCTAAAATTAATGATGATATTTGGGTCACGGGAAATCTAGGGAATTCGTTTGCGGGATTAATGTTTAAAAAAAATATAATAAAGACAAATGATTCAATTAAGAAATTTTTTATTAAAAAGTATCTTTATCCTGATCCTTGCATGATAGGTGACAAACTAAGACTCATTGCAACTTCAGCCATTGATATTTCTGATGGCTTTTATGGAGATTTAAACAAGTTGTTACAACCTAATAATCTGGGCGCAAACATTGATGTAAAATCGATTCCCATCCTACCTAAATTAAAAAATCTTATCCTCTCGCATAAATTTAAAATAAATAAATTACTATCAGCTGGTGATGATTATGAAATTTTGTTCACATCTGATCCTAAAAAAAAATATTTAATAAATGCCCTATCAAAAAAAAATAAAATAAAGATCACAAAAATAGGAACCATTATAAATAAAAAAGGAATTTATGCTGATGGAAAAATACTTAGTTTAAACAAAAAATCTTTTCAATATAATTTTTAAATTATTAAGATAGTGGCTTGTAATTAAGAACAAGTTCTTCTTTTTTTTGATTCAATTTTTACTTACATTAATAATATGAATATTTTTTACTTAGATATATAATAATAAATACAAACAATGGAGAACGAATGGGCATAGTCAGAAGAACCTACAAACAATCTTCCAAACTCACCGAGGGCGATGTCAACCTCTCACCTCGGCGAAACGCGTGGATCAAGAAGAATATTGACAAAAGTACCGCTCAGATGCTCACAGAAGACGAGCGTTACTTCCTGCATCAATCTCTGTCGACACCTTGTCTAAATGCAATCAGCGAGAGCAAAGGCATTTATTTACGAGATATGCAAGGCCGCCAAATTATGGATTTCCACGGTAACAGCGCACACCAGGTCGGTTATGGGAATGCGCGAGTTATTGAGATGATAAAAAAGCAGCTTGATGAGATTCCATTTTGCCCGCGACGCTACACAAATCAGATGGCGATAGATCTTGCTCGGCGTCTGGCAGAACTAGCACCCGGCAACCTCAATAAATTACTTTTTGCGCCAAGTGGAACTAGTGCCATCGGTATGGCATTAAAACTCGCGCGCTACGCAACCAATCGGCATAAAACTATCTCGATGTGGGGTAGCTTTCACGGCGCATCACTGGACGCGATTTCTATTAGCGGGGATAGTATGTTTCGAAAAGATGTAGGACCATTGTTGCCAGGTACAGAACACATACCGCCTCCTACGCGTGGTAAGTGTCATTTTAATTGCGTCGATGAAGAACATACAGGATGTATCAATTATCTCGACTACATACTCGAAAAGGAGGGTGATGTTGCAGCGATCATCGCGGAACCGATGCGCTGGACAACAGCAGAATTACCCCCTAGAAATTATTGGCGAAGAGTGCGGGAAATTTGTGATCATCGCGGTGTGTTGTTAATATTTGATGAAATTCCTTCGGCGATGGGACGCACTGGAAAAATGTTTGTTTGCGAGCATTTTGATGTAGTGCCCGATATGCTGGTGATTGGCAAAGGACTCGGTGGAGGTGTGTTTCCAATGGCGGCGTTGATCGCACGTGAAGAATTAGACATTGTCGGTGATCTCGCCCTAGGTCATTACACCCACGAAAAAAGCTCGGTGGGATGTGCTGCGGCACTAGCGACAATTAACTGTTTATACGAAGACGGTCTAATTGAAAACGCGATTACACTCGGTAAACACGCAATGCAGAGACTTATGAAAATGCAATCACGTTTGCCACTGATTCATAAAGTGCGCGGTCTCGGTTTGTACTTGGGTATCGAATTACTTAAGGATGGCAAGCCTGCTAATGATGAAGCAGATACAGTTTTGTACCATTCACTATCACGTGGATTAAGTTACAAAGTCGGTGGGGGTTGTGTACTAACACTGTGTCCACCGATAACTATTACACCTGAGGAACTGAATAAGGCGCTGGATATAATTGAGGAAGGGATCACATCTGTTTCGTAAAATACAAGAGTTTCTATACGAGATTAAGATGAAAAATAATTAGGAAAATGATTAAAACTAATTTGGGTAAACTCGTATGTTTTCTGCTGGAAAATAAATATTCAATTTATCATTCAAGGCCATATTAATTTTTTGTGCATTAAAGTTTGGCACATCTGCCATAATTAAGTCTTTAGTTACACCACTAGCTTCAAGATAAATTCGCTGAAAAGAACCTAGAAATTCTATTTCTTTAATTGTTACCTCTAAAACATTGTTATCCGATTTTTCAGCATTTAATTGAATATCCTCAGGTCTGATAGCAAGTTGTACGGATTGATTATTTTGAAAGTCTTGAGTATCACAATCAATGTTTACACTAATACAATGTGCTTTATTGTTCTTAGCAATGGTTGCTGGGATAAAATTCATAACACCAATAAAATCAGCTATAAACGGTGAATTAGCTCTCTTATATATTTCAGTAGGAGTTCCAACTTGAATTATTTCACCATCTTTCATCACAAAAATTCTATCAGCCATTGTTTGTGCTTCTTCTTGATCATGTGTTACCATAATAGTTGTGACACCAAGTTTTCGTTGAAGATTTTTAATTTGTTTCCTTAAAAAAACACGTACTTTTGCATCAAGAGCTGACAATGGCTCATCAAGTAAAAGTAATCCTGGTGATGTTGCAAGGGCTCTTGCTAAAGCAACTCGTTGTTGTTCTCCTCCGGATAGTTGATTTGGATATTTTTTGGAGTGCTCTCTTAAACTAACTAAATTAAGTAATTCGCCTACTCTTTTAATTATATCATGCTTGTTCCATTTATTATTTGATAATCCATAAGCAATATTTGAAAAAACAGACAAATTTGGAAACAGTGCATAGGATTGAAAAACTATACCATAATCACGACTTGATGGTGGCAAGTTTGATATATCGATTTTTTTTTGAATTACAGATCCACTTGACTGTATTTCCAATCCAGCAATGCATCGTAACAATGTTGTTTTACCACAACCTGAGGGACCAAGAAAACAAACGAATTCTCCCTCTTGAATATTAATTGAAATATTCCGAATTGCTTCAAAAGCGCCAAATGACTTTGAGAGATTGTTAGTTACTAAATAAGATTCTTCTTTTTTTTCTAACATACAACAACTTACTATTATCTACAAAATAAATAAATAAGAAATGCCACTATTACTATTTTTTTATTAATAATTAATAACAGGAGATTGTAAAGTTATCTGTTTTATTGCACATTATTATTTGTTGCCTTAAGAGAGACTCTAACATAATTTTAAAAAAATTTATTATTAAAATGAGCGAATCAAATATTTTTTTTTTAATTTTGTTTGCTGCCACATTACATGCTGGTTGGAACTTAATAATTAAATCTTTCACCAATTCGCTGAGTGCCATAGGCTTTAAATTATTATTTCAAAGTATTATTTTTATTCCATTTATTTTCTTTGTTCCCTTGCCAACAGGTATCACATGGTTTTTTATAATTGGGTCAGTTGTGCTACATAATTATTATTTTATAAATCTGGGCATATCATACAACAAGGGGGATTTGTCTTATGTGTATCCAATTTCAAGAGGTTGTTCTCCAATATTTGTAACAATTCTGTCATCATTATTCTTACAAGACAAAGTGTCTTCAACAGGATGGATCGGGATTTTAATAGTAAGTTTTGGATTATTATTATTAACATTCACGGATATAAAAAATAAAATTAATTTAGATGTACTGAAACTAGCTCTGATTATTTCATTTACAATTAGTTTATATACATTATGCGATGGTGCAGGCGTTCGTAGTGTAGATAATAATTTTTCATATATTGTTTGGCTGTTTGTCTTAGATGGATGGCTAATTTTTGCCTACATTTATTATAAAAATAAAAATGATTTATTGAACATTCAACTAAAAGGATTTGGCTTAATTATTTTAGCCTCAATAATGTCTTGTAGCGCCTATGGTATAATTATCTGGTCAATGAATTATACTGAGGTTGGTTATGTATCTTCTATTCGAGGAGCGAGTATTATTATTGCAACTTTATTTGGCTTTATTTTTTTAAAAGAAAAATTTAGCTTTTTACGTATAATTTCAGCAATAATATTCTTTCTGGGAATATCTGTTATTTATATAGCTTAATAATATTTCAATAAATTCTTAACAATAAAGTAAAATGATGCTTAATATGTTCTTACTTTAATTAAAGGAGGAAAAATTCTCATGAGTAAAATACATCGAGTAATACTAAATGTAATAATTGGTTTCGTTACTTTTGTTGCCTTTTGTGGATCTTCATTTGCTAAAACGGATTTGCTTGTTTACACAGCGGTTGAAGCTGATGAGCTAGCCATGTTTAAGGCAGAATTTGAATCTGACTACCCAGATATTAATATCAGTTGGGTAAGGGATTCAACAGGAATCGTAACTGCAAAACTGCTAGCTGAAAAAGATAATCCACAAGCAGACATTGTTTGGGGTTTAGCGGCGACAAGTCTAGTGCTTTTGGCGAACGAAGGATATTTTCAAGGATATGCTCCTGTAGGCGTAGATGCGCTAGATCCACTTTTTGTTGACCCGGCAAATAACCCTCCACAATGGGTTGGTCAAAGAGCATGGATAGCAGCGGTATGCTACAATACAGTTGAAGCAGCAAAGCATAATCTTCCAGTGCCTAGTAGCTGGAGCGACTTAACTGATCCAGCATATGCTGGACATGTGATTATGCCAAATCCAAATTCATCTGGTACAGGATTTTTGGATGTATCCAGTTGGATACAAATATGGGGTGAAGAAAAGGCATGGGCGTTTATGGATGCATTGCATGAAAATATTTCACGCTATACTCATTCAGGATCCAAACCTTGTAAGCTTGCTGCTGCAGGAGAAACTCCGATCGGGATATCTTTTGCCTATCGTGGAGCTAAGTCCAAAAATGCGGGAGCGCCACTTGAAGTCATTGCACCGTCAGAAGGTGTAGGCTGGGAAGTGGAAGCTTTCGGTATTGTGCACAATACAAAAAATCTTGATGCAGCAAAAAAATTAGCTGATTGGTCTGTAACAAGAAAGTCCAATGAAATTTACAATCAAGAATATGCTGTTGTTGCTATGCCAGGCGTTGCAAAACCTGTTGAAAATTTTCCACCAGATATTGTTGAGAAAATGATTAATAATGATTTTGCATGGGCTGCAGCTAACAGAATGGCAATACTTGCGGAATGGCAAAAAAGATATGATTCCAAGTCAGATCCTAAGTAAACGCTACTTAAGATAGTTATAAATACATTTAAAGCCGACTAATAATTTTTTTGGTCGGCTTTTGCATATAGATATTGTTACTGTCTCATCTTGAGTATAATTTATTTTATTATAAGCAATGACCAATCAAAGCCTAGCATCTAATAATACTCCTAAACATAAAGTTACATTTAAAGCTAGTCGCGATGATTTACAGATGCGTTTATTTATGGGAATCATTGCTCTTTATCTGATTATTGCTGTTGCCTTTCCCCTTTATGCCATGTTTTCAAAAAGTCTTGACAACAGAGATGGTGTTTTTGTCGGAATAGAAAACTACATTCATTATTTTTCAACGCCCGCTCTATTTTATTCAATATATAACAGTTTATTTGTTTCTATTATTACAACTATTATCACTGTTTCCCTTGCTTTTACATTTGCTTATGCCCTAACAAGAAGTTGCATGGTTGGTAAAACTTTTTTTAAAACTATTGCAATGATACCAATCTTGGTACCTTCGCTTCTTGCAGGTATTGCCCTTGTTTATCTTTTCGGTAATCAAGGTGTAATCAGATCGGCATTATTTGGACACTCAATATACGGCCCAATTGGTATCATTATTGCAGAAACTTTTTATACTTTTCCTCATGCGCTACTAATTATTATGACTGCATTTTCTATTGCTGACGCACGAATGTATGAAGCTGCAATATCCTTGCGGGCAAGTCCATTAAAGATTTTCTTTAGTGTAACATTGCCTGGCATTCGCTATGGATTAATTAGTGCCGCCTTTGTTGTTTTTACTTTGGTAATCACTGATTTTGGTATTCCAAAAGTTATTGGAGGAAAATTTAATGTATTAGCAGTAGATATTTACAAACAAGTCATTGGACAACAAAATCTACAAATGGGAGCTGTCGTCAGTGTCGTTCTTCTTATTCCTGCTATGTGCGCTTTTGTTGTTGATCGTTTTGTACAAAAAAAACAAGTTACACTTTTATCATCAAGAGCTGTTGTTTTTGAACCCAAGAAAAAAATTGGTTTTGATTTATCAATGTTTTTATACTGTTTTCTTGTATCAATTTTTATAGTTACTATCCTGGGTATGTGCCAATTTGCTGCACTCGTAAAAATGTGGCCGTATAATATGTCCTTAAGCTTAAATAATTATCAGTTTGATCTCATGGATGGAGGGGGGTGGAAATCATATTATAATTCTATACGATTAGGAGTTTACACAGCCCTCTTTGGTACCATTATTGTTTTTTGTGGCGCGTATCTTGTGGAAAAAGGCAGAGGAATGAATCTGGGCAGAAATATATTTCATTTTTTAGCAATGATGCCCATGGCAGTCCCTGGTATGACTTTGGGACTTGCGTATATTTTTTTCTTTAATAATCCAGCAAATCCACTGCATTTCATTTATGGATCAATGTCCATTCTGGTAATTTGTACAATTGTACACTTCTATACTGTTTCCCATCTAACCGCAGTAACAGCCTTGAAACAAATAGACAAAGAGTTTGAATCGGTGTCTGCTTCACTCAAGCAGCCATTTTATCGAACCTTTTTTCGTGTAACGACACCGATCTGCCTTCCGGCAATTTTTGAAATTAGCATTTATCTTTTTGTCAATGCAATGACCACAGTATCCGCAGTTGTCTTTTTATACAGTGCCAACACAAACCTGGCATCAGTAGCAATCTTAAACATGGATGATGCTGGTGACATAGCCCCTGCCGCGGCTATGGGTATGATGATTTTTTACACTAATGCATTCGTTAGAATTGTCTATATTATTTTAACCAAAAAAATACTCTTCAAGACACAAGCATGGCGTAAAAAATGATATAAAATTTAGAATTGTAATTTCATGACAACAATACTGCCATTTTGGTTTTCAGACGCTTTAAAAAAAGAGAAGAAAACTAAAATTAATAAATTAAAAAATAATCTTCATACTGATATTTGCATCGTGGGAGGGGGTTATACTGGTCTATGGACTGCAATTCAGTTAAAAAAAAAACAACCATCCTTAAATATTGCAATAATTGATAAGGGGTTGTGCGGAAGTGGCGCATCTGGACGCAATGGCGGATGTATGCTTCCTGTATCGCCGAAATTTTCTGCAATGAAAAAAATCGTAGGTGAAGCTGATGCCATTTTAATGGTAAAAGCAACCGAACAAGCGCTCTTTGAAATAAAATATTTTTGTAATGAAAATAATATTGATGCGCAAATTCGTTTGGATGGAAATCTATATACGGCAACTAATAAAGCGCAAATAGGGAGATTTGAAGCAGTAGTTAAGGATTTAGAAAGGAAGGGAATTAATAATTGGGAAAGATGGTCAAAGAAAAAGGTTCAAAAACATTCGGGGTCGCAAAAAAACATTGATGGTTATTTTTCTCCTCTCTCCGGCAGTCTTCATCCTGGTCTTCTGGTCCGCGGGTTAAAAAAGATAGCAGAAAAAAAGGGGGTGCAAATTTTTGAAAATACTCCCATGATTAAGATTGAAGAAAATAAAAAAGTTGTTGTGCAAACAAAAAGGGGGGCAATCACATCAAATAAAGTTGTTATGGCTATTAATGTCTGGATGCCCCAATATTTTCCATCTTTATCTCGCGCAGTTGTATTAGTTTCTTCTGATATGATCATCACTGATCCCATTCCTGAACAATTAGATCAAATTGGTTTTACAGATGGAAAAGTAATTTTAGACACGCGTTTATTTACACACTATTACCGCACGACGATTGACGGGCGGTTAATGTTGGGAAAAGGAGGCAATCTTTTTTCCTTTAATAATAAAGTCATACAAGCCTATGATGAGGCAAGTCGGTATGAAGAATTATTAAAAAATTCCTTTGATCGATTTTTTCCTTCACTTTGTTCTGTTCCATTTATGCAATCTTGGAATGGGCCGTCTGAGCGGACTAAAACAGGCTTTCCCTTTTTTGGTCGTTTAAAGGATAAATCTAATATTGTTTATGGTTTTGGTTATTCAGGTAACGGCATATTACCAACCTATGTGGGAGGAAAAATATTATCTTCTATGGTTTTGGATGAAGATAACGAATGGACGCGAAGTTCATTTTGTAAAGGTCCTCTTGGTTTGTTTCCTCCTGAACCTTTTAGATGGATTGGCGCCATAACTATTCGTAATGCCGTCATGCGAAAGGAAACAGCGGAGGATATGGGTTTGCGGCCCTGGTGGATTGATGCCAAACTCGCTCAACTTGCAACATCAGTTGGACGATTGGATAAATCTAGTTATTAATTACTCTTTATTATTTTTTTATGAATAATAGCATTGAAATATTAATCCGCTCATTGCCTGTCTGGAAAGGTGACATTAATATTAAAACCATTGATGGAGGAATCACTAATCAAAATTTTTTGGTTCAAGAAAAATCAAAAAAATTTTTTGTAAGATTGGGGAATGATATTCCCGAACACAACGTTTCACGATCTAATGAACTGATAACAAACAAGGCTGCCTATGAGGTTGGCGTGAGTCCCGCTGTTGTGTACAATTCAAAAGGTGTTTTAATTCTTGATTATATTGAAGGGGTTACTCTTTCAGCTGAGGAAATAAAGGGTAGGTTAGAATCAATTGTTCCTCTTCTTAAAAAAATACATTATGAAATTCCAAAAAAACTTTACGGACAATCACATATTTTTTGGGTTTTCCATATAATAAAAAACTATGTAAAATTTTTAAAAGATCATAAAAGTTCATACACGCACTTGCTTCCAGATTTGTTATCCCAAGCAGACAAGCTAGAGATGAATTCCTCACCATATGAGATAGTTTTTGGCCACAATGATTTACTTCCTGCTAATTTTCTGGATGATGGAACTCGCTTATGGATAATTGACTGGGAGTATGCCGGATTTAATACTCCGCTGTTTGACTTGGGTGGACTTGCATCCAACAGTAATTTTTCTGGAGAGGAGGAATCATATTTATTGGAAAATTATTTTGAAAAAAAAATAAATGAAGAATTGTTGTCACAATACTATTCTTTAAAATGTGCTTCATTGCTTAGAGAAACAATGTGGAGCATGGTATCTGAATTAACCTCTAAAATTGATTTTAACTATTCAAGATACACTCAAGAAAACTTAACTAAGTTTAACGATTCATATAAAAAACTATCACTTAAATAAATGTAAAATGATGCTAAGTTCTCTTATGGATAAAAAATTATTAACTCCGGGACCTCTTACAACATCTAAAACAACAAAAGAAGCAATGCTGCGTGATTGGGGTTCGCGTGATATCAATTTCATTGAATTAAATAAATCTATCCGAAAATCACTTATCGAACTCATTGACGGAGAAAATGTATTTGAATGTGTTCCTATGCAAGGTAGTGGAACCTTTGCTGTTGAAGCAATGATTGGTTCTCTCACAGAAAAAAAATCAAAAATATTAATATTAATCAATGGCGCCTATGGACAACGAATGAAAAAAATATGTGAATACCATAATCGTCCTCACATTGTGTATGAAGTCGCTGAACACGAAATACATGACTTAATGGAAATAGAAAGTATTATTGATAGTAATAAAGATTTGACTCATGTTTTTGGTGTATACTGTGAAACAACATCAGGAATACTAAATCCGATTAAGGCCATAGCTGATTTAATTAATAAGAAAAAATTGTCTTTTTTCATTGATGCTATGAGTGCTTTTGGGGCATTGCCCTTAAGTGTAAAAAATTTATCATTTGATGCTGTGGCGGCCTCTTCAAACAAATGCTTAGAGGGAGTTCCTGGTGTGGGATTTGTTCTAATGAAAAAAACTATTATTGAAAATACTAAGGGTAATTGTCAATCTTTAAGCTTAGATCTATTTGATCAGTGGTATGCTATGGAGAAAAATGATCAGTGGCGCTTTACCCCTCCAACTCATGTTTTAGCTGCATTTTATCAAGCATTGAAAGAACATAATGCTGAAGGAGGCATAGAAGGCAGGCATCGTCGATACATACAAAATTGTAATATTATATGTAAAGGAATGAAAGAAATGGGCTTTAAACAATTATTGCCTGATCATCTTCAGGCACCAATCATCATCACTTTCATACAACCTGATGATCCAAATTTTAAATTTAATCATTTCTATGATTCTTTAAGCGAAAAAGGTTTTTTAATTTATCCAGGAAAACTGACAATTGCGAATACATTTAGGATTGGATGCATAGGACATTTAACCTCAAACGACATGTATAAAGCCCTTGAAGCTATTAACGAAACAATAGAAAAATTAAACATACAATTAAATTAAAGTTTATGTCTTCTATTAATAATGTTGAAATTCCTATTATTGAAGCAACAAATGATAATCTTAAAGGTTATGGTTATTTGGTTGATGATTTCGACCAATGTGAAATTGAAATTGCAAAATGGCCTAAACAAGGATGGAGAGAAATTGATGAAGGTACGGGCAATGAAGGTGGAACGACTGAGGGACCGTTTGAGGCATGGTGGGATAAGGGTATTTTATATGGCAGAAATAATGCAGTGGAACATAAAAGTGAATACGATCAAGATGGAAAATACTTACTTGGCTATAGTTATGATCCAAACGAGCCTAATAAAAATTTAACTAAAGACGATCCTGAAAGAATATATATTTGGCATGTAAATTATCACCCTGATGGAGGTCAATTATTTTTTCCCAATGATAAAAAATCATTTATTTCTCCACTTGCACTTCCGGGCGACGACATTCAGCCTAATAATTTTATAGCATTTTATTTTAATGGATCTCAAGGGTTATATATTCATCCTAATATATGGCACGAAGGAATTTTCCCTACACAAGGAAGTGCAATATTTAAAGGAAAACAAGGAAAGGTTCACGGACGTGTGAGTATAGACCTGTTGAAAGAATTTAATTCACTCCTTTATTTTAAAATATCTCCTTGAGTATTGAATAGAAAAATATGATAGATTTAGATATAAAATAATTAGAAAAAATATCTTTTATTTAAGGAGAAAAATTAATGAACAAATACGTTGAAGAAAAGAGATATCGGGGGAAAGTTCAGGCACTAATTCTTGACTGGAGTGGTACGACAGCTGATGCCTATGTTGTTGCTCCAGCGGTTGTTTTTGTTGAAGTCTTTAAACGTCAAAATGTTGAAATTTCTATGGCCGAAGCTCGTGGTCCCATGGGTTTGCGAAAAGACCTTCACATTAAAGCACTAACAGAAGTTGATGAAATTAAAGAACGATGGAAAAATGTTCATAGCAAATATCCTGATCAAAGTGATGTTGATCGAATGTTTGCAGATTTTGTTCCTTTGCAACTTGATTGTTTGAGAAAATACACAACTCTCCTGCCGGGAGTTGCCGAGGTTACTCAACGTTTACAAAAAAAAGGCATCAAAATCGGAAGCACAACGGGTTTTCTTCGTGCAATGGTTGATATACTGGAGGAAGATGCGGCTAAACAAGGTTATAAACCTGATGCTTCCGTTGCCGGAGATGAAGTGATTAATGGAGCGCGTCCTTCCCCTCATATGGTTTTTAAGAACTTGGATATGTTGAATATCACTCCTATTCACTCAGTGATCAAGGTTGATGATACAGTTTCAGGCGTGGGTGAAGCTGTAAATGCTGGTTGCTGGGGAGTTGGTGTTACACGGTACTCAAACTATATGGACGTTGATACGCCCGAGGATGGAGAAAAACTCTCTGATGATGAAATTGCAAAACGACTAGCAAAAACAAAAGACATGCTTGAAAAGGCCGGGTCTCACTATGTGATAGACAGCATCGCCGATATTGAACCTGTTGTCGAAGATGTGAACCAGCGTCTAGCTCGAGGAGAAAGACCATAAATTTTGTATCTTAATTATTAAAAAATTTACAACTTAATAATTTGAACACTTCAATTGTTTTTTTATTAATTTTATTTGCAGCCTTGTGCCATGCCGGATGGAGCACAATAGTCAAGCACCACAATTCTTTTAGCATTATGGGAATGACCTGCATTGTTGAAATTATTGTTTTCACACCTCTGGTTTTTTTTGTCCCCTTTCCTCCCTTAGAAATTTGGTATTTTATTATTGCAAGTGTCATACTGCATGGATTTTACCGACTGGGTGTAATTTACTCTTATAAGTTTGGTGATTTGTCCTTTGTTTATCCTATTGCGAGAGGGGGGTCCTCATTGCTAATTGCGATTTTAACGTTGATTGTTTTACAAGAATACATTT
>JAGFWP010000044.1 GCA_017639935.1 Pelagibacteraceae bacterium
AATTAGAAATAAAGAACTTAAAAACTGGTTAAATTATATCTCAAATTAATTTTTTTTATTTAATAAAATAGTTAATGGCGCGCTCTGCAGGATTCGAACCTGCGACCCTCGGTTTAGAAAACCGATGCTCTATCCAACTGAGCTAAGAGCGCATAAAATTGTTTTTATCACAAATAATGCTTTAAACTAGAGATTTTTACTTCTTAGTAATATTAATGTGTCCAAGGCTCTTTGCGATTTATATCAAAGTTTGATGCATAAGATTTGGGTTTTATTTTTTTAATTTTTGGCTCTTCAACATAAAATTGATAATTGCTATTTTTTGCCCAAGCTATTGCCTGTTCTTTTGTTTCAAAGAAAATTTTAATTTGATTTTGTGTATCAAGAGAGCTGTTCCATCCCATTAATGAATCCTTAACGTTATCTACATCAGAAATATATTCTGCTAACCATTTTTTTGTTTTACCTAAACCTGATTGCATAGCAGTTTTGGATGGTTTGTAAATTTTGATAGTCATAAAGCAAAACCTGAATCAAAATATTTATCATCAAATTCATTATAATATTTTGCACCAGATAAAATGCTAGACATAAGAGATCCTGTTTCTGGTAAAATTTTTGACATATAATATTTTCCTGACTCTATCTTGGCCTTGTAAAAACCTTCGGGATCTTCTTTTCCTTTATTATAAGAAATTTCCGCATATTGTGTCCATACATAGCCTATTGCAACTAAAGAAAACATCTTTAGATAATCAGTGGCAGGACCCGCTGCTTCATCAGGATCATTCAAACCCTTTAATGCAATGAAACTAGTAATTTGCTGAAGTCTTCCAAATGATTTAGCTAATGGTGGAATAAACTCACTCAAATTATAATTAAAACTATTTTTTTCTAAATATTCTTTTACAACATGAAAAAAAGACTTTAACAAACGACCAGTATGCATTGGCATTTTTCGCCCTACTAGATCTAATGCTTGAATTCCATTTGTCCCTTCATAAATAGGAGCTATCCTAGCATCTCTAACAAGTTGCTCTATTCCATGATCCCTAATATATCCATGACCACCATATATTTGAACGGCTAGACTGGAAGCTTCACAACCTACTTCAGTTGAAAATGATTTTAAAATAGGAGTCATTAATGCTATCCAATCATCGGAATGTTGTTTCTTAAACTTATCTTTTTCAATTCTAGAAATATCAACTTGCAAACCTGTCCAGGCCATAAGACCTCTTATTCCTTCTGTTAGTGTTTTAATTTTTAATAAATTTTTTCTTATCTCTGGATGAACTAATATAGGATCAGCTGGTTTATCAGGATTTTTCGTTTCTTTTAAAGATCTCCCTTGCAAACGTTCTTTTGCATAATAAAGAGCTGATTGATAAGAAATTTCAGCCATACCTAATCCCTGAACACCCACCATCAATCTTGCACCATTCATCATAATGAACATTGCCTTCATACCTTTATGAAGATCGCCAACTAACCAGCCTTTTGCTTCGTTATAATGCATCACGCATGTCGGGCTTGCATTAATTCCCATTTTTTTTTCTATTGAACTGCATTCTAATGAATTTTTTTCACCCAAGTTCCCTTCTTCGTCAGGAATAATTTTAGGTACCACAAACATGCTTATCCCTTTAATTCCTTCAGGTGAATTTGGAGTTTTGGCTAAAACAAGATGTATTATGTTTTCTGATAAATCATGCTCTCCACAAGTGATAAAAATTTTTGTCCCAGTAATTTTATAAGAACCATTCGCTTGTGGGCTCGCCATAGTTTTAATTAAACCCAAATCTGTTCCACATTGCGGTTCCGTCAAATTCATAGTTCCGGTCCACTCCCCAGTTGACAATTTTGGCAAATACAAATCTTTTATTTCATTAGAAGCACTTTTTTCAATCGCGTCAATCGCGTTTGAAGTTAAGCCAGGATAAAGTCCGAAGGACATATTTGCTGAACTTATCATTTCATCTAAAAACATATTCACGAAGTATGGTAAATTTTGTCCTCCATATTTTTTCTCAACAGATATTCCTTGCCATCCATTTTCAACAAAATTTTTATATGCTTTTATAAATCCTTTTGGAGTTGCTACTTTACCTTTGTTAAAAATACAACCTTCTGAATCTGATGATTGGTTTATTGGAAGCAATTCTTCTTCACAAAATTTAGCTGCTTCATCTAAAATCATTTCTAAATCACTTTGATCGATATCTGAATTGTTTAAAATTAAATCTGTCGTAGATGAATTTAGAAAATCTTTAATTAAGAATTTGTAATCTTTAAGTGGCGCTTTATAAACTTGCATTAATTTCTTAAATACTTACCCGTTTCGAGTATGTGTTCTAATCTTTCTATTGTTAAGTTTTCTTTCATTAAATTATAAATAGCATCTTTTTCTAATTTTAATATATTTTCTTCCAATAATTCCTTTGTAATATCAGTGTCTCCTCCTGATAAAACATAAGCAATTTTTTCACCAATAAATTTATCATACTGAGAAATAGCTCCGTTTGATTTCATATTCTCTAATGACAATTTAATTGCCGAAAGTGCCGTTCTACCAGGAAGACAATAAATATTTTTTTCCGGAATTTTGTAATTTTTTGACATTTCTATAGCTTTCATTTTTGCGTCAAACAGTAAGCGGTTTCTATTCATGGTGATTCCATCTGTCTCTTTTAATAAGCCAATTTTCTTAGCTTCATGTGCCGAAGTAGATACTTTTGCCATCCCTATTAATTCAAAAGTTTTAATAATTGCAGGCATAGGGCCTTTTGGAATCTTTTTATTTGAGGAAAATCTTGATAACAATTCCTTACACCCTCCCCAGGCCGGAAGAATTCCTAATGCGGCTTCTGTCAATCCAATATATGATTCTATGTGTGCTTGAACATAATTGGAGTGTAAAATAATTTCACATCCACCGCCAAGGGCTAAGTTAAAAGGAGCCGCTATAACAGGGAACTTAGAGTATTTTAATTTAGAATAAACTTCCTGACCTTTAAGCAGTATGTTTTTTTCAACTTCTTTATCCAAGCCAATATTGCCTAAAAACAACGCTTCACCTAAATTAGCACCTGCAGAAAAAAATTCTCCTTCATTATAAATGATCATTGCTTTGAAAGAAGATGTAACAATGTCAATACATTGATTCAAGAATTCCATAGTCGCCATATCAAGAGTATTACTTTTGCTATGTATCTCAAAAACAGTTATTTGATCTCCTATGTCCCACAAACTAGCAGTAGAAATTTTCTTTAAAGGCTTATTGGTCTTTTTAATGTCAGTTAACAATAAAACCCCCTTCAATCTATTAAGGGTTGCATATTTTTTTGACACAAAATCAAAATATTTGATTTGATTAGATTCAAGTTGATAAAATTTATTTTCACCTATGTCATTTAAAATACTTGGAATTGTTTTTTTTGAATCTTTTAGTTTTTCTATTAAAAAAGAAACTCCTATTTTATCGATAATTTCAAATGGACCTAATTGCCAACCAAATCCATTTTTCATAGCTTCGTCTATGGAATTTATATCAAGAGAAATTTCTTCAGCAATGGTTAAAACATAATAAAGAACTTCTGATAAGACATTCCAGGCATATTTGGAAAACTTATCATCTTTATCCAAGAATTTTTTCAAATTTTTATTTATAATTTTGGGTTTTGAACATATTTGATATTCACGTGTACTTAAGTCAAGAGAGTGTTTAATTTTTTTATTATTTATATTTATTAATTTATAAAACCCCCCATCCCCTTTCCGCCCAATCATTTTATTTTCAAGCATAAATTGAAATATTTCAGGTGTTTTATGAACAGAATGGTAGTAATCACTCTTTGGAATATTTAATAATAATGATTTCACTACAGGAGGTATTAAATCCAAACCCACAACATCAATTAATCCAAAAACTCCAGTCATGGGTACTTTAAAGGTGTTCATTATAGTCGAATCAGCCTCTTCAACAGTTAAACCAGATTTAATAGCCTCAACTGCTGCTCGTTCGATCCAAAATATCCCTATACGGTTTCCAATAAATCCAGGAGTGTCTTTAGTTTCAATAACAGTTTTGCCTAGATTAATATCACAAAAATCATTTATCTTTTTAACAATTCCATTATCTGTATCATCTGATTTTACAATTTCTAATAATTTAAGGTATCTTGGGGGGTTAAAAAAATGGGTGATCAGAAAATTTTTTTTAAATTTATTTGATAATCCTTCTGATAATAATTTAATGGGTATTGTAGAAGTATTGGAGGAAACTATTAAATCATCCTGCATAATTTCATCAATTTTTTTATATAAATTTTTTTTAATTTCCAAATTCTCTATTATAACTTCGATCACCCATTCACTTTCATTAATGACATCTAAGTTTTCATCTATGTTTCCTATTTTAATAAGTTTTAAGTTAGATTTAAGTGTAAGTGGGCTTGGTTTTATTTTAGTTAATTTATTTAGTGCAAGATCAGCTAAATGATTTTTATTTTCGTGTTTCTTATCAGCTATATCAAGAAGATTAACCTTACAACCGGCATTAGCTAAATGAGCTGCTATCGCAGAACCCATTAATCCTGAGCCAATAACCGTTATATTATTAAACATTAATTTACGGATTCAAGAACCGTAGCTATGCCCTGCCCCAAACCAATACATTGGGTAGATAGGGCATATTTCTTATTTTCTCTCCTTAATAGCTCAGCAGCCTTTCCTATAATTCTTGCACCAGTTGCGCCCAAGGGGTGTCCTAAGGCAATAGCGCCACCATCTAAATTTACTTTTTTTTCATCAATATTTAAATCTCTTATGCAAGCTAAAGATTGGGAAGCAAAAGCTTCATTTAATTCTATTATATCAATATCTTTTATTGTTAATCCTGCCCTTTTAAGAGCTTTTTCAGATGCACCTATAGGTCCTAATCCCATCACTTCAGGGGCGCAACCTTGAACAGCCGTGGAAACAATCCTTGCTAAAATATCAAGTTTATTTTCTTTGGCATAATCTTCATCACAAATTAACGTAGCAGCAGCACCATCAGTAAGTGGTGAGGCTGTGCCTGGAGTAATTGTTCCTTTCTCATCAAATGCAAGTTTTAGTCCATTTAAAACTTCTTGATTTGTTGAAGGTCTTATTCCTTCGTCTTTTGAACAACCAATAATCGATGTAATTTCATTATCAAAATTACCTTTTGTTTCAGCTTCTGAGGCTTTTTGATGACTTGAGATTGCAAATTCTTGTTGGACCTCTCTTGTTAACTGGTATTTTTTTGCTACATTTTCCGCAGTTATTCCCATTGATAAATAAACATTGGGATTGTCATCTAATAACTTAGGATGTGGCATAGGGTTAAAACCGAGCATTGGCACTCTGGTCATGCTTTCAACTCCACAGCATATAAAAGCTTTACCTGCCTGCATTGCTATAGCTCCAGCGCCAATATGGATAGATTGCATAGAAGATCCGCACCATCTATTTACTGTCATACCAGCGGTGTTTATTTTCATTCCAGTCATAAATGTAACAATTTTTCCAATATTAAATCCCTGTTCGCCTTCAGGAAAAGCACATCCAGCAATAATGTCTTCAATATCTTCTGGATTAATTTTTGTTTTAGAAACAAGATCTTTTATTACTTCTGATAATATGTCTTCAGGTCTAACGCTCACTAATTTGCCTTTATTAGCTATCGTAAAGGGCGATCTTGAATATCCTGCTATTACAGCTTTAGCCATTATTTCTTTTCCTTAGCACTCTTCTTAAAATTTTTCCTACATTGGATTTTGGAATTTCATCTATAAATTCAACAAATTTTGGAATCTTATATCCAGTTAAGTATTTTTTACAATGATCAATCACCTCTTCTACATTTAAATTTTTCCCAGGAACTTTCGATATAAATAATTTTATATTTTCATTACCATCGCCATTTTTTACGCCGATACATCCAGCTTCAAATATTTTTTCATTCATCATAGCAATTTCTTCAATTTCATTTGGATAAACATTAAAGCCAGAAACAATGATCATATCTTTTTTTCTATCTACTATTTTCGTATAACCTTCTTCATTCATAACCCCAACATCGCCAGTTTTAAACCATCCTTCTGAAGTCATAACGTTACTTGTCTCTTCCGCATTATTCCAATAGCCTTTCATTACCTGAGGTCCACGAATGCAAATTTCACCTGGCTCATTAAAATTAAGATGCTTCCCTTCATCATCTTGAATCGATATTTCTGTAGAAGGTAATGGCAAGCCTAAACTATCACTAAATCTATCAACCCCTCCAATGGGATCAATAGAAGCCGCGGGAGATGTCTCAGACAAGCCATAACCTACGCTCAAAACATTTCCGGTAACAGATTGCCATTCTTCCGCAACTTTTTTTTGAACCTGCATTCCGCCAGCCAAGGAAATTCTCAATTTACTAAAATCGCAATTTTTAAAGTTGCTATCAATTAACAGTTTGTTAAACAACGTATTTACCCCACTAATGAAGGTAAATTTGTGTTTTTTTAATTCTTTTACAAAAGATTTAATATCTCTGGGATTAGTAATAAGAATATTATTTGCACCAAAATTAAAAAAAGTGAGTGAATTACAAGTCAGCGCAAATATATGATACAAGGGTAAGGCGCAGATAGCAACGTCTTCTCCATATTTTAAATGTGGTCCAAGCCATTCCTTAACCTGCAAAACATTTGATAAAATATTTTTATGTGTCAACATTGCTGCTTTTATAGTTCCTGATGTCCCGCCCGTATATTGTAAAAAAGCAACATCATCTAATTCACTTGATATTTTTTGTATTTCATATTTATGATTATTTTCTATGATTTTTGAAAATGTATAAAATTTATCAATTTTATAATCTGGAACCATTTTTTTAATTTTTCTTAGGACAAAGTTAATAAGCAAACCTTTTACTCCCAACAATTCACCAGCAGATGTTATAATGATGTTTTTCACAGAGGTTTTGTGCTTAATTTTTTCAATCAAATGAGCAAAGCTTTCTAAAATGATTATAGTTTCTGATTTAGAATTTATAAGCTGTGTTTCTAACTCTCTTGAAGTATAAAGGGGATTAATATTTTCAACAATCAGTCCTGCTTTTAAAATTCCAAAAGTACTTATTGGATATTGTAAAATATTGGGCATCATAATTGCTACGCGAGAGCCTTTTATTAGATTTAATTCATTTTGAAGAAAAGAGGCTAAATTTGAAGATTTTTCATAAATTTCTTTGAAAGTAAGTGATACGCCAAAATTAGTAAAAGCTTTATTTGAACTGAAACGATCACATGTTTTATCAATCATATCTACCAAGGATGAATATTCATCAAAATTGATATTTGATGAGACGCCCTTAGGGTAATTTTTTAACCAGGGTTTATTGTGATTTAAGTTCATTATTATTATGAAATATTTATTTTTTCCTCATAACAAAATATTTATTACGTTGAATTGACATAGATCAAAACATTAATCCAAATACAAATCTTCAAAGAGTTTTGATCCGGGCTTGACTGCATATTTATCTAAATCTTCTTCACCTTCTGCTTTTAATACATTTTCATCAATAAAAAAGTTTCCGGTACATTCTTTAGAATTTTTTGATAAAATGACATAAGCTGCATCTGAGACTATGTCAGGTTTTCGACATTGTTCTGGTGTAACAAAACCTCCAAGCATTTGTATCGCCGCAGTATTAATTGCTGTTTTAGTCCAAAGAGAATTTACAGCGATATTATATTTTTTAAATTCACTGGACATACCTAAGGTGCACATGCTCATTCCGTATTTGGCCATAGTATAAGCTGTGAAATTTTCAAACCATTTTGGTTTTAGATTGATCGGAGGACTAAGATTGAGAATATGGGGATTTGATGATTTTTTTAAAAAAGGAAGACATGCTCTAGAACATAAATATGTCCCTCTGACATTAATATCATGCATCAGATCATATCTTTTCATAGGTAATGTTTCACTATTAAATAAATTAATAGCACTCGCGTTATTAACTAATATATCAATTGAACCAAAATTATTGATTATTTCTTCCACCGCCTTTTCTACTTGTCCATCAATTCTTATATCTGTTTTAATGGGCAATGCTTTAACTCCCAATTCCTCGATTTCTTTTGCCGCTGTAAATATAGTGCCGGGCAATTTTGGATGGGGAGCATCAGTTTTTGCTAAAATCGCTATATTAGCACCATCTTTTGCTAATTTTTTAGCTATTGATAATCCAATTCCCCTGCTGCCACCAGTAATGATAGCATTCTTATTATTTAATTTACCCATTAAAATTCCATTAATGAATGAATTTTGATGCTTTTGGACATTAATTTTTGATCACCTTTTAATTCTGGAAGATTGATTATAAAGCCTGCCCCAACTATGTTCATATTTTCAAATTTATTAATGAGCTCAATGGCCGCTAATGCAGTACCTCCAGTAGCTAAAAGATCATCTATTATTAAAACATTTGTATGGTCATTTAAAGCATCTTTATGAACATGCATTTCTGTAGAGCCATATTCAAGGGTGTAAGAAACTTTATAAGTTTCTCCAGGGAGCTTATCAGGCTTTCGAAAGGGTATGAATGCCGTATGGAGTTTATAGGCTATTGCTCCTGCCATAATAAATCCACGAGATTCAATACTAACAATGGCGTCTATATTTTCATTTTTCCAAGGTTCGGTCATTTGATCGATTACTTTTTCAAAATGTTTAGAATTTTGAAGTAAGGTTGTAATATCTCTAAATTGAATGCCTTTTACGGGATAGTCTAAAATTGTTCTTACAAATTCTTTCATCTAAAGTCCTTTAGTTCTTTTATCTTAAAAATTGTCACTGGTGCAAATGTTGTTGCACAATCATAAGTAATTGTATGAGGATATTTATTAAATGCTTCTGTTATCTGTCCATCTATTTTTAAATATCTTTCAAAAATAGAAACCATAAGTTTATTGGGATTAGCGTGTGGAGCGATCGATCTCATATATCTTACATTTTTATCAGCATTTCCTGGATTAATATTGCAAAGTATGAATATTGCTGTTGCCATAGATCTGGAAACTCCACACCAGCAATGAATAACAATAGGGGTTGATTGATCCCAAGTGTTAACAAAATCTATGATGTCATTAATATGATTTTGATTGGGCAATATCTGTTTTGAAGAAATTCCAGGGACTCTGTAAATAGTATTTTCTTCTTTTATTTCTATAATATCATCGAACCCGAGTTTTAGATGATTTTGAATATTATGAGGAGTTTCTGGTTGATAACCCGGATCAACAACAGAAATTAAATGACTGGCATTAACGCTCTGACAAATACTTTTTTGATCAGCCAAAGAGCAAACAATAATCATAATAAAGGGGGCTTTATAGCCCCCTAATAATTAATTTAAAGCAAATATATATCTAAATATCAGATAATATTTCGTTGGCATCTTTGTTTAAATTTTTTAACAAAGACTCTGGATCTCCACCCTTGATTATCTCAGCCATTACTTTTTCTACTTCCCCTCTAACAACATCATAAGCGGGTACTGATGGTTCAGACATTGAATAAGGCAATAAACTGAAACCATTTTTATACTGTTCAGACATTTTCATAATACTAGCAACAGATTTTCTAGATGGAAAATATCCAGATTTTTCAGCCCAAAATGCTTGTTGATCTGGTGAAGTAAAATGTTTCATGAACAACCATGAGGCCAAGGCTCTTTTTGGATCGCCAGAATTACCAATTGATAAACTAGCTCCATAAAGATTTTGTCTTGGTTCAGGAGTTGAATGACCTAGTGGTCCCACATTCCAATTAAAGTTAGCACCTTTTTCAACTGCTGATTTGTAATATTTCAAACCAGAAATCGAACCTATAGAAAACAAAGAATTTCCAGCTCCGTATTCGGATTGATTAGCATATTTTTCAGTAAAAGTTTTCATACATCCATTACTTGCAAGTTCATGGAGTAATTTACCAGCTTTTATAGCTTCAGGAGAGTCATAGGTATATTGAACTGCTTCTTTATCAAAAACATCTCCACCATAAGCAAATGTTAAACTTGCAAAAGTGCTGGCATCAATATCAATCAGCCAACCAACAGAACTCTCAGGCGTAGTAGCTTTGCTGAAAGGTTGTTTGGTAGCGGCACAGGCCATATCCATAAATTCTTCAGGAGTTTTTGGTGAGCCTGAATAACCAAGTTCTGTCAACCAATCTTCATTGTAATATAATAACTCCATTGATCTTTTAGGGGGAAATCCTAAACGAACTCCACCTAGTGATGGAAAAATATCTTGTTTAAGAAAACCTTCATAAAAATCACCTAATTCATCACTGCTCAATCCCCATTTAGCACTATTAACTAATGGCCTCATATCAACCAAACCATCGCCAGTGGCTAAATAGTAATCAGCAGCTTGATTTTGATAAGCTACTACTATGTCGGGAACTTCGCTGGTTCCTACAACAGTCAGCATTTTTTCATAAATTTGACCATAATGTCCCTGATGACCAGCATTAACAGTGATTCCCCATTGATTGCTTTTATTAAAATTATCAACAATAGTATTTATAGCTTCTTCTCTTGATTTAGTATGTTGGTGCCAATAATTGATGGTTACACCTGAAGGATCTACATTTTCATAATCCTCCGCATACACTTTATTTTGTGCACATAATACTAATCCAAATACAAATAAAAAAAATAGCATTATATGGAATAAAGAATTTTTTTTGATTAACATAAACATATAAAAGACCCCCATTAATCTAAAAATATTAACAATAAATATTAATAAAATATTAAACTTTTATTACTCAGGAATTTAATAATAGTAAGTGAATGAATCAACCCTTAATACCCAATGTAGCTATACTATCAGTGAATTGTTTCTGCGTGAAAAAATAAACAATCAAAACAGGTATAATGCTTATAACAGATGCTGCCATTAATAGGTGAGTATCAAACCCTGCTTCAGTGATAAAGCTATAAATTCCAACAGTTAAAGGTCTCCATTCAGGTGTTGTTGTTATAATCATTGGCCACATAAAGGAATTCCAAGCATTTATGAAACCAAACAAACCCACTGTGAATATTATTGGTTTGCTCATTGGAATGACTATAGTTAGTAAAAAGCGTAAATGGCTACAACCATCCATTCTCGCCGCTTCCCACAATTCAGTTGGAAATTTTAAAAAAAATTGCCGTAGCAAGAAAATACTAAAGGCATTCGCCATCAATGGAACAGTTATACCTTGTAAAGAATTCATCCAGGAAGGGCCAAAAGGTAGTGGAATAATATCCCCTCTTATAATTAATACATGAGGCATAATAGTTACTATTTCTGGTATCATCATTGTACCCAAAATAATAAAAAACAATAAATCTCTTCCTGGAAATTTTATTTTTGCAAATGCATAAGCAGATAAAATAGAGGTAGAAAGTAAGCCAGTTACACTAACTAATGTTATCAAAACACTATTAAGTAAATAATTTGAGAACTTTCCATCATTCCAAGTTGTTAAGTAATTTACAAATTGCAATTTTTCAGGAAAAACTGATCTATTGATTGTTTCTCCTAGAGTCATTAAAGAAGTTGATATCATCCAGTAAAAAGGGAAGAAAGAAACCAGTAATACAATTATTAAAATTGAATAGGAAATAACCTGATAACCTTTTATATGGAAGGAATTACTCATAATGAATTTTCCTTCTAAAAAATAAAAACTGAGAAATAGTTAATAAAATAATCAAACAAAATAAACATATCGCTTGTGCTGAGGCATATCCAAATTTATTGCGTCCATAAAAACTGTCAAAAATACTAATAGAAACAACATCCAATGTTTCACCGGCTAAAGGCGTGCGTAAAACATAAATATGATTAAAAGCTTGGAATGATAAAATGAAACCTGAAACAGCTAAGAAAAAAATGATTGGGGAGAGAAGCGGGATAGTGATTTTCCTAAACATATAGACAGTCCCTGCTCCATCAATTGCTGCTGCTTCATACAAATTTTTTGGAATTCCACCTAAACCAGCTAATAAAATAACCGCATAATATCCTGTATGATTCCAGACACCAAAAAATATCACAGTCATCATAGCCACACTTGGTCCTGCCCATAAACCTTCCAACTTTAACCCAAATAAAATCTCACTCAAAGTTCTTGTGTCAGCCAAAAATTGTTGAGGAGATCCTCCAAAAAAATGTATGATATTATTTGCAAAACTGGTTTCTCGATTGCTGAATATAATGAGAAAAACAGTTGAAGCCATAACTGCGGGAGTGATGTATGGCATAAAAATGAACATTTGAAAAAATTGCTTACCTTTAATCTTTTGAAATAAAGCATAAGCAATTAAAAGACCTAGTATGATTTCAATGCTAACTACAAAGAAAGAATAGTATGCACTATGAATAAGTGAATTGAGGTATCGATCATCACCAGTTTGCATTATCTGATTCCAACCCACATCAATTAAATAAAAAGCAAATAATAAAATTATAATCGAAGATATTTTAATAAGTATTCTATTAGTTATTTTTTTAAATGAATCTTTCCAAAACCAATATGATAATAATATTAGGCATAAGCCAATAAAAAAAATTAAAGCGTAAAGTGGATCACCTAATAATTTTTCATAGTTTGCAAAACCTCGAAATTCAACTTTTCTTACACGCCATTTATGGAGACTGATGAATAAAGAATAAAAAATAGGGAATATTCCAAAGAGTGAAATTAGAATAAATGACGGAAGGATAAGAAAATATCCATTAATTTGACTGTTATATTTATGTCTCCACTTATTTATTATTTTTAACATTATGAAAGAACTTGTATTGAATCATTAACTTTTATTTCACCATCATTCAGGGGTTCTAAAAAAATTCCCAAATTAATATGACCATAAATCTTTTTAAGGGTTTGGGGTAAATTTATAGTATGATTATCAGTTTTTGGTTTTAAATTTGTAGCTGAGCAACGAGGAATAGCCTCCGTTACTTTAAAATTACAATTATTTATTTTGATATTTTTCCCTATCAATTTCATTTCATACCAAGAGGGCATATTTTTTACATAAATATTACCTCTAAATCTCTCAAATTCAATTTTAGTGCCTATTTTTTGTGAAAATTCATTAACAGTATTCAAATTTATAAGTGAAATGGAGTTTTCAGGCATTGTATCAAAAAAAGGATTTTTAATATTATGCAATAAAAAAACAGGAGGTTTAATTTGTGGTTCTAACTTAATTAACAGCTCAGCAAGTTCTTTTAGTTCCTTTTTTTTTGAAATTGAAATTTTTTTAATTTCCAAATCCTTTTCTCTTAATACGAGTTCATCTTTCTTAAAAGAAAAGTTATATTTATTCAAAAAAGGAGAATTTTTTAAAGTAAGAAATTTTTGAAGAGATCTTTTATGTTGATCTTGTTCAATTAATTTTGCTTCTTCAAAATCAACATTTCTTGAAAAGGAAAAAATTCGGTCATTTTCAAGGCCTATCAACTTTTTTACTTTTATTGAATTTACCTTGTCAAAAGAAATTGATTTTACTGGAAAATAAAAAATTTTTGATATCAAAAATTCCATAATTGATATTTAATCAAATGGTCGGGGAGAAAGGATTCGAACCTTCGACCCCCTGGTCCCAAACCAGGTGCGCTACCAGGCTGCGCTACTCCCCGAAACAGTCGCGTTATAGTGGGATTAATTAAAAAAAACAATTAATTAGTTTGCTATTTAAAATTAATCAGTTATTTTATTTTTCGACGGGGTGCTTAAATGCTGAGATTTATACCCTAGAACCTGATCCAGGTAATTCTGGCGTAGGAACATTTATGAAAAAAATATCTCTTTTTTTATTTCTTTTTATCTTCAATATTAGCTTATCAGCTAAAGAAACTTTAACCATCTATACCTATGATTCTTTTATTTCTGAATGGGGTCCTGCTCCTATCGTAGAAAAGAAATTCGAAGAAAAATATAATCTTGATGTTAAATTTGTATCAGCTGATAGTGCCGCTGTCCTTCTCACCAAAATTATTTTAGAAGGATCTTCAACTAAAGCGGACATTGTTTTGGGATTGGATATGAATTTATTAGAGGAGGCAAATAATACAAATCTTTTCACTGATCATAATATAAAGGACTTAGAGAGCATCTTATCCATGCCAATTACCTGGAATGATAAATTGTTTGTGCCTTATAGCTACGGATATTTTGCATTTGTTTACAATAATAAGAAATTCACCAATCCCCCGTCATCAATGCATGAATTGATTAACAATACTGAAGCTAGAATAGTCATACAAGATCCCAGAACCAGCACTCCAGGTCTTGGTTTGCTTACTTGGATGAAATCAATTTATGGAAATAATGCAGGAAAAGAATGGAAAAAATTAAATGAGAAAATAATATCGGTAACAAAAGGATGGACTGATTCTTATTACAACATTTTTTTAGCAGGCGAAGCTGACTTAGTTTTAAGTTATACAACATCTCCAGCAGCACATATAATGTTCGATGAAAATTATGATTACTCTGCTATTAATTTTAGTGAAGGAAATTATTTAAGCATCGAATTTGCTGGAATCTTAAAATCATCCAAACATAAAAAAATTGCAATTGATTTTATAAATTTTATGCTTTCAGATGATTTTCAATCTACCATCCCAGCCACAAATATAATGTATCCTGTCATTGATATAGGTGATCAGCTGCCCGAGGCTTATAATAGAATTAAAATTCCTGAAAAATCTTTGCAAATAGAGCCAATTATTATTCATTTAAACAAAAAAGAATGGATTGACGAGTGGCTCAATGCCTCTTAGATTATTTTGTTAAATAAATTATACTTTTTTTTTGTATTAATTCTTGGTTTTATAATTTTTTTACCGATATTTGGAATTTTCAACAAAATTGAATTTAACTCATTGTATTTATTTGAATTTATTCAAAGTAAATATAATTTAAGATTAATATATATTACCTTTTTACAAGCTTTTTTATCTTCATTAATAAGTTGTGTTTTAGCCCTACCTTTCGCAATCAGTTTATTTCGACGAAAAAAAAAATTAATTAATAGGATATTAATATCTTTAAGCGGATACTCGTTCGTACTACCATCAATTTTGATAGTTTATAGCGTAATTGGATTATTTGGCACAAACGGAGCACTAAATAAAATCACAAATTTATATGATGTGTTTAACATAAGAACTATTTTCGGATTACAAGGGATTTTGATTGCCCATGTATTGTTAAATACTCCCTTTGCAGTAAGAATATTTGTTCAAAACTTAAATTCTATCCCAAAAAAATACATAGAAGTAGCCAAATCAATGAATTTTAGTTTTTGGCAAAATTATTTATATTTGGAGTGGCCGATAATAAGACAAAATTTTTTTTCTATATTTTCAATAATTTTTATTCTTTGTTTTTTAAGCTTTGCCATCGTTATGGCTTTAGGGGGCGGTCCTCGATATTCAACATTAGAAGTTGCTATTTATCAATCCATATTTTTTGAACTTAATTTTAATAAAGCAATAATTATAAGTTTTATACAAATAGCGATATGTTCATTTCTATTAATTATTGGATTCCTCAGCTTAAAGGGGTCAAATTATTATGATATTCAAACAGATAATTTTGAATATTTGTTTAATAAAAATAAATTAATTTCATTAATAGACTTTTTAATAATCGCGATATTCTCTTTATTTTTCTTTTCTCCAATTTTTTTCATTTCAATAAATTTTTTACAAAACATTATTAATACGCAATTTTTTATTAATAAATTATTCTTTCATGCCTTCATTAATTCAATGGCATTATCCCTATCATCTGGATTATTGGTAACCATTTCTGGATTAATTATATCTCTAACCTTAGTGTCTATTAGATCGAAGTTAATTCATCAACAAATTTTGTTTTTTTTAACTTCAACAATCTTAGTTATATCCCCTATAATAATAAGTTTAGGGTATTTTATAATTTTGGGGGATTTAAGATATTTAGATTTTGTAAATTATGCCACTGTAATACTGATAAATTGTATTTTTATATTACCTTTTTCAATAATCGTTTTTTTCACAAAATTAAAAAATATATTTATTAACTTCAACGATATAAAAGAAACTTTTCGAATTAACGATATTGATTTCTTTAAAATCATATTCCCTTTAATAAAAAAAAATATTCTATTCGTTTTTTCTTTCGCTTCAGCCTTAAGCTTTGGTGATTTTACAGTGATTTCATTTTTTAAGACTGAAAATTTTCAAACAATGCCTAGTTTATTATATAAATTAATTTCAACTTATAGATTTGAAGAAGCGACCTTTGTTGCTGGAATTATATTGATTGTCAGCTTGTTAATTTACCTAATATTTGACAATATATTTTATACGGCCAGTCCGGATAAGAACATGTGAACTATAACACTCGCGACATATCCAATAAATATTACTGGTGTCCATTTTAAATGTCCAAAAAAAGTATAGTGCCCCCTAGCTTGGCCCATTAAGGCAACACCTGCGGCGGAACCAATAGAAAGTAAGCTTCCTCCAACACCAGTAGTTAAGGTAACAAGCAGCCATTGATCAGTTACCATTGAAGGTTTCATCGTTATCACAGCAAACATAACCGGAATATTATCAACGATAGCTGAGAGAATTCCTACAATAAAGTTTGCATAAGTAGGTCCTAATCCGCCATATAAAAATTCAGAAACTAATGTCAGATATCCCAAGAAACCTAGACCACCTACACTAAGTATTACGCCAAAGAAGAATAACAAAGTATCCCATTCAGCTTTTGAAACTTTTCTTAAAAAATCAAATTTTTCATCATCTATATCTTTATCAAACGTAAGTTTTAAGTAAAAAGAATAGAAACCAAGAATCCCTAAGCCAAACATCATTCCCAGCATAGGAGGAAGATGTAAGATATTATGAAAATTCACTGCCAAAAAAATTGTAAACAATCCTAAAAAAATAATGACCTTGCCCCCTCTTTTCATTACAACTACATCCGTTGAAACATTTGGTTTCTCATTGCTAATAAAAAAATACATGATTGTTGCTGGAATTGCATAATTAATTACTGAAGGAACAAAAAGATTAAAAAAAGTAAAGAATTCAACAATTCCTGCCTGCCAAACCATTAAAGTGGTAATATCTCCAAAAGGGCTAAAAGCTCCTCCGGCATTTGCAGCAACTACTATATTGATACATCCAAGAGATAAAAATTTAGGGTTTCCCTTGCCGCACGCAAGTAAGACGGAACACATCACTAATGCTGTGGTTAGATTGTCAGCTATCGGTGATAGAAAAAAAGTTATAATACCCGTTAACAAAAATAATTTTCGAAAATTATAACCCTTAGATATTAATTTATAACGAACAACTTCAAACACTCTCCTTTCTTGCAAAGCATTTATGTATGTCATTGCCGCCAATAAGAATAAAAAAAGTTCTGCAAATTCTAATAAATTATGCTTAAATGCATGCTCTACTTCTTTGCTATATTGATCTCCAAAAGAAGTATAATGAAATGCGATTAATCCCCAAATTAAAGAAGCTGATATGATAACTGGCTTAGACTTACGTAGATGAGAAAATTCCTCAGCCATTACAGCAACATAAGCAACTGCAAAAATTAATAATGAAATTATTCCAATGTAACTTGTTGTTAAATCTATATGCATATCTTATTTTAAGAATTAAAAATAATCACTTCCTTGTCTATATTAAAATCATATAAATTGTTGTGCATACCATCGTCAACAAAAAGATTTTTTTTTGGATTATTTGATTTTAAATATAGTTTTTTACTATGACTATGAGGAATAACTTCATCCTTTGTTCCACTAATTATTAATACTGGAGATAAAATTTTATCAATTTTAGAATAATTATCAAATTTATCTAAAACTAAGTATTTGACAGGATAAATTTTATATCTTTTCCTGGCTATATCTGGAGCAGAAGTAAAAGGTGCTTCTAATATAATGGATTTAAACTTATAGCGAGTCCCTAACTCAACAGCTACAGCGCAACCCAAAGACTCCCCATATATTATTAGATTTTCATAATCATAATTTAAGTTATCAATGATCCATTTAATGGCTGTTTCACCATCAATATATAAATTTCTCTCTGTTGGTTTACCTAAATTTCCACTATAGCCTCTCCAAGCCAGCAACAACACCCCCCAACCATTATTAATATATCTTTTAATTCTATAAGCCCTCTCACCGATATCAAAAGAATTGCCGTGAAAATAAACCAACATTGGTTGATTAATATTCGGCTTTGAATACCATGCTAATAAATCCACTCCATCAGAGGTTTTTATCTTAAGCTCTTTGATGTTGCTTAACTCATAATCTTCAGGTTTGTTAGGCTTGCCTGAAATATTAAAAAGAATTTTTCTTTGAAAAAGAAAAATTATTAAACCAAATACCAAGTAAATGAAAAATGCAGAAATTATGTACTTAATCATAAAATAAAGCTATAAAGTCCAGTCATATATGCTTAAGAATATTAAAACGTATAATCCATTAAGCGATTATAACAAAGTAATAAAAAAACTTAATAATAACGGTGTGAGACCAACAAAACAAAGAATGGTTCTTGCTAAACTTCTTTTTGAAAAAGGTAAAAGACATGTCTCAGCTGAAGACTTGTATATAGAGGTGCGAAAAGAAGATAGAAGAATTTCACTTGCTACAGTTTACAATACATTAAAGCAATTTACGAAATTAGGCATAATAAGAGAAGTGGTTGTTGATCAAAACAAATCATTATATTGTAATGATTATAAATCTCATTATCATCTATACATTGAAGATGAGGGAAAAGTTGTTGATATTCCAACTGAAAATATTAATTTAGACTTACCCTCCTTTCCTGCCTGTTTAAATTTACATAATGTTGACGTTATAGTTAGAGTTAGAACACTTAAGGATATAATAAAAAAAACTAATTAATCAATGGCCGAAAATAATTTATGGTCACCAACTGATAAAAATAATTTCTTAACAGAATTCATTACTTCTATTAATAAGAAAAATTTTTTTAAAGGCAATGATTACGAATTACTTCATAAATGGAGCATAAATAATAAAAAAAAATTTTGGTCGGAAGTATGGAATTTTACGTCAATAATAGGTGAATATAAAGATCCGGTGGTAGAAAATGAGAATGATTTTATCAATTCAATTTTTTTTAAGAATTCTAAATTAAACTTTTCACAAAATTTAATTAAAATAAAAGATGATTCTGACGCTATAGTTTTTTATTCTGAAAAAGGGTTTAACAGGCGTATTTCTTGGAAACAACTAGATGAACAAGTTAGTAAAATTGCACACTATTTTTACAATCAAAAAATCCAAAAAGGTGAAAGAGTTGGGGCCGTATTGCCAAACATACCAGAAGCTGTAATTTCTTTTTTAGGTGCAGCAAAAATTGGAGCCATTTGGTCCTCATGCTCAGCAGATTTTGGTCCACAAGCAATAATAGACAGATTCAAGCAAATTGAACCAAAAATTTTATTAATTTCTGATCACTATTTTTATAACAATAACAAAATCAATACGCTGGAAAATATAAGAATAATTAAAGATCAAATACCAAGTATAAAGCAAATAGTCATTATCCCCTATGATAATAAAATTCAAAATTATAATGTAAATTTTGAATATAAAAATTGGATTGACATCATCAACAAAAGTCAGATTTTTGATAAATATGAAAATTTCAATTTTAATACTCCACTCAACATATTGTATTCAAGCGGGACAACAGGCGTTCCAAAATGTATAGTGCATGGTGCTGGAGGATCTTTAATACAACATAAGAAAGAGCATCAACTTCATTGTAATATTAAGCCCAAGGATAAAGTTTTTTATTTCACCACCTGTGGTTGGATGATGTGGAATTGGCTTGTTTCTTGTTTAGCTTCAAAAGCAACAATTTATTTATATGATGGTTCGCCTTTTTATCCAAAAATTGATCATCTTTTTGAAATAGCTCAAAATGAAAAGATCACTTTCTTTGGAACAGGCGCAAAATACATAGACACATTACGACAGAACAAAGTAGAAATTTATAAAAAATATGATTTAAAAAACCTTGAAACAATCGCCTCAACTGGCTCACCTTTGGTTCATGAATCCTTTCATTATGTTTATGAAAAAATTAAAAAAAATGTCCAATTAACTTCAATAAGCGGTGGAACGGATATTGTTTCATGCTTTGTGCTAGGAAATCCTAATTTACCAATTTATGCAGGTGAAATTCAATGTAAGGCCCTTGGTATGGATGTTGCAATTTTTGATGATGAGGGGAAGGAAATACATAAAAAAAGGGGGGAGTTAGTTTGTAAATCTTCTTTTCCTTCAAAGCCTTTATTTTTTTGGAATGATAATAACAATATAAAATTGCAAAAAGAATATTTTAATAAATATAACAATGTATGGCATCAAAGTGATTATGCAGAATCTACTGAAAACAATGGATACATTATTTATGGAAGATCAGATGCGACTCTTAATTCTGGAGGTGTAAGAATTGGTACTGCAGAACTATACAGGGTCGTTGAAAATATAAATAACGTTATGGAGTGTATGGCAGTTGAGCAAAAATGCAATAATGATACAATAATATTATTATTTGTAAAATTGAAAAATAACATTCAATTAGATGGAAGTTTCATCAATATCATAAAAGAGAAAATTAAATCTAACTTATCTCCGAAACACATACCTGCAAAAATAATTGATGTTTCAGATATTCCTAAAACTAAAAGTGGTAAAATTGTTGAACTAGCAATTAAAAAAATTGTTAACAATGAAAAAATAAATAATTTGAATTCTATAGCCAATCCTGAATGCCTAGAAGAATTTCGTAAAAAATCTCAGATTGCTAATTAATTTTTATAATTTAATTGTCTGAATTATGTTTGCATAGTTAGTTAAAAAAATATAATTAATTATTCATGCCTAAAAAAATAGTAATTACCAAACTGGGCGGGCCTGAAGTATTGGAATATGTAGATTATGATTTAGAATCAAAAATTTTAGACAATGATGTGCGCATTAAGCAAACATCTATTGGCTTAAACTACATTGATACATACCATAGAAGTGGAATTTACCCTCTGCCTACAAAATTACCAGTTTGTCCTGGCCTTGAAGCTTCTGGCGAGGTTATTGAATTAGGAAAAAATGTAAGTAGATTTAAGATTGGTGATAGAGTTTGCTATGCAAGCGTTCCTATAGGCGCCTACTGTGAAATTAGAGATTTTTCCACCTCTAACTTAATTAAAATTCCAGATTCTATTTCAAATGATACTGCAGCATCTATTTTACTTCAAGGAATGACAGTAGAATATCTTTTTGAAAGATTGTACCAAATCAAAAAAGATGAGTATATTTTATTCCATGCTGCGGCTGGTGGGGTCGGCCTGATTGCCTGTCAATGGGCGAAATCAATCGGTTGTAAAATGATTGGCACAGTCAGCACAAATGAAAAGGGAGAATTAGCCAAGGCTAATGGTTGCTCATTTATAATTAATTATAAATCAGAAAATGTTGTAGAAAAAGTAAAAGAAATAACAAATAACATAGGTGTTCCTGTAGTTTTTGATGGTGTAGGTAAAGATACTTTTAATATTTCTCTTGAATGTCTATCGTTAAGAGGCTTAATGGTTTCTTTTGGCCAATCTTCTGGAATGGTCCCTCAAGTTGATCTTCATAAAACTTTTAACCCCAAAAGCTTGTATTATACAAGACCAACTTTAATGCACTATAACTCGAATAGAGAAGAATTAGAAAACTCTTCTAATACTCTTTTCAATAAAATTATCAATAAGGAGATTAAAGGAAATATTACAAAAATTTTTGATTTAAAAGAGGCATCCAAAGCTCACCTAAAATTACAGTCAAGAACAACTACTGGTTCTATTATATTAAAAACTTAATTATTCTTTTTATTTCTAAGTAAATTTAATATTATGGAATTTCAAATAAATCATAAGTGTGGCGACCCCTAGGAGAATCGAACTCCTCTTTCCAGGATGAAAACCTGGTGTCCTGACCGATAGACGAAGGGGTCAATGTGTGGATTATATAGTTTATTAAATAAAATAATTCAAATTATTTAGTAAACAGGCATCGCATCTTCAATTATTAATTGCGGTTTCAGCATTCCATTAAAACAATCTTTTTTTATAGAACATCCAAAATCAAATTTGGAAGATTTATTATTGATTAAATTTTCACCAAGATTTGTTCCAAAACTATTAAAACTTATGCCTTTGATATCCATTCCATAATCAGATCTAAAGAAAATTAATATATGTTTTTCCTTTAAAATTTTGCAATGATTGATTCTTAATCCTTGAACAATAAATTTTGGTTCCTCATTTCCATTTCCAAAAGGTTCTAAATTTTCCAGATTTTCTAATAAATCAAGGTTAATCTCATCAACAGATAGCTTTACATCATATAAATTAATTTTTTGAAACAAAGATTCAGAAAATTGCCCAAAGCTTTGTAACAAATATTGATAAAATTTGTCCAATAAATTTTTCTGAATTTTTAAACCTGCCGCCATCTTGTGCCCCCCACCACTTAAAAGAAGACCTTCTAGTTTAGCTAAGAGAACTATATTTCCCAAATCTATCTGTTTTATTGAACGTGCTGACCCAATTCCAATATTTTGATCAAATGAAATTACAATAGCGGGTTTATTAAATCTTTCTACCAATCTACTTGCTATAATTCCTAAAATGCCTTTATGCCAACCTAAGCCATAAACTAATAAAAATTTTTTATTAACTTGTTTTTTTGCCTGTACTAAAGCTTGATCATAAATGTTACTTTCGATTAATTTTCTTTTTTCATTTAACAAAAAAATTTTTTTTGTAATAGTTTCAATTTCAATTAAATTGTTGCTAACTAAGAGTTTATAAGGCAGAAAAGAATCATCAACTCTGCTTGCTGCATTTAATTGAGGGCCAATTATAAAACTTAAATCAGATGCAGTAGGAGAATGGTTTATATTTGAGTTATCTATAATTTGAGAAATGCCTTTATGAGTTCTTTTTTTAATTATCTCCAATCCTTTAATTACAAAGTTTCGATTATAATCACTTAAATTAACGACATCACAGACAGTACCTAAAGCTACTAAATCGAGATTTTTTAGTAAGTTGGGTTCAATATTTTTATCATCAAAATAGTTATTTTCTCTTAAAATTTTTCTTAAACCCACAATAAAAAGAAAAGTCACCCCAACAGCAGCAAGATCATTTAATTTGGATTTTTCATCAAAACGATTTGGATTAATTATGGAATAAATATTAGGTAGTTTATTTTCACTGATATGATGATCGATTATTATAACATCAATTTCTTTGTAATTTGAATGATCTAATATTTCAAAAGATGTAGTTCCGCAATCAACTGAAAAAACAAGATTGATTTTTTCTTTGGCAAATTCGTCCATTATTCTTTTGTTTGGTCCATATCCTTCATTTAAGCGATCTGGTATTTTTACACTAATTGAACATTTCAAAAATGAAAAGAAATTATGTAATAATGCAGCAGAAGTAGATCCATCAACATCATAGTCAGCAATTATTCCAATTTTCTTCTTGTTGATTATGTTTTTGATTGTTCGATTAATTGATTTAGTCATATCTTTTAACTTGAATGGATTAGGGATGTTGTTTTTAAAAATAGGATTTAAAAAGTTTTGTACTTGCTTTTCTTTAATATTTCTTAAAGTTAATAATTTTCCCAACATTATTGACAAATTATGTCTTTGAGAAATCATCAATGATTCACGTTCATCACATTTTTTTATTTTCCATTTATTATTTAAAAGAGAAGTGTGAGGATACAAATTAATTTATACTTTTATCTATTGTTATAACCGCAATGTTATCTAAAACAAAATCTAATTTTTCAATCTTAGTAAGGGCCTTACTAAGAAGTCTCTTTTTGGTTTCATGGGTAACAATAATTATTGGAATCTGCTCTTGAGAACCATTTTTATCAGGAGTTTGTAATATTGTTTCAATTGAAATTCCCTCTTCATTTAAATTAGAAGTTATCTTAGCCAACACACCAGAGATATCTTTAACTAAAATTCTTAAATAATATGATTCTGACTTATTTGACAAATCTAATTTTTTATAATCAATTAATTTGTTTATTGCATATCCTAGGGATGGAGATTTTGTATCTAGGGCAATTTCATATAAATCGGAAAAAATTGAACTTGAGGTAGCCTGACCGCCTGCCCCCTCACCTTTTAAGACTAAAGACTGTAAATGATCAGTTTCAATTTTTACTCCATTTAACACTCCGTCTATATTTGCCAATTGAGATTCATTAGGAATTAATTTAGGTTCTACTACACTCATAATTTTATTATCAATAATTTCAGATTCAGAAATTAATTTAATTTTATAGCCTAATTTTTCAGCATTTTTTATGTCTTCAATATCAATATTAGTGATTCCTTTATAGGTAACATTATCAAAATTAATTGTTGATCCAAAACATAAAGTTGAAAGTAAAGATAATTTATGTGCTGAGTCAACGCCATCAACATCATTGGCTGGATTAATTTCTGCATATCCATTCTGTTGAGCTTTTCCTAAAATTTCTTTAAAACTTAATTTTTTTTTCCCCATTTCAGATAATATAAAATTTGTAGTACCATTTAATATTCCAGAAATTTTTTTAATCTTATTTAAAAAAATAGACTGTTTTATAACTTTAACTATTGGAATCCCACCTGCAATAGCTGCCTCAAATAAAAGTAAAACATTATTTTTTTCAGCTATTTCAAAAAGCTCATTTCCATATTTTGATAACATCGCTTTATTTGCAGTAATAACATGAATATGATTTTCTAATGCTTTTTTAACTAAATCAAAACTGAGGCCTTTTTCTTCTCCAATTAATTCAATAAAAATATCACATTTATCATTTTTCACTAATTCGAATGGATCATCTTTCCATTGATATTTACTAATATCAAAAATTCTTTTTTTAGATTTATTTTTTGCCGATATCGCTAAAATTTTAAATTCAGCATTAATTTTTTTAACAATTATTTCATGATTATTAATTAAATCATCAATTACGTTTGAACCTACTGTTCCTAAGCCGGCTATGCAAACGTTAAATGTTTTTATTTTATTCATTAATAATATTCTGTTTTATTTATTGTCTAAGCACTTAGTAATCTGATCATTATCAGAATTATTAATTTTGCACAAATCTATAGCTTCTTTGTCGGTTATATTTACATCTTTAAAATCAGGAACTGTATCAATGTCCGGATATCCGCATGATGATAACAAAAATAAAAAGATAACTAATAACTTAAACACTTTTAATTATTTTCTAAACCTAATTTTTCATCATATCCAAACATAATATTCATACATTGCACTGCTTGTCCGCTACCTCCTTTTAATAAATTATCTATCAAGCTTACAATAATTATTTTGGAAGAAACAGAATGATCAAATAATTTAATAAAACAATTATTAGTATTTTGAACTTTGAAAAAGTCATTTCTTTCTTGTTTATCAATTAATTTCACAAAACTAGCGTTAGAATAAAATTTTGTTAAACATTCATTTATATCATAACTTGATATGTCTTTATTCAAATCACAGTATATTGTTGACATCATTCCTCTGAAAATTGGCAAAATGTGGGGATTAAAGGAAAATTTTACTTCCGTATCACTAATTTTAGACAACTCTTGATGAATCTCACAAATATGACGATGTTCATTTGTATTATAATTATAAAAATTCAACATACCATCCTTAGAAATATTTCTTTCATCAAATTTTTTTCCAGCTCCACTATATCCTGATTTCGAATCAATGATTATATTATAACTATTAATTAGTTTGGCTTTAAGCAATGGTACCAAGGGCAATAAAATTGAGGTGGGATAGCATCCAGGAACTGCAATATTATTGCAATTACGAATTAATCCAAAATTAATCTCTGGTAATCCATAGATAAAATTGTTCAATAAATAAGGACATACGTGTTTAGAATTATAATTATTTCTATAAACTTCACTATCATCTAGTCTAAAATCTGCTGACAAATCTATGATATTAGTTTTATTAATATTTTTTTTTACAAAATTTTGTGAAACAATATGAGGTAATGCTAAAAAAACTACATCTATATTTGTAGGATCTATATTTTTATACAGATCCAATTTTGGCAAAGTGTCATTAGTTATTCTTTTATCAAACTCCTTTATGTCTTTATTAGGAAAATTTTCACTTCCTAGAAAAATAATTTCTATACCTGGGTGCCTAGACAGAATGTAAATTAATTCTAATCCAACATAGCCTGTTGAGCCTAAAACGGCTACTGTAATTGTTTTTCTCATTTGAAAATTATCTTTTAGAGAATTGATAACTTCGTCTGGCTTTAGCTAAACCAGATTTTTTTCTTTCAACTACTCTTGAATCTCTTGTAAGAAATCCTACCTTTTTAAGAGACTTTCTTAACTCATTATCATATAGAGTTAATGCCTTGCTTATCCCATGTCTTAAAGCTCCAGCTTGTCCAGAAAGTCCGCCTCCCTTTACAGTGGCCTTAATGTCATAATTACTAACTGATTGAATAATTTCTAAAGGTTGATTAACTATCATTTGCAAAACTGGTCTTGAAAAATAATCTTTAAGTGATTTTCCATTAATAGAAATTTTACCCTCACCTTTTTTTAGCCAAACACGTGCGATTGAATTTTTTCTTTTACCAGTTGCATACGATCTCTCTTTATTATCTAGGATAGGTCGTTTTATATCTGTCTGTTCTTCTATCATTTAGAAAAAATATTTTTTTTATTAAGTTTTGAAATATCTAGTTGAGTTGGATTTTGTGCCTGATGGGAATGATCCGGGCCATTATATATCTTACAATTTGAAAGTTGCTTTCTTCCAAGAGGCCCTTTGGGAATCATTCTTTTAATAGCAAGTTTAATAATATCACTTGATTTATTTTTTTCTTTCATTTTTGCAACATTGGTTTTTTTTAATCCACCGGGATACCCGGTATGATTGTAGTATATTTTGTCAGTTAGTTTTTTCCCAGTAAGAGCGATCTTGTCTGAATTGATAATGATGAGATTATCTCCACAGTCTTGATTAGGTGTGTATTCGGGTTTATTTTTACCTCTCAGTATATTAGCTGAAATAACAGCTAATCTACCGAGTACAGCCTTATCTGCATCAATAAGAAGCCAATTTTTTTTAATTTGTTGACTTTTTAAAGAAAATGTTTTCATGCGGTGCACATACAGATTTGGTAAAATTAAGTCAATAAAATATTAAAAAAGAATTAATAGGAAATTTATTATTGATTGGTAGAAAATTTTATTATTCAAGTAATTCTTTTAAATTATTTGAAATTTCTTGTAATTTATCAATACTAAGTTTTGTTTCCCCTATTTTATTAATAATAGAAACTTCATTTTTTTTAGTTTTATCGCTTACAATTTTTTTTGCTAAATCAAATGAATAATTATGTCTCCCATTTTGATATAAAATGTTTTTTAACTCTTGTAATTTTTTAATATTTTCAATGTTAAAGAATCTTCTTTTGTTATCAGAAAGTCTTGTTGAAATACCATCAAATTTAGTATCCCAATATCGTATTACATGTTTATTTATTTTTAATAATTCTGATACTTCAGATATAGATTTATATTTTTTATCTTTCATTGAACATTATAATCATTTAATTTTTTTAATATATGTTTACTAGGTAAAAATGAAATCACATTTCTTGGGGCTATCATAACTTCCTCTTTTGTTTTAGGATTTCTTCCTATGCGAGCATTTTTTTTTCTAAGTTTAAATGTGCCAAAATTATGTATTTTAACAATTTTATTTTTGTTTAACCCTTGTATTATTTCTTCAATAATATCATTAACTAAATTGATACAATCTTTTTTCGTAAGTCCAAACTCATTATTTATAAATTCTGCAATATCTTCTCTTGTAATATTATTCATTGACAAAGTTAACCATTTTTAATTCTTCAATAATAAGCTTATTTATATCTTTTTTGATAAATTCTAAACAATTTTTTAAAGCTTGAGCAAAAGCTTCTGGGGACGCGCTACCATGGCTTTTTACAACAATCCCATTTAATCCGAGAACCATAGCCCCATTGTATTTTGTAGGATTAACGGTATTTGAAAATTTTATTAGATCTTTTTTCAAAATAAAATATGCTATATTGTTAATTATATTCTTTGTAAAAATTTTTTTAAAATTACCAGTAATAAATTTAGACAAACCTTCGGCTGTTTTTAATGCTATATTTCCAGTAAATCCATCTGTTACAATGACATCAGCTTTTCCAGACGTTATCTGATCAGGTTCAATATATCCAATAAAATCATTTTTTAGAAAGCTTTTATTTATCAAATTAAAAGCTTCTTGTAGATATCCTTTTCCCTTACCTTCTTCGGTACCTATATTTAAAATTGCAATTTTTGGACTAGAAATATTTTTAATTTTTGCAAAAGCATGGCCCATAATTGAGAATTGTAATAATTGATTTTCATTACTTTCTTTATTAGCTCCTAAATCTAACATAATACAAAAACCTTTTGAAGTTGGAATCATAGAACAAAATGCCGGTCTTTTGATATTGTTTAATGTTCCTAATATTATCGTTGATAATACAGTTACTGCTCCTGTATTCCCTGCTGAAACAAAGCCGATACGGTTTTTTGATTTTATAAATTCAATAGCTTTACGCAAGCTACTTTCCTTCTTTGATCTTAATATAGAAGAAGGTTTATCACCATCTAAAATAACTTCTTCACAATGAACAAAATTTATCATTTCAGAATGTTTATTTAAAAAATCATTATTTATTAATTTTTTTTTACCAAAAATTATTAATTTAACATTTGAATTATTATTTAAAAATATTTCACATCCTTTAATTGTTTTTTCTGGAGAATTCTCACCTCCCATTGCGTCCACAACAACGGTTATCTGATTTTCATTCATCAAATAAAAAATTAATTATCTTTTGGTGTTTTTTTACTAATTATTTGCTTGCCGTTATATATGCCTGTAGATATATCCAACCTGTGGGAAAGTCTTGGCTCACCAGATTCTTTATCCTCAATAATGTTAATTGAGCGTAAAGCATCATGAGACCTTCTCATATTTCTTTTGGATTTAGATGTTTTTCTTTTAGGTACAGCCATATTTAAGTGAAGTCATATTGATAATTAACAATATTGCAAGTCTTAAATAGCAGAATTTGCAAAAGTATAAGTCTAATCACTCGAATTAATATTATTAACTTGTTTTTTAATTTAAGTGATATTTTTTTTAAAAATGACAATAAATATTAAAATAACTTCTAATAAAAAAAGTTGAATTAAATTCAATTTTTTTTGAATTCTTTTCTAAATTTAACATTGTTCGAATAGTTTCTATGATTGATAAAGATTTTGTTTCAATTCAATTTATCCCTGTTTTCATTTTTTAAAAAATAATGTATGAATAAGTTTTATGTTTGTTTTCCATAGATTATTGTTAATATTATTGATCTTCACTTTATTTGTAAGTTGTAACGAAAAAATATTATATTCAGGAAAAATTATTAATGAAGAAAATTTCGATTTTAGTAAATTACAAAATAAAGAAGAAGTAATTGATAAATTAGGTAATCCTAATTTTATAGACCCGATTGAAAAGAAATATTATTATTTTTCAGAAAAAAAATATGTAAGAAATTTTTTCAAGCAAAGAATAACTAATAGGATAATGGTTGTTTTCATTTTTAATGAAAATGAAACAATTAAATCGGTTTCACAGTATGATTTAAATGATGAGCAGGATGTAAAAAATATTAAAGAATCAACTCCTAATGAATTAATTGAAAGAGGATTAATTAAAAAAATATTTGGAGGAGTTGGAACCACTATTCCAAGCACTACGCAATAAATTTATTACATAGATATTGATGAAAGCAGAAGTAAAGCTACTATATTAGTTATTTTTATCATTGGATTAACAGCAGGACCTGCGGTATCTTTATAAGGATCACCTACAGTATCGCCTGTGATAGCTGCTTTATGGGCTTCGCTTCCTTTTCCACCATAATTTCCATCTTCGATAAATTTTTTTGCATTATCCCATGCGCCTCCGCCAGCGGTCATACTAATAGCAACAAATAGTCCTGTAATGATTACACCTAATAACAACGCTCCAAGACATGAAAGTGCTGCTGATTGTCCTGCGATAAAAAAAATTACAAAATAAACTATTATTGGAGATAAAACTGGCAGCATTGAAGGGATAATCATTTCTTTTATTGCTGCTTTAGTTAAAATATCAACGCAAGTACCATATTCTGGTTTTCCTGACCCTTCCATAATTCCTGGAATTTCTTTAAACTGTCTTCTAACCTCTATAACAACTGAACCTGCTGCTCTTCCTACAGCAGTCATACTCATTGCACTAAATAAAAATGGTAGCAAGCCTCCTAATAAAAGTCCAACAACTACATAGGGATTGGATAAATCAAATGAAACATCAATTTCATATAAAAGACTATTTGAATCAGTAGTAAAATGATTTAAATCTTCAGTATAAGCAGCAAATAAAACCAGAGCTCCTAGTCCCGCAGAACTAATAGCATATCCTTTGGTCACAGCTTTGGTTGTATTACCTACAGAGTCTAGAGCATCAGTGGTCTTTCTAACGCTATCGTCAAGATCAGACATTTCAGCAATTCCACCAGCATTATCAGTTACTGGTCCGTAAGCATCAAGAGCTACTACCATTCCTGCCAGTGCTAACATAGTAGTAACTGCTATAGAGATTCCAAATAATCCTGCTAACGAATAAGTTATTATAATTCCAGCAACTATGATAATAGCAGGTAATGCTGTTGCTTCTAAACTAATAGCTAGTCCTTGAATGACGTTTGTACCATGACCTGTAGTTGAGGCCTTTGATATACTTTGTACAGGTCTGAAATTTGTTCCTGTATAATATTCAGTTACCCAAATAATTAATCCTGTAATAATCAAACCGACAAGACCGCAATAAAATAAAGATAAACCATTAAATGAAGCTGATCCAACAATAAAAGTTGAATTCATACCAACAACATGGTCGGTAATAAAATAAAGTAAAAATGCAGATAAAATTGCAGATACTAAAAAACCTTTATACAAAGCCATCATAATATTCTCAGTATTACCCAGTCTTACAAAATAAGTTCCTATTATGCTGGCTATAATACAAACTCCAGCTATAGCTAAAGGATACATCATCATTTTACTAGCTAGATCTTGAGTAAAAAAAATAGAAGCTAAAACCATCGTTGCAACAACAGTTACCACAAATGTTTCAAATAAATCTGCTGCCATACCAGCGCAATCTCCAACATTATCACCTACATTGTCAGCTATAACAGCAGGATTTCTTGGATCGTCTTCGGGAATACCTGCTTCAATTTTTCCAACTAAATCAGCTCCAACATCCGCACCTTTAGTAAAAATACCTCCGCCAAGTCTTGCAAAAATTGAAATCAAAGAAGCACCGAAACCAAGAGAAACCAATGGTGCAACAATTGTTCTTCCCTCAAAATTTCCTGAATTAGATAGCATAAAATAATAAGATGAAACTGATAGTAGTGCAAATCCAGCAACCAACATACCAGTTACTGCTCCTGCTTTAAAAGAAATTGATAAACCTTCGGCTAATGATGAACTGGCTGCTTGAGTAGTACGTACATTTGATCTAACTGATATATTCATACCAACATAACCAGCTGCTCCGGAAAAAAAGGCTCCTATAAGAAAGCCAATTGCAGAATACAAATCAAAGATCAGCCAAATCAAAATGAATATTATGAGCCCCACTATTCCTATAGTCAAATATTGTCGATTTAAATAAGCCTTGGCGCCTTCCTGAATTGCTCTAGCTATTTCTTGCATTTTATCGTTGCCAGGACTTTGTGATAGAATTTGTCTAGAAGTGATGATGCCGTATAGAACAGCAGATAAACCGCATAAAAGAATGAATATTTGCATAATTGTCATTTTTGCTGGACTCCCTTTAGAATTTCGTGGTCATATGACAGAAAGGTTTAAAAAAATCAAGATATTAGAACATTTTTTATTTAATAAATTTATCTAATATGGCATTTATTATTTTAGTGTCTTTCAAATTTACAAATAACTTTGATATTTCTAAGTAATCATTAAGGATTATTTTATATTTTATGATTTTTGAATTATTTAATTCACTTATGGCCACTAACAATATAGCTTTGTTAACCGTGTCCCACTTTTCAAATTTTCTATCAAACGTAATTAAATTATTTATTTCTTGAGATATATTTTTTACATCAATTTTTTTGTAATAACTTACTAATTTTGATAAAAAACTAATATTGTACTCGATTTTTTCAGGTGATTTATCTATCCTGGTATTTCGATAATATTTATCAAAATCATCTTTTATTTTTTCGATATCTTGATTGTTAATTAACTGCTGAGATACTAATTGAACAGCGGCAAGTCTAGTTTTAGACTTTAGTTTATTATCCATTTTAATTTATTGTTTTGAACAACAAACTTTGACAAGCTTTAGCAGCTTCTGCTCCTTTATTTTTTTTAGATGGATCACTTCTTTCCATAGCTTGTTCTAAATTTTCACAAGTCAATATTCCAAAACCAATTGGTTTATTAATTTTGATAGATAAATCCATTATTTTTCTTGTAACTTCATTTGAAATAACTTCAAAATGATATGTTTGACCTCTTATGATGCATCCTAAAGCAATAAATCCATCATATGAATTTTTATTTTCATTAATTATGAATGGTATTTCAAATGAACCAGGAGATTTAACAATCTTATACTGTATTGAAATATCTCTATCAAATAATTCGTCTTTATTATTATCAAAATATTCAGTAGACCCCTTGATTAATCCTTGTGCTACTTTCTCATAATAATCTGAAACAACAATAAGTACTTTTTTCATTTTACATTTATATTTTTTCTTGAGATATAATCTCTAAATCAAAGCCATCTAATGCAATAATTTTTTTATTACTATTAGATAATAATATAATTTTTTGAAGACCTAATTCTAACAATATTTGTGCCCCGACACCATATTCTCTTAATTCTAGCTTGCTCTCTTCTGCATCCCGACGTTTAAATATCTTTTGTATTTTTGGTGCCATATCACTATTAATTAAAACTATTGCCCCACTTCCTTTTTGCTCTATTAATTCAAAGGATTTAGAAATTTCATTTCCAAATATATTTTTTTCTTCAAATATATCCTTAGTGATGTCCAATTTATGCATTCTGACATATTTAGGCTCTTTATGATTTGTTATATTTTTTACCAAAGCATAATGTTTTTCGCCTGATAAGGAATTTTTAAAAATCTTAAGTACAAAATCCCTTCCCATTTCACTTTCAAACTCTCTCTCCGAATCAAGTTCAATAATTTTTGAATTTTTTAATCGATATTTTATTAAATCAGAGACTGTGCCAATTTTAAGAGAATGTACTTTTGCAAAGTTTACCAGTTCTGGCAACCTAGCCATAGTGCCATCATCATTCATAATTTCACAAATAACTCCAGAAGGATTTAATTCTGCTAATTTAGCAATATCTACAGAAGCTTCTGTGTGTCCCGCTCTTTCTAAAACACCTCCATCCCAAGCCACTAATGGAAATATGTGTCCGGGCGAGACTATATCTTCTTTGTTTCTGTTATGATTAATGGCAACTGATATCGTGTGAGCTCTATCTGCAGCAGAAATTCCAGTTGTAACACCTTCTTTAGCTTCTATTGAAATAGTAAAAGCAGTTAAATCGTTTTTTAGATTGGAAGGATTCATTAAAGGCAATTCTAATTCATTAATTCTTTGCTTTGTTAATGCTAAACATATCAATCCTCTGCCGAATTTTGCCATAAAATTTATTGCTTCAGGTGTAATCATTTGTGCAGGTAAAATTAAATCTCCTTCATTTTCTCGATCAGGATCATCAACAAGGATATACATTTTACCATTTCTCGCATCTTCAATTATTTCTTTAATTGGAGAGATAAATTTATAATAATTTTCTTTATTCATTTTTAAGGACGTATCTTGATAGCGCATCAAACTCAATATTAACTAAATCATTTACTTTTGCATTGTTTAAATTAGTATTTTCATAAGTATGAGGAATAATTGATATGGAAAAATTGTCAGATAATAAATTGGCTACAGTTAGAGATATTCCATTGACTGCGATCGAACCTTTTTGAACAATAGATCTTTCCATATTCTTATTGGAATTGTCTTTTTGAAACACAAATTCCCAACTTGATTCTAATTCATTTATTTTTAATATTTTAGTAACACAATCAACATGACCGTATACGAAATGCCCGGCTATTTCATCTCCTGCTTTAATTGATTTTTCAAGATTGATTTTGTAATTATTATTCCAAAATTTTGTAGTAGATCTTTTAAGCGTTTCTTCACTTATATTAACAGTAAATAAATATTTGTTATTTTCAAAATTAATTGAAGTAGCTGTTAAACATATTCCGTCACAATTAATTGAAGAGCCTGTTTTGCAATCACTTAAGTTAAGATTAGTTTCAAAAGTAATCTCACTAAAATTACTTGTTTTATTTTTGATTATGGCTTGATCTTGTATAATTCCTGTAAACATTTTTATATTAATTTTTTAATGAAAAATGGTGATATACATCCTTTCCAAAATTTTTTTTAGTAATTTCTTGAAACTTCAAATTATCAATCTTTTTACCAATTATCACAGGCTTGCCCAACTCACCTATATTGAATGAAGCCTTGAATACATGTAGCTCATCTACAAGTTTTTTTGATAATAATTCTGTAAAAAAAATTCCGCCTGCCTCAACTAAAATATTGTTTATATTAATTGACAAAATCTTTTTCATAATTGTTTTTAAATTGAGTTTGTTAGAAACATTCCTTTTCATTAAATAAACTTCACAGCCTAATTTTTTCAGAGTTTTTAATTTTTTATTATTTCTTGAAGTAAATATTATAATTCTTTTTTTTGAAATATTTTTTAATATTTTTGATTTCAAAGGTATTTTAAGAGAATTATCAATAATGATTATAGGTAAATGTTTAATTATTAAATTATTACTTCTAACAGTAAATCGTGGATTATCTTTAATTATAGTTTTTGCAGTAGTAAGAATTGCTTGGCTTTGATATCTAAGTTTATGTGCGTATATTCTGCTTTTTGAATTAGATATCCATTTACTGGAATAATCTGAATATGCTATTTTCTCATCATTGGAAATTGCCATCTTGACCTTTACATAAGGTCTATTATTTTTTAAACTGTCGAAAAAAAATTTATTTAATAAGTTGGTTTTTTCTTCAGTCATTCCCACGTTCGTATAAATATTATTTTTTTCTAACTTCTTAATACTTTTATTATTTGTTCTGGGATCTGGATCAACTCTAGCTATAAAAATTTTTTTAATATATGATTTAATTATTTGATCAGTGCATGATCCATAATGAGATTTATGATAGCAAGGCTCAAGAGTAACATACATTGTACCTCCATAAGATTTGCTGCCTGCTTTCTTTAAGGCTATTTCTTCTGCATGTGGCCTGCCGGCTGGAGCAGTAACAGCTTTAGATATGATTTTATTATTTTTAACAATCAAGCATCCAACTGAAGGATTAGGAAAAGTTTTCCCAAAATTTTTATAGGCTAGTGAATGCGCCTTTAATAAATATTTTTTATGAATTTCACTCACGTTATAGACGAAAGTGTTATTTTTCTTCTAAATTATCTAAAAAATCCTCAAAATCTTTTACTTCTCTAAAATTTTTATAAACAGAGGCAAACCTAACATAAGCTACTTGGTCTAGGTTTGATAAAGCTTCCATAATATATTCGCCTATGATACTTGTTTTAATTTCCGTTTCTCCTGAATTTTCCAATCTTCGAGCTATGGCACTAACAATCTTTTCAATCTTATCCTGTTCAACTTTTCTTTTCCTTAAAGCAAGTGATAACGATCTGAACATTTTATCTCTATCAAAAGTCTCTTTTTGCCCATTACTTTTTATAACGATTAAATCTCTTAGTTGAATTCTTTCAAAAGTAGTGAATCTGGAACCGCATTGATCACAAATACGCCTTCTTCTAATAGCGGTATTATCTTCAGTGTGTCTTGAATCTTTGACTTGAGAGTCTTCATGACTACAAAAAGGACAGCGCATTAATAAGCCTCATTATAAATCGGATAATTAGAACACAAACCTATAACCTTTTTATTGGTAGTTGTGCAAATTTCTTCTCTTTCACTCTCCTCTAGTAACAAGCTATCCAGTACATCAGCAATCATATTTCCGACTGTATGAAAATCTTTTGTATTAAAACCTCTTGAAGTTGCAGCTGGTGTTCCAAATCTTAAGCCTGATGTGATTTTTGGAGGATTTGGATCATAAGGAATTGCATTTTTGTTACAAGCAATGCCGACATCTTCTAATAGTTTTTCTGCTTTATCTCCTGTTAAATTTTTGGGAGTCAGATCAAGCCAAACAATGTGTGAATCAGTTCCTCCTGTGACAATTCGAAAACCTCTATTAACAAGCGTCTCAGATAACACCTTTGCATTAGCAATAACATTTTTAGAGTATTGAACAAATTCTGGTTTTAATGCTTCGCCAAAGGTGACCGCTTTTGCCGCCATAACATGCATCAAAGGACCTCCTTGAAGGCCGGGGAATACCGCTGAATTTATTTTTTTTATTAAATCTTCATTGTTTGTCAATATCATTGCGCTTCTGGCTCCTCTTAATGTCTTATGAGTAGTTGAAGTTACAACATCTGCGTGCTCTATGGGATTTGGGTATTGTTTGCCCGCAATAAGTCCTGAATAATGGGCCATATCAACAACTAAGTATGCGTCAACATCATCTGAAATTCGACGAAATTTTTTCCAATCAATTATTCTAGGATAAGCTGAAGCCCCTGCAATAATCATTTTGGGTCTATGTTCTTTTGCCAGCTGCTCTACTTCATCATAATCAATTAAATCTTTATCATTGCCATCTTTTTTTACACCGTACTGAACAGCATTAAACCATTTTCCAGAGATGTTTGGTTTGGCTCCGTGTGTTAAATGCCCGCCTGATGCAAGTGACATTCCTAAAATAGTATCATGGGGTTGAAGTAGAGCCAAAAAAACAGCTTGGTTGGCTTGTGCTCCACTATGAGACTGAAGGTTGGCAAATTTACAATTGAATAATTTTTTTACTCTTTCAAGTGCTATTTCTTCTGCCTGGTCAACGAACTCACATCCGCCATAATATCTCCTGCCAGGATAGCCCTCTGCATACTTGTTGGTCATTACAGATCCCTGGGCGTTAAGAACCGCAAGTGAAGGGATATTCTCAGATGCAATTAATTCAATCTGATTTTGTTGTCGTTCAAGTTCTTTCCTTAATGTTGCAAAAACTTCAGAGTCACTATCTTTTAAACTTTGGTTGTATATTTCAGTCATTAAATGATTTTCCTAACTTAATTTATTTACTCTATTCTGATGTCTCCCACCTGCAAAATCCGTTGTAAGAAAATTCTCTATACATTTTAATACATCTTGTACATTCATAAATTTTGCTGGAAGAACGAGTACATTTGCGTCATTATGCTCTCTCATCAATTTTGCAATTTCAGGTTCAAATGCAAGTCCGGCTCTGATGTTTCTATCTCTGTTAGCTTCAATTGACATGCCTATGCCTGAGCCACAAATAAGAATTCCTTTTGAATTTTCATTTGAATTAATTTTTGAAACAAGTTTTTTTGCATAATCAGGATAGTCAACACTTTCTTCACTATAAGTTCCTAAATCTATTAGTTTTTCTTTTATTGTGTTTAAGATTTGTTTTTTTAAGTCAAATCCAGCGTGATCTGATGCAATAAAAATCATTTCATTCATATTACGAAGTTAATAATGCTTAATTTCTAAAATTACACTATATTATTACAAATTATGAACTCCGACAACATATGGCTTGATCCTCTTTATTTAGATGATCTTTTGAGTGAAGAGGAAAAATCAATAAGGAAAACAACTCATGAGTATTGTAATAAGAACTTATTGCCAATAGTAGTTAAAGATAATCAAAAACATCATTTTGATAAAAGTATTTATAAAGACTTTGGTTCAATGGGTTTTTTAGGTTCCACAATTGACGGTTATGGATCCTCTAATTCAAGCAAAGTTTCGTATGGTTTAATTGCTGCAGAATTTGAATCTATTGATAGCAGTTACCGGTCAGCCATATCCGTACAATCTTCTTTAGTCATTCATCCTATTTATTATTTTGGATCAGAAGAACAAAAAAATAAGTATTTACCAGATTTAGTCAAAGGAAATCTAGTTGGTTGTTTTGGTTTAACAGAAAGTGAAGCCGGATCCGATCCAGGTTCTATGAAAACTGCTTATAAAGAGGAAAAGGATTGTTTTGTCTTAAATGGTACAAAAAATTGGATTACTAATGCGCCAATTGCAGATATTTTTATTATTTGGGCATTAAAAGATAAAAAAAACATTCAAGGATTTATAGTTGAAAAAAACACACCGGGCTTATCAACTTCTTCAATACAAAATAAAGCAAGTTTAAAAATCAGTCCAACAGGTCAAATAATTTTAAACAATGTTAAAATTCCAAAAGAAAATATTTTGCCCAACACAGAAGGATGGAAATCTGTTTATTCATGCCTCAACAATGCAAGATATGGAATTGCCTGGGGGGTAATAGGAGCTGCGCAATCGTGCTGGCTAATATCAAAAGAATATTCAGAAAATAGAATCATTTTTAAACAACCTCTTGCTTCAAAACAACTAATTCAAAAAAAACTAGCTGTAATGCAGACAGAAATATCTTTGGGGTGGAGCGCATGTCTACATACAGGTAAAGCAATGGATTCAGGCAAGGATGTCAAGATTGCGATAAGCATGCTGAAAAGAAACAATTGTTCTAAAGCCATTGATATAGTCAGAGAGGCACGAGATATTCTTGGAGCTAACGGTTTATTAGATGAATATCATATCATGAGACATTTAGTTAACCTTGAAACGGTTAAAACGTACGAAGGAGCAGAAGACGTGCATTCATTAATTCTTGGCAAATTTCAAACAAATATTGACGCTTTCTAGTATCTGTTATTTACCTGAACAAATTAATCATTTTATTCTATTTAATATGATTGCATTTCTTTCTTTTTTACTATGAAATAGCTACTATTTTTTACTTCGGAGGAAAAATATGAAAAAAAACTTTAAACGACGTGACTTTCTTAAGAAAGCCGGCATAGCTGGTGCTGCAGCAACAGCTGTATCAACTTTCCCAGCTCCAGCTATAGCTGCTGATAGAGTTGACATTGCCATTGTTACTACTTGGCCAAGAGATTTTCCAGGTTTAGGAACTGGAGCTCAAAGATTTGGTCAAAGACTAACTGACATGAGTGATGGAAGATTTAACGTAGAATATTTTGCAGCTGGCGAGCGTGTTGGAGCTTTTGATTCTTTTGATGAAGTTGCTTCAGGTAATGCTCAAATGTATCATGCTGCCGATTATTATTGGAAAGGCAAACATCCTGGTTGGGCTTATTTCACTGCTGTTCCTTTTGGATTAACATACACAGAGTGTAACGCTTGGATAAGATTCGGTGGTGGTCAAGCTTTATGGGATGAATTAGCTGGAGAATACGGCCTTAAAAACTTCTTATGTGGTAACACTGGAGTTCAAATGGGCGGATGGTTTAATAAAGAAATCAATTCCGCTAGTGATCTAAAAGGTCTTAAAATGCGTATACCTGGACTTGGTGGAGACGTGATGGCTAAATTAGGAGCATCACCTGTTTCTTTGCCTGGTGGTCAAATTTATGAAAATTTAGTGTCAGGTGCTATTGATGCAACTGAATGGGTAGGTCCATGGAATGATGAAATTATGAAATTTCATGAAGCAGCTAAATATTATTATTTTCCAGGAATGCATGAACCAGGTTCTGCTCTTGCAGCTGGTTGTAACAAATCATGGTTAACTAGTTTGTCGGGTTCAGATCAAGTGATGATTGAAGCTGCTGCAGCTATGGAAAATGATGTAATGATGTCAGAATACAATGCTAAAAATGGTGCGGCCTTATCTAGATTACTTAATGAACAAGGTGTTGTCTTAAAAGAATTTAGTGATGATGTTTATGATTCATTTGGTGAAGCAGCAGACGAAGTGTATGCGGAAGTTGTAGAACACAGTGATCTTGCAAACCGTATCCACCAAAGTATGGTGAAAAGTCGTTCTGATGTGGGAGGTTGGTTAAACCTTGGAGATGCTGCATATTCAAAACAACGTAATAGAGTTCTTGGACTCTAAACAATTTTTTGTATTATTAAAAAAACAAAGCGGAATCCTTTGGGGTTCCGCTTTGCAAAAATAATTTTCATAAATCATAAGTCTAATGAATTTTAATATTGCAAATCAACTGCGTTTTTTTGGTATATCTATTGTTGCGTTAACTTTTATCTTTTTAACAAATAATTTTTTAAATTTTTGGGCTGATTGGCCTGGTGTTGATATTTTTTTTGCAAACATTGGCTGGTTCGGCTTTAATAAGTTGCAAAATCCACTTGATGGATATTCTTTAGTTCAAGCATGGATTCAATTACTTAGTTATATTTTAATAATTTTTTTATCTTTTCTTTACGTTTCTTTCTCATCGAATAAAAAACTAATTCAGGATTCAGAAACTCTATCTTCTCTATCAGCATATATCATTCGAGCTTCATTTTGGATTGTTCTGTTAGTGGGTATTGCTGATATGGTTTTATCATTTTTAAGAGTAGAAGATTATTTAATTCCTCTTTTTGGCAAAGATTTTGGCATGGCCTTAGGACGACCAAATTTTAGGGGGACTTATGTTCATTTTCCGATAATGCTTATTTCTCTAATTATAGCTTACTTTACTAGAACACTAGGATTTCTATGGCTATCAGTTCTTGTTGTTATAGCCGAATTTCAAATTGTTCTAGCTAGATTTATATTTTCATACGAACAAACTTTTATGGGTGATTTAGTTCGCTTTTGGTATGGATCTCTGTTTCTCTTTGCTAGCTCTTACGCATTAATTCATGAAGGGCATGTTCGTGTGGATGTTATTTATACAAAATTTACTAAACGTTCTAAAGCTTGGTCTAATGCTCTTGGCTCATTACTTTTAGGAGTACCAATATGTTGGACTGTTTTACTTAGAGGAATGTGGTGCAAACAATGTATAATTAATGCTCCTCTTACAAATTTTGAAACTTCAATGAGCGGTTATGGGATGTATGTAAAATATCTCATGGCTGGTTTTCTTGCCATTTATGCTTTAACTATGTTAATTCAATTTGTAAGTTATTTTTTAAGCAATGCTTCTGTATTACAAGAAGAATTACAAGTTAGCGATTTAAAATCAGCTAATACAATCAAATCATTTGTGGAATAATAATGGAAACACTTTTTCTTATTATTTTAATTTTAACTATGATGGTAGCTTTATCATCCGGTTTTCCTGTGGCCTTCTCTCTACCTGGTTCAGCTGTTCTTACAATTCTTTTAGCCGCATTATGTGGTTATTTATTTGCAGGCAATCCAAGTGAATATTTTATACAAGACGGACCAATACAATGGCTTACAGCTGGTATTACTAACTTTAGAGGAGTTTATTGGGAAGTTGAACGCGATACATTAATTGCAATACCATTATTTATTTTTATGGGAATTATGTTGCAGCGTTCTAAAATTGCAGAAGATCTTCTTGTTACAATGGGGCAATTGTTTGGTCCAATACCTGGAGGACTTGGAATATCAGTAATATTTGTGGGAGCGTTACTGGCTGCGACAACTGGTATCGTTGGAGCTACAGTAGTTGCTATGGGTTTAATTTCTTTACCGGCAATGCTTAAACATAAATATGATAAATCTCTTGCAAGTGGGATAGTATGTTCTTCAGGAACTCTTGGTCAAATTATTCCCCCTTCAATTGTTCTGATTATACTTGCTGATCAGTTAGCTAGTGCTTCAGATGTAGCAAATACAACCAGACAAGTTGAATACAAACAATTTACAGGTGAATTTAATATGCCTGGTGATTACGGAGTCGCATCAACTAGTGCTGGCGATATGTTTCTTGGCGCTTTCTTTCCGGGCCTTGTTCTTGTTGGATTGTATATGGTTTATATTCTTTGTTATGCTCTAATAAAAAAAAATGTAGCTCCTCCTGTTCATTATGAAGGAGAATATGATAGAAAATTTGCCTTTAAAGTATTTCTTTCTCTAGTGCCCCCCCTGACTCTTATATTTGTGGTGCTTGGTTCCATATTGCTTGGTATTGCTACAGTGAATCAAGCAGGAGCAATAGGTGCTGTTGGGGCTACAATTATGGGTGGGTATCGCCTTCAAGCAGGAAGAAAACATGCTTACACACCTGCAATTATTGCCATAATATCTTTAGTTGCGCTTTATTTTCTTATTAATTCATATGACTTAACAATTAAAAATATTGATAGTTCTGATGATGTTTTTGGAGTTACACTTGCTTCTATTGCTGTGTTTGCTCTTCTACTTTCAGTATTTTGGAGCTTTTGGAGAACTTTTAAAATAGAAAATACTCTGAAGGGAGTAGCTCTTGAAACATGTGTGACTACATCTATGGTATTTATCATCTTAGTTGGTGCAGCTATGCTAACAGCTGCTTTCAGGGGGTTTGGGGGTGAAGAATTAGTTACTGATTTTCTAACTGGATTACCTGGAGGTTTTTGGACTCAGTTTGTTGTTGTAATGGCTGTAATATTTGTTCTAGGTTTTTTCCTAGATTTTATTGAAATTGCTGTTGTAGTTGTACCTATCATTGCACCAATATTACTAGCAGAAACTGGGGCTAATGTTACTGCTGTTTGGTTAGGAGTAATGATTGGGGTTAATATGCAAACTTCTTTTTTAACTCCACCTTTTGGCTTTTCATTATTCTACCTAAGAGGAGTTGCCCCCTCTTCTGTTTCCACAATTCAAATTTGGAAAGGGGCAGTTGCATTCATTTTTTTACAATTAGTGGGATTATCAATAGTTGGTTATTATCCTAAACTCGTTAACTATCTTCCAAATAGAACTTATCTGACATCGGAAGTTGCTCCACCGCCAATGAATCCAAGACTTCAAGAATGTGTGCAGGAATATAAATTCAATTTATATGATTTAAATGAAACAAAAATAAAACAAAACATTAATGATATAAGTTCATTGGATTATAATTACTTGCCAAATGAAAAAAAAGAATTTTTAAAAAACACATACTCTAAGGCTTTTTTAACCTTTGAATTAGTTCAGCATTTAAAAAATGAAACTAATGTTCTTAATGAATATAGCAAAGAATATAAATCACTTCACAAATCTGTAAGAAAAATTCAAAAAAGAATATTGAAAATTGGAAATAATATAAAAGATTTAGAAAAGGAAATTAGAAATCTTGAAAGGGAGGAAAAAACTTTAAATATTGCAAGATTAAAAACCAAAATCATTGATCTTGAAAATGAAAAAACTTTAATTTCATCAAAGATACCTACTGTATGGAATGATTCACATGAGCAATATAAAGTTTTTGCTAGTAATAAAAAAAAGGCAGTAATAAAATACAGACGAAATGTTGATGAAGTTTATGAAAATATCCAAATTATTAAATCTATAATTAATGACAGAGAAAAACTTAATGAAATTGAAAATGAGATCATTAACTTAAAACAAATTGTAATGGAAGAATCTAATGAAGAGACTATGTTAAAAATGAAATCATTAGAAAAAATTATCGATAAGATTGCTGGGGCCGACTTAATAAAAGAAAAAATTTCAAAATCTAGAAAAATACTAAAGAAAAATGATCCTAATATAAATAAAGTAATGAATTATTTAAATGAAGCTAATGATATTTATTTAAATGAAAAAGAATGGAGAGCGGTAGCTGAAAAAAAACTACTGCCACAACTTGTTGTTTTTGATAATTCTATTAAAGATACAATTGGTCTTCGTTTACAAGAAAGATTAACCAAAGAACAAGCTAAATTCGTTGCAAGTTGTCGCTCTATACATAGGGACATCTCTCTTAATTTTTAATTGTTTATTGGGAAGTCCAACCGCCATCAATGTTAATTGATGAGCCTGTAATATCTTTGGCTTCATCCGTGCATAAAAAATAAGCAAGTGCTGCTATATCACTGCCTTTTATAAAAGATAAATTTGGCTGTTTTTCTTTTAGTAAATTTAATTCCTCTTTTTTTCTGGAGGTCTTATTCTTTTTTACTCTTTGTTCAATTTGTCTGGATACCAGAGGTGTGTCCACCCAGCCCGGACATATGGCATTGCAAGTAATGGGTGAGGTAGCTGTCTCTAATGCTATAGTTTTAGTCAATCCAATCATTCCATGTTTTGATGCTACATATGCTGATTTGTTAACTGAGGCTACCAATCCATGTGTTGAAGCAATATTAATAATTCTTCCCCATTTATTTTTTCTCATTAAGGGGATAGCGTATTTACTTGTGTAAAAGCTGCTAGACAAATTAATAGAGATAACTTTCTCCCACATTTCTTCAGAGAAATTCTCTACCGAAGATAGATGTTGGATTCCCGCACAATTGATTAAGATATCTATTGATGAAAACTTTTTCTTTAATTGTTGAAATAAATTCTTAATTTGAGAAGTTTTTTCTAAATCAATTTTCTTATATAAAATTAAATTTTTTTTATTAATATCAGATAATTTTTTTGCAAAAGATTTATTGGGGAGTTTGTTGTCAACTATTATAACATTGTGATCTTTAATAAATAATTTGCAGATATTTAAACCTATGCCCCCAAGTCCTCCTGTTATAAGAACATTCTTAACTTTCTTCATCATATAACTTTAAATATTTATTGAATCTTTTGGGTACTTTTTTACCTACTTGGGATCTTTTGCCAATCCAAAAATCAATATCTGTCTCATTACGCAATTGTGAACCTATCTTCCAGGTAATGCCGTCAGACAAATTAAAAGTTTGGATATCTGATAAAGATTCTCCTTTTTTGATTTTTTGTAATTGAACCCCCCCTCCTCTTTTAAGAACAGGAAGATCTTTAGTCTTAAAAATTAACAACTTAGAATTTTTGGCAACACAGGCAATGTGAGTATTAATTTTATTTGTTATATTCAATAATTGATCACCCGATTTTAAGTTAAAAAGTTGTTTTCCTTTTTTTTGAGAGGTTTGAATTTCACTTAAATCAGCAATAAATCCTTTGCCAAATTTCGATGCCACAACACATTTAAGATCATCTTCATAGGGTAAAATACCAATAAGTTTTTCATTAGAACTTGATTCAACAAAAAATATAAAACTTTTTGGACTTGATTTCCCTGTAGGAAGAACATTTGGATCAATGGTATAGACTCGTCCGGAAGAGACAAATAATAATAATTTTTGATTTGATAGTATTTTTTTATATGAAACAACATTATGAATGTTGTTGTTGATTTTTTCATCTTCTATATGATCTTTAAACGTTTTAAGAAAACCATCCTTAGTTAAAATGATTGTCATTTTTTCAACTTCATGAAATTCATCAATATTTACTTCAACATCTGTTATATTTTCTGAATTAATTTTGGTTCGCCTAGCAATTATTTTCTCATCAATTTCTTCATTAATTTCTTTTAATTCATCAGTAATATGTTTTTCTAAAATATTTTTATTTTTGATCAGCTTATTTAGATAATTTAACTCCCCCTTAAGATCAGTTATTTCTTTCTTGGTTGATCTTTCATCCAGTTTTTTCAAAGAACCCAATCTCATATTTAATATGGCTTCGGCTTGAATTTCTGAAAGTTTATATTTTTTTATGATTTCTTTTTTTGGGTCATCCTTTTTTCTTATAATCTTAATTATCGCATCCAAATATTTATAGGCAATTAAATAACCATCCAATATTCTCAGTCTTTTAGATATTTTTTCTTTATTAAAAAGTGACTTTCTCTTAATTGTTATCTGCCTGTAAGTAATAAAATTATATAGAATATCCTTTAATCCTAACTGTTTTGGCAAAATTCCATTTTCTAAAACATTAAAATTACATGAATATCTTGTAGACAGATCTGATAGCTTAAAACATAGTTTAACTAATTTTTCAGCTTCAATATTTCTATTTCTGGGCTTTAAAATAATTCTTATTTGCTCATCAGATTCATCCAATACATCATCTAATGGTATTTTCTTATTGTTTATCAAATTTGCCAGTTGTTCAATTAATCTCGCTTTATTGATTTGATAAGGAATTTCTGTAATAATTATTTGATACATACCATTCTTAAGATCCTCCTTTTTCCATCTTGATCTAACAGTAAATGAGCCTCTTCCATTTTTGTAAATCTCCTTTTTTTCAGAACTCGTCATCAATATTTCACCACCAGTCGGAAAATCAGGACCTTGAAAATCTTTCAATAAGTTTGATAGTGTAATAGATGGTTTTTTAATAAGTTTTATGAGTGCTTTATTAAGTTCTAATAAATTATGTGGTGGTATGTTGGTCGCCATTCCAACAGCAATTCCTGCGGCACCGTTTAAAAGTATATTGGGTAGTTTTGACGGCAGAACTACTGGTTCTAAATTTTGACCGTCATAGTTTTCTATAAAATCAACAGCATCTTCTTCAATGCCATCAAAAAAATAATTTGAGATTAAATCAAGTCTTGCTTCCGTGTATCTCATTGCTGCGGCATTATCACCATCTATATTTCCAAAATTTCCCTGACCTTCTATAAGGGGAGCTCTTGTAGAAAAATCTTGTGCCAATCTAACTAAGCTATCATAAATCGCCTGATCACCGTGAGGATGAAACTTTCCCATAACATCACCAACTATTCGAGCTGATTTTTTAAAAGGAGAGCCATTATGTAATTTTAATTGATACATTGAATAAATTATTCTTCGATGAACAGGCTTTAAACCATCACGGACATCCGGGAGAGAACGGGAAATAATTGTAGAAACAGCATAAGATAAGTATTTTTGAGCTAATATATCATCAACAAAGTATTGAACATTATTAGTCATGATTATTTTCCTTTAAATAGTTTAGTATTAAATTTTTAAAATTAATAAAATTGACAGGCATTTTATAATTTATATTATCTAAATGATTCTTTGTATAAATTCTTTCAAAAATTAAAAAAAGATTTCTAATTTCACTATGTGTTACTTTTCCAGAATGTTCTAAAATATGATGAGGGAAGATGATTGAGTTTTCAATATTTATATTTTCAAATTCTTG
>JAGFWP010000045.1 GCA_017639935.1 Pelagibacteraceae bacterium
AACAATCGTTTGGTTGTACCAAACTATTAAACCATTTCTAAAATTTGATTCTTTAATTATTTTATTTAACAAATTTACTAATATTAAAGATAAAGTTGCATAAAAAATTGAATATGAAGCTGTAAACCTCATGTAAACTAACAAGTAAATTAAAACAAAAATTGGAATTAAAAAATGAAGCCCAGATAAAAAAGTCTTTTTTAAATTAGGAACATCTTCATCATCCATGCCTTTAAGATTTAATTTTAGAGCTTCAAGATGAGAAATATAAAATAAAGCAACATAACATATTATTGCAGGTAAAAAAGCATGTTTAACAACCTCAAAATATGTAACTCCTATAAAACTTGCCATAACAAAAGCTGCCGCTCCCATCACCGGAGGCATTATTTGACCATTAACCGAAGATGATACTTCTATAGCTCCTGCTTTTTCTTTTGAAAATCCAGTTTTTTTCATAATTGGAATAGTAAATGTTCCAGTGGTAACTGTGTTTGCAACTGATGATCCAGAAATCATACCGGTCATTCCAGATGCTAATATCGCTGCTTTTGCTGGTCCTCCTCTCATTTTTCCCACCATGGCAAAAGCTAAATCTAGAAAATATTTTCCACCACCTGCAGTTTCTAAAAGAGCGCCAAATAAAACAAATAAAAAAATGAAATCTACAGAAACGCCTATGGGAATTCCAAATATAGCTTCTTGATCAAACCACTGAAATCCAACAAGTCTCTTTAATGAAAGTCCTCCATGAGAAATTATATCTGGAGCATATTTTCCAAAATAAGAAAATAATAAAAAACAAACTGCAATTATAACTAAAGGTATTCCTATCGCTCTTCTAGTTGCCTCAAGTAATATTAAAATTCCACATATTCCTATAATTAATTCAATTGGTAAAATAATATTTTGACCTAAGGTAATTTTTAAAAGAATACCTCCTCTATCTACTAATTGGTCATAAAAAAAATAGATATAAAGACAGCAAAAAGCTCCAATTATACTTATTAAAATATCTATGATTGAAATTTTTTTTGACCTAGAAATAGGAAATATTAAAAATGCTAGCAATAAAGCAAAACCTAAATGAATAGCTCTGGCAGGTAAGCCTTTAAACATTCCAATATTAAACCAAAATGGAAAAGGGGATGCATACCAAAGCTGAAACAGAGACCAGATAATAGCAATAGCTACAACAATTTTTAAATGCGCCCCTTTAAGGTTTTTAGTAGGAGATAAATCTTCCTGAATTTTGCTTTCAACTTTTGTGCCAGTATTTTGACTCATTTAAGAAAAATATATTACTATAAAAAAAAGGCCCAACAAATAAATTGGGCCTTTTTAATTTTAATAACTATACGGATTACATTAATCCAGCTTCTTTATAGTATTTAATTGCACCTGGATGTAATGGAGCAGACAAACCATCTGCTATCATGTTTTTCTTTTCCAAAGGTCCAAAAGCAGGGTGTTGTTTTCTAAAATCATCAAAGTTTTCAAAAACAGCCCTTGTTACTAAATAAACTAGTTCCTCTGAAACATCTGCGCTTGTTACAACGGTAGCTTTAACACCAAAAGTAGTTACATCTTTTTTTTGTCCTGTGTAAGTTCCTGCAGGTATTGTAGCTGCTGCATAATAAGGTGCACCATCTATTAAACCTTGAACAGGTCCACCAGTAAGATTAATTGGCAATGCTTTTGCTGCACATGTAGCTGCCTGCTCCATAGCGCCATTTGGAAATCCTACTGAATATCCATAAGCATCTATTTTACCGTCGCAAAGTGCTTTAACTTGTTCAGAAGAAGTCAACTCTGTAATTCCTTTAAAATAACTATTATCAACTCCCATTGCTTCCATAAGTACTTCCATAGTTCCTCTTTGACCTGAACCTGGATTACCTATGTTAACAGTTTTACCTTTAAGACCTTTAAAGTCTGTTACTTTTGCTTTTTCTCTAGCCCAAATTTGGAAAGGTTCGTTGTGAACTGAAAAAACAGCTCTTAAATTACTAAACTGTTTTCCTTCCCATTTGCTCGAACCATTAACAGCATGAAATTGCCAATCAGACTGAGCTACACCAAATTGGAACTCACCATCTTTAATTTGGCCTATGTTGTAGTTTGATCCTCCAGTAGATGGAGCTGTACATCTGTAAGCTTTATCTATACCTTTTTTTCTTCCATGCTCTTTAGCAATAGCTGATTTATGGAGCATTTTGCAAATAGCATTACCAGTTTGGAAATAAACACCAGTTGGTCCACCTGTACCTATCGTAAAAAACTCTGCAGATTTTGCAACAGTATTAATAGAAAATAATGCCGCGAAAATAATTAGAGTGCTTGATAGGGTCGATAATATTTTTCTCATTTTCCCTCTCTTTTGTTAATTATAATCGATAATTCAAACAAAATTTGATTAGATTGTCCAGAGATTTTTTAGTCTTTTTCAACCCAATCTTTTATTCTTTTTATTCCTTCTGTAATTTTAGGGGCAAATTTATTAATTAATTCTTCATCAATACTTGTATCTGAACTTATTTTTGACATAAAATTCTTCCCATCAAAATCAGTATAGCTTAAACGAGTTATCATTTTGTCTTTGGGAAAACCAAAATCAAAGCCTGGTAATATTGCTACACTTTTTTTATTTAAAAGATCGGTACACATGTCTGCCGATGTCTTAAAATTTTTATTTAAAAATTCTGGCATTAAGTAAAATCCACCCATAGGTTTATTCATAACAACATTATTTGATTTTAAGTTACGATAAACGTATTCTCCTATTCCTTTTAAAATTACTTTTGATTTTCTAATGTAATCACTATGATCAATATTAAATGCTGATATTGCTGCATATTGAATTGGTGCACTAACAGCTGAAAAAGTTTCGCTAGCTAAAACTTTTATAGAATTTTTCAATTGATTTAATTTATTAGGAATTACAAAATAACCAAGTCTCCATCCTCCAGCTCCACACCATTTGCTAAGTCCATTACTAACAATTACCTTATCTGAACAATAATTTGATATTGAGTCATAATTTTCATCGAAAGTTAATTCTGAATAAATTTCATCAGATAAAACAATTATATTATATTTTTTTACAATTTCGCTTATCTCCCTTAAATTTTTGCATACCTGACCTGATGGATTGTTTGGTGAGTTTAAAAATAATAAATAATTTTTTTCTTTATCTTTTAAAATTAAATTTTCAATGTTTTCAGCTGTTGGATGCCAGTTATTTTCAGATGTAGTCTTTATCCAATGAAATTTATTATCTGCAATAATTGATTGAGGTTGATATGATACCCAGCTAGGAGTAGGAAGTATTATTTCTCCATCAAAAGAAATATGCAACAAAAACATAAGCTCTTTAGACCCTGGTCCTACAATTATTTGATTTGTGGTAAAATTATTATTTTTCTTT
>JAGFWP010000046.1 GCA_017639935.1 Pelagibacteraceae bacterium
ATGAGAAAAAACCCACAAAATATCTTTATTTAAATCCATCGTAGTTTATGTTTTTTATATATTTGAAAGTAAAGCTAGTAATTAACTTTTTTATTAATATTTCTTTCTACCGCATTAATGACATTATCAACTGTAATTAAATCCATACATTTTTTACAATGATCACATTCTCTATCACGTATTCCACACGGAGAACCTTCTATATCCACATACAAGTTTTCATGAAAATCATATCCAATAATTTGAGGAGGTATCCAACCTCCATATATAACAACGCCTGGTTTTGAAAGAGCAGCTGCAGCATGAGCAAATCCTCCTTCTGGTCCTAAATAAAGATTACAATATTTCATTATTGCGCAAGCAACTCTAAAATTACAGCCATATGAAAAAGTATTTTGATAAGTAAAACTATTTTGATGAGTTGGATTAATAATGAGATAATTTTTTTTTAATATTTCAACTGTCTTGCCCCATTTTTTATGGCTCCAATTTTGATTTTTTCCGCATTTATTAAAAATTTTTTTATCGTGTTTACTTGATTTTTCTTCAACTCTTGATGATTCAACAAAAATTATTCCTTTGTATTCTATTGAGTTTGAAGATTTCCAAAATTCAACAGCTTCTCTTATTGCATTTTGTGCTTCATTAATTTCTTGCTCGTCAAAGTATAATTCTCCTGGCATAGTGCGATGATTAAGATTCCAATAATATTTATGCATTGTAGTTCTTTCCCAATCTATGTACGGACGATTAGTATTATTAAGATCCACAAAATGAACAATCTTATTTTTGTCTAGTTTTTTTGGATCTGAAATATTTGGATTATTAAAAAAAACTCTGGAATCTAAGGCTTGTCTTGTTTTATAATTCCCTACAACAACCTGGCGATCTGGATATTTTTTCTTCTCTATTTTAGCATAATAAGTAGCCATAATTTCATCACCAAAGCCCACTTTAATTAATCTTTTTAAATTGAGACTTGATAAATTCTTCTGCAAATTGCTGATCTTTTTGTTTATTATTTTCAAAAGAAACTTTTGAAATATTATACAAACTATTTTCTGATTTACGTCCTAAAACAATAACATTTCCTTTATATAATTTTAGTTTTACCTCTCCATTGACATTGTTTTGGTAGGTATCAACAATCTCTTGAAATTTTTTTCTTTTTTTACTAAACCAAAAGCCATTATAAACCAATTCGGCGTACTCTGAAACAATAAGATCTTTCTTATGTGCTGTTTCTCTATCAAGAGTAATGCTCTCAACAGCCCGATGTGCGTGATATAAAATTGTACCGCCGGGTGTTTCATAAACGCCTCTTGACTTCATACCAATAAATCTATTTTCAACCATATCAACTCTTCCAATGCCGTGTTCGAAACCTAGATCATTCAATTTTTTCAAAATTTCGTAAGGGCTTGAATTTTGTTTATTAATTTTGATTGGATCTCCATTTTCAAAGGAAATAATTATTTCTTCAGCTTTGTTGGGAGTGTCTTCAATGTTTTTTGTTCTTGAAAAAACATAATTTGGAGGAGACACCCATGGATCTTCCAGAACTTTTCCTTCAGCAGATGTATGTAAAACATTTTCATCGACACTGAACGGTGGTTCTCCAATTTTATCTTTCGGAATTTGAATTTGATATTTTTGGGCAAACTGTATTAAACTCTCCCTTGATTCCAAATCCCATAATCTCCATGGCGCTATAATCTCTATGTTCGGATCTGTTGCATAATAACCTATTTCAAACCTTACTTGATCGTTGCCTTTTCCTGTTGAGCCATGTGCTACAGCATCAGCTCCAATTTTTTTTGCATATTCAATTTGTTTTCTAGCTATAAGTGGTCTTGCAATAGCTGTGCCAAGAAGATAAACGCCTTCGTAAAGAGCATTTGCTCTGAACATAGGAAAGACATAATCTTTTACAAATTCTTCTTTTAGATCTTCAACACAAATATCCTTTACACCCAAACTTTTTGCCTTTGATTTAATTTCATCAAAATTATCATTTTGACCAATATCGGCAGTATAAGTTGCAACAGGGCAATCATAATTTAGTTGCAACCACTTAAGTATGACGCTGGTATCAAGCCCGCCAGAATAGGCTAGTACAATCTTTTTTGCCATATGTTCGGTTTTTCAACTGTTCATTATATTATGCATTAAGACTATTCAATGTTAAAGTAAAATAGGCAAAAACTATAAATAAAACATAAATTAAATAAATAAAAGTTAGCTAGTCGCTAATACTTAATTAAATCTATTTATATATTCCCAAGTTTCACCTGACTGCATTTCATTTAATGTCCATTGTCCATATGCAATATTGTAGAATATATTTATATTTATATCGCCATCTTCAATTTCTTTAATAGAATTTATCCCTTTTAATGTTTTGTTGGTAAAATGCGCAGGCACTCCTGCAAGCATAGCTTTAAATCCTGCGGTAGACTGATCACTCACAAAGGCCCAAGCCTTATTTAGTAATAAATCTAGAGGTATTTTTGACTGCTTGTTGTGTACATATATTTTTCTGTCTGTATATTTTGAAATTTCTGCAATTGTTTTTTTAACCCAATCATCAAGTTGAAAAAATTTTTTCACATAAATTGAAGGTTCTGATAATATAATAAATTCTCCAGAATTTCTTTTTTCTTTTATCTGTATATTCAATTTATCAAATCTATCACTTTTGCAATTACCTTTTCCTGAATGAAAAAAATCATTTTTTACAACTCTAAAATATCCATCCAAACTTTCTATAAAAGTTTTTCCCTGTTCAAAAGATCTAGACGAAGAACTAAAGTATCCGTGATCAATATAATAAAAATCTTTTACTTTATGAAATAGATCTCCAGTTCCTCTTAATATTCCATATGTTACCAGAGGTTTTGAAAAATCTCTAAATTTCTTAATATTTATTGGGGTTGTGTTTATGCCTTTTGCAAAAGATCCAATAACTTTTTGACTCATAAAATGATCTGTTACAACACAGTTTGGAATTTTAGGCATTAATTTAATAATACTATATTTATAAAAAAAATATAATTTATTGCAGATAAAAACAATTTAATAAAAATTACATTATAAAATTTTATAACCAATTAACAATCATTTATTAATTTATTGTAGGCTGCAGTGAATCCATTTAGTGTATATGTGTCAACTGTTTTTGTTCCTCTTGAGGAAATGCCAAAAATAGTTAACTTTAAGCCTTTTTTCATCGCATAAATAACTTTTTTATCTTCGTTTGTCCAAGCAGTTTCTGGTGTCTCTTCTTCAGAAGAAAATTTATATAAAGAGTTGTCTATCTTAACTTCCACTATTTTGTTTTGATCATAAGGATAGCCTGCTTCAATTTGAACTATGGCATCTGGATTTTTATTCATTCTGTATACAAGCACATAGGTTTTTCCTCTTTTTTTTCCTTCAGGCATATCTGAATTAGTAGGCAGACTAACAATAAAACAGTAATCATTTTCTTTAACATAATTCCATTTTCCTTTTTCAATATCTGCCAAAAGAATATTAGCAGGAAACAAAAAAGATATAAAAAAAAATAATTGAATAAAAATTTTCATATATTGCGTTATAGTTTTGTTGTTGCTGATATATCATATGTTGTAGAGTTTTATCAATGTCAATCAATTACTTCAGATAATATAATAACTGAAGATAATATAATAACTGACAAAAAAATTTTTATATATAATATAATAAAATGTTGTTTGAAGTATCTGTCCAAAGAGGTATGTTAGCTGAAAGTATTCATACGGCAAAATGTTTGGTAAAAAACTCAAATTCTAAAACAATATTATCATCAGGACATAGCGAGGAACTTATATATCCCCGCTCTGCAATCAAAATATTCCAAGCATTGCCTTTCATCAATTCAGGGGCTCCTGAAAAATATTTTTTGAATAAAAAAAATTTAGCGATTTCCTGTTCTTCACATTGCGGTGAACCGAATCACTTGTCTGTTCTAAAAGATTGGTTAAAAAAAATAAATTTATCAATAAAAAATCTTAAATGCGGTATTCATAATCCAATAAATAACGAATCCTCAAATAATTTATTATTAAGCGGGCAAAATCCCAATCAACTACATAATAATTGTTCAGGCAAACATTTGGCAATGCTTAGTGGGTGTTTAGCAAATAAAATGGAATACGCTAACTATGTAGATTATGATCATCCATATCAACAATTAATCAGAAATTCCCTTGAACACTTTACTGAATCTTCAATTAAACAAAAATGTATAGGAATCGATGGTTGCAATGCGCCACAATATGCGTTTTCAATTGATAATTTAACAAACGCGATTATTAATCTTGTCAATAAGAGAAACACAAAAAATGAGTACTCCAAAGCTATTTGCACACTCTTAAACGCGATAGCTAAATACCCCTTACTTATTGGCGGAAAAAAACGTTTTGATAGTGAAGTAATAAAACATACTAAAGGCAGAATTTTTTGCAAAGGGGGGGCTGAAGGTGTTTTATTATTTGCTGATACTTTAAAAAATATTGGTGGAGTTATAAAAATCGAAGATGGCAACGAAAGAGCTATACCTCCCTTAGCTATGAAAATATTTATTAAACTTAAATTATTATCAAGCGATGAAAAAAGAAATTTGATAAGATGGACCGAACAAATATTATATAATCACGCAAAAAAAACGATAGGTAAAATTACTGCTAAAATAATGTTATAACAATTTTTTTTAAATATAATAACAAATAAATATGTGTGGAATAAACGGAATAATTTACAAAGATAAAAAACCAAACAAGCATGAAATTTATATCATGAATCAGGCGATAAAACATCGCGGCCCTGATGATGAAGGAATAATGAGTTTTGAGAACTCAATACTTGGCCATGTAAGATTGTCAATTTTGGATCTCTCCCCAAAAGGTAAACAGCCGATGACTTGTGATGAAAGATTTTGGATAACCTACAATGGAGAAATTTACAATTTCAAAACCATTAGAGAAGAACTAAAAAGATATGGTCATAAGTTTTTTTCTGAAACTGATACTGAAGTTATTTTGAAAGCTTTTTATGAATGGGGGGAGGAATGTTTTAAAAAATTTAATGGGATGTGGTCATTGGCTATACTTGATACTCAAAAAAAAGAGATTATAATTTCAAGGGATAGGTACGGTGTTAAGCCATGCTATTATTTTAGTAATTTAGAAAAATTCATATTCTCCTCAGAAATAAAAGGCATATTAGCTTCTTCAACGAACATACAATTAGATCCCAATAAATTATTGATAGGAAATAAAGAGATAGAAAAATTTTTTACAACTAGATATCATAATCTTAATATTCTCCCTCCTGGTCACATTTTAAAAATTGATTTAGAAAATTTTAAAATATCTAAACATCGATGGTGGCGAAGTATAGATAATCTACCAAGAGTTGATTTAAATTATCAAAAATCAAAGAAAATAATTAATGAACTACTTTATGATTCAACGAGAATTAGGTTAATTTCGGATACAAAAATTTCAACTTCTTTAAGTGGAGGAATCGATTCAGGTATAATTTTTTCAATTTTAAACAAATATTCTGACGATAATAATCTTAATCTTGATCCTTTCGTATTTAAAGATAATAATATTGCATATGAAAATGCGTTAGAATTATGCAATTATTACAAAAGAAAACCCAAAATAATAAAGGATATAAAATACAAGCCAGATCAATTATCTAATTTGTTCACAGTTTTAGAATCAACTTCTACTTATTTTAGTCAAATACAAATTTACAAAAACCAAAATCAAAATGGATTTAAGGTTAGTATTGACGGCCATGGAGCTGACGAATGCCTTGGTGGATATCCCAGAAATATAGTTAACTTCATTTTTGATTATCACAATTCTATTGCTGGAACTTATCAAACTTTAAATAATATTGCAGGAAATAAATTTATAGAAATGAATATAGAAAAATATAATTTTGTAAAAAATATTACTAAATATGACTTGAATCTATTAAAATTAATGTATCCGACAATTTCATTTAATATTAATCAAAAAAAATACATTGAGAGCAAGAAAATTGATCTTATTCCTGAATTTTTTTTAAATGATTTAGAAGACCTTAAAGGTTTTGAGTTCGGACAGCAATTTATGATAGCTGAAGCAAATTATGGAGGTCTTCAATGGCTTTTAAACAAATGGGATAAAACATCAATGGCTAGTTCGGTTGAAATAAGATCGCCATTTATGGATTGGAATTTCTTTCAATATGCATTGGCTTTGCCGACTTCATTTAAAATTAAAAACGGGAAAAACAAGTCAATACTCAGAGATTCTTTTAATGATATTTTATCACCTTCAATAAATAATGATAATAGAAAACAAGGACTTCCAAGTATTAAAAATTTATATAACGAAGAATATATTAAATATACAAATAAAATTTATTCTGAAAACAGTTTTTTAAATTCTAATTTATGGGATGGAAAAAAAATTAACAAAGATTTTCAATTTTTTAAAAAAACAAAGGACAATGAATCAATAAAAAACTTAGATGTTTTTTTTAGATTACATTTAATGAACAAAGGATTTAACGCTCTGAAAGAGGGCCTTGATAAACCAACTGATTCAAACAGGATAAAAGATAATTATAATGTATTGAATTAATTTAATAATTCCCTAAACACATGGATTAGGGTCAAATAAGTGTATGTTTTCAATTTCTTCCAGAATTTCTTTAGACAAAGTTATATTAATACTATCAATATTTTCTTTTAGTTGATCCATTGTTGTCGCACCAATAATATTGCTCGTAACAAACGGTCTATCATTTACGAAAGCATTAGAAAAGGTTGATGGGGCTATGTTATATTTTTTCGCCAATTTAACATATTTCTTTATAGCAATTTCTCCTCTCTTCGTACGATGTCTTGAGAATCTAGCTGGCCAAAGAGTGTAGCGTGCATTTTTTGGATGTTGATTATTAATATATTTCCCACTTAATCTGCCTCCTGCTATTGGGGAGTAAGCTAGTAAACCGCACTGTTCATTTATTGCAACTTCAGAATTTGCAATATCAAAAACACGATTAACCAAATTATAAGCGTTTTGTATCGACATCATTCGCGGTAAATTTATTTGTTTCGCAATCTCTAAAAATTTCATTGTCCCCCATGGCGTCTCATTAGATAGTCCAACGTATCTTATCTTCCCCACTTTTATTAATTCTTTTAAATTTTCTAAAACTTTTTTTAATGCGTTCCATTTATTGTCATTTGGATCATATTCAAAATCAAGTTGACCAAAAAGAGGAACTTTTCTTTCAGGCCAATGTAATTGATAAAGATCAATGTAGTCCGTTTGGAGTCTTTTAAGACTATCATCAACTGCTTTATTCAGATTTTTTTTATCAAAGCCAAGATTTTTACTACCTTCTCTAATCCATTCAAGGCCAGTTGACTTGGATGCTATTTTTGATGCTATAATAATTTTATCTCTATTTCCTCTATCTTTAAGCCAATTACCAATAATTTTTTCAGTTCTCCCATAAGTTTCTTTTCTAGGCATTATCGGATATGTTTCCGCTGTATCAATAAAATTAATACCTCGATCATCCGCGTAGTCCATTTGTTGAAAACCATCAATTTGGCTATTTTGTTCCCCAAATGTCATAGTACCAAGACAGATTACGCTTACATCTAAACCCGTTGTGCCTAATTTTCTATATTTCATTTTTTTTTGAAATTATCTTGAAAATATCAAATTTATAGCGATATTAGTAATAATTAAAAGGAGATTTTATGGCTTTAGAACAAAGATCGTATACACGCGCTACCGAAGGTGCGGTTATTGATGCAGGCTTAAGAGCGTATATGCTTAAAGTATATAATTATATGACAACTGCACTTTTACTAACGGGTTTAGTTGCATTCTTCTTTGGCAAAGCCTCTATAGTAACAAATGACCTTGGACAAATAGTTGCTTTAACAGAAATAGGTAATGCACTATTCAACTCTCCATTGCAATGGATTGTAATGCTAGCACCCTTAGGACTTGTCTTCTATTTTAGTTTTAAAATAAATAAAATGAGTCTTTCTTCAGCACAGTTAACGTTTTGGATTTTCTCTACTTTAATGGGTCTCTCATTGGCCTCTATATTTATTGTTTATACAGGAGCTTCGATCACCAGAGTATTTTTTATATCCTCTGCAACTTTTGCTGCAATGAGTTTATATGGTTATACGACAAAAAAAGACTTAACTGCTTTTGGAGGTTTTTTAATAATGGGCCTAATTGGCATAATAATTGCTAGTGTTGTTAATATATTTATGAAAAGTCCGGCAATGTATTTTGCTATATCAATTATAGGTGTGTTAATATTCATTGGATTGACGGCTTATGACACCCAAAAAATTAAAAATATGTACTACGCTTCTGACTCCGAAACACTAAGTGGTAAAAAAGCAATTATGGGTGCCTTAACACTTTATCTTGATTTCATTAATCTATTTATCATGCTCCTTAGATTGTTTGGTCAGCGACGATAAACAACTTTTAATAGTATTTAATTAATATTAATATCCCGGCAAATATGCCGGGTTTATAATGTCAGATAATTATCAAAAAAATTTTACTCAAATATTAGATGAGTTTAAAAGCGGAGATAAATCTAAAGCTTTTAAGAAACAAGAAAATTATCTTAAAAATAATCCAAATGATGACGTAGCGAGATTCAATTTTGCTATAATGTGTGATGAAACCAACAAAGAAGATCTGGCTATAAAAAATTATAAACAGGTAATCATGAATGACAAGAGTCATTGGGAATCAAGATTCAATTTATACATTTTGTATCTAGACAAAAAATTATATAAACAAGCACATCAATATGTGAATGAAGTCTTAGAAATAAAAAAGAACTTTTATCCTGCTCAAAGAGATAAAGCTTTAATATTAAATTATTTGCAAAAACCAGATGAAGCTTTTGAATATATAGTATCAGCCCTTAAACAAAATCAAAATGATCATATAGCTCTTAACACGCTTGGTTTAATCTTAATTTCTTTAAAAAGATTAAAGGAAGCAAAAAATACCTTTATTCGTGCAATTGAAATCAATCCAAAATATTTTTCATCTTATAACAACTTGGGTCACTGTTACACTTTGCTTCATAAGCGTAAAAAATCATTTGAAGCATTTAGTAAGGCATTGACTTTAAATCCAAAGTCACTTGAGGTAAAAAATAACTTAGCTAATTATTTTATTGATAAGGGTGACTATAATAAAGCGCTAGATTATTATTTTGAAGCCTTAAAATTTGATCCTAAGAATAACAGTATATTATTTAATACAGGTATAGCCTATACCAATTTGAATAATGAGGATAAGGCGGAAGAATATTACAAAAAATCTTATGCAATAAATCCCAATAGTGAAGGATTACACAAAGCCTATTCTATGCTTTTATTAAAACAAGGAAGATATAAAGAGGCTTGGAAACTTTTTGAGGGAAGGCTTAAACTTGGTTCCTTTTATGCAAAAGATGGGGATATGTATAATATGAGAAAAAAACTCTCAAATAACAAAAAATTATTAAAAGAAGATAAAATCCTTGTAGTTAGAGAACAGGGTATTGGAGATGAAATACTTTACGCATCTATGTATGAAGATATGCTAAAAAAATATCCAAACACATGCTTTGAATCAGATAAGAGGCTTATTACATTATTTGAAAGATCATTAAACATAAAAAGTGAAAACATTTTTTTCCCTTTTGGTACTTTTACTCGAAAAGAAAAAGATTTAACTAATTTCAATAATGTCACTTTCGCAGGAAGTCTAGGCAAATTATTCAGAAATGATATTAGAAATTTTACTGGAAAAAATTTTTTAAAACCAGAATTAAACAAAGTAACTGAAATTAAAAAAATTTTAGATGACTTGGGAAAAGAAAAAAAAATTGGAATTTCTTGGAAAAGTCAAAAAGCAAGATACAGTGAAGATAAGACAATAAATCTTGAAGAGTTAAAGCCAATATTCAAAATTCCAAATGTTAAATTTATCAATCTTCAGTACGGTGAAACACACGATGAGCTTGAAAATTTTCAAAATAATGAAAATATTAAAATAACTACTATCAATAAACTTGATTTATTTAATGATTTTGAATCAATTTGTGCATTATTAAAAAACTTGAACTTATTTGTTACAGTCAGTAACAGTACAGCTCATTTAGCGGGGGCTGTTGGAGTGCCTACATTTTTGATTAAGCCCCCAAATCACGCCACTTTTCATTATTGGAATCAAAAAAACGAAAGAACACCATGGTATAATAGCATTAAATTATTCAATAACAAAAATGCTATTCAAAACATAAAGAAAGAAATTATTAAATTTATTAATTGAATTTAATTTATGTAGATATTTTATAATTGTTTAGAAAAAAAATTCATTATTTTATTATCTAAACTGTTTTGATTAAATTTTGATCAAATAGGATGTTCTGTACTTTTTTTTGAGAAATATAGAATTTTCTTTTTATTCGAAAAATCTACGTAGTATTTTTTAAATTTAAAATTTGTTGGAAAATATTTTTCAATTATTCCCTCTATTCCATCACATATTAAAATGAATTTAAATTTGTTAATATTTTTTTCTAAAAAATCAGATATTAAATACAATTTATCACCAAGTCCAACAACATCATTCTTTTTTCCTTCCCAGTGTCCGAATACATCTTTCACTATTAATAAATCTGCCGGAGGAAGGTCAAATGTATCTTGACAAAGCAATTTAACTTTCTGCTTACACAAAAGTTTTGCCAGTCTTATGGCCTCTGACGAAACATCTATACCTAGATAGTTAATATTGGTCCAAGAAAAATTATTATATAATCCTAAATCTCCGCATCCATAATCAACGACGCTAGTAATATTATTTTGATCAATGAATAATTTAAGAAATTTTAAATATACTTCCGCATTTCTTGGATAACTACCAGGGCCTGAATATGAGGGGGGATTTTTTAAATTAGGATCAGTCCAAATTTTTTTTTGATAAATATTTTCAAATATTTTAGAAAATAAACTCATAAATTTATTAATTGAATTTATTTTTTATATATAAATCTCTTTCATTAACCCATTCTTTAGCAAATTCAACGTGTTGCCATTCTTCAAACCATGGTCCGCCTCGGGTATAATGGACGGCGAACGGCTTTTTATTACTATAATTTGATGTCCAGCCTTCTAACCAATTCCATCTTTCATCAATTGCCCCTATTTCACTATCTTTTAACCATTTAAACTGATGTAAATAGGAGCCGGATTGCGAATTAACAGTTTCCATATTTAACTCTCTATTACTCGGATGAGCGCAGTTAAAAACAATGAAACTAGACCAATTTTTTCTTGGGTAAAGGGTTTGTTGCTGCCCGTCCATTTTAAACTTTTCTTTTGGCTTATAGTCATGTTGCACACAATAAACAGCTTTATCATTGGATAGTGTTTTAAATAACTTAGAAACATCTTCTAAAAAAAGGAAATCACAATCACAAAAAACCGCCCATCCTTTAAATCCCATTAAATGCGGAACTAGAAAACGAGAATAGGTAAATTCTGTTGAAGCTAAGGGGTCTCTTTTATATCTTTTATAACAGCCTTTCGAAATTAGTTCATGTAATTTTAATGAAAGGATATTAATTTTTATTGAAGAATTTTTTATTAATGATTGTTTGCATACTCTATAAGCAATATCTTCCTTTGAATCATATCCGATAAAAAAAGTAGGTTTGTCAATAACCATTAATTGTTTATATATTTAATTATATTTGATTCAATCCCAGAAGAGGTTGGCTCAGTCAATGATGCTGGTTTTTTCCAAACAAGGGAATTAAAATATCCTTCTTTTGAAACTGATGCCCATTTTTCTTCAGAAATATTACTGAAACGGCAAATCCATACATTGTTAGGCTCGCCAAAGTTAGATCGGGACACCCAGGCATTAATTTTTTGAGGATCATTCGTTTCTCCTGTCTCTATTATTGACATTAACAAACATACTTCTCTTGAGGGCTTATGTTCTAAAAGAGAGCTAAGATGATTCTTTGCTTCAGTCCATTTTTGTTTATCAATTAATGATTCAGCCATCAAAATCTTAGACTGCGGCAAACTTCTCGTATTGCTAGTAATATAATCTGCTAACCAAGAATAAGACACTTTCATTTTTATTGAAAGTAATTTTATCAATGACCTATAATCAGGATGGGGAAAATGACGCCACGATTTATACAGATATTTTTTCGCCTTTAATAAATTATTATTTTCAATCAAAAGCTCAACGTAATGGCCAACATATGGGGGAAAATACTCCCTTAACTTTAAAGCTTTTTCTATCAAATTAATTGAGTCTTTCAGTGCAGATTGTTTTTTTATTATTGATATCTCATATAAAGCAATTGACTTATTAATTGAGTAAGTTTCTTTGTCGATCAATCTAAATTGAAAAGCTTTTTCATTTATTTGAATGAGCTTATGCCAATTATTAGTCTTGCTTATTATTTTAACAAGAGTGTCATAAATTTTATCTATTTGATGATTTAGGTTAAAAAGTTTCTCCCCATAAATAAACGCGTGATGATAATCCTGAGCATACAAATTTTGTTTCATCAAGCCTTTGAGTCCTAAAATTTTAGTATTTTCATTTTTTAACATTTCTTCATAAACTTTTTCTAACTCAACAAATTTTTTTTCTACTTTGAGAGTTTCAGATTTTAGCAGTAAATTCAGAGATTTGTCTTTAATATAATAAGAAACTTTTTTGTTTTCTTGAATTGCTTTTTTATAATCTTTGTTCGTAAGAGCAATCATTCCTTGAGTAAAAGCGTGATAACCTTTTTCATAATTATTTTTTTGTCTACTTAATCCAAATTTAAAAATTCGATACTTGAAAAAAAAACTAATTCTCAAAACTAAAATAACAAAAAAAATAATTAAAATTACCGAGAAAATTAGAAAAGAGGTTGAGGTAAAAATAATAATTTCATCGAAAGTTATTGAAACTGGAAATGAATAATCAATTATTAAACTACCAATTATTACTAAAATTGTTAATTGGATAAATATAAAAAATAATTTTATCATTAGCTATTGTAAAAAAAACTTATATTTTCATTAAAATCAATGTAGTTTTTTGCTTCTTCAATCCAACTATTAAAATAAATATCACTATCGTCAATTAAAGATAAATATTCTAAAGAGATCTTAATGTCTTTTTCATATAATTTATTTTTTATCATAGAAAATCTTTTAAGGATCTCATTCTTAAAATTAGAATTATAGTTTGGCTCAATATAAAAAAAATTTATTAAGTAATTTATAAATAGGTTGTTGTTCTTCTTTTTATAATAATCATTGAGATATTCTCTCATTAATATCTCAAATTGATTCTGTAAATTAATGATTCCAATAAATTTTTGATCAGACAAAATAAAAAGTTTCTCTAAATAAGCTTTTTTAGAATCATCGTAAGTTTGATTTTGTAATAATAGTAACTCAGCATTTATATTTGAGCCGTTTTCATATTTAAGTATTATTAAATTAACCAAGTTAGAAACAGTGTTATTCGCACCTTTATTTTCATTATGTTTAATAATTCTATCTTCAGAAGAATTAATTGAATTGCCTAGATTTGTGATCTGATCTTGTAAGTTTTGATTTTTCTTTAAAAACTCATCAAGTATAACATCCACAAAATTATTATCGAATGTTTCATTTAAAAGGCTTAAAGATTTTTCATTATTAGATACTTTTTGATTAATTGAAATTAGCTTTTGAGAATAATTCTCAATTGATTGTGATAGTGCGTTTATTTTATTATCAATAGTTATTATATGACTTTCTTCATTATTTACTTTATATGATTTAACCAAAAGATATCCGAGAAACAAAACAGCAAAAAACAATATAAGGGTAGTCGTTAATTTGGTAAGAAGGTAAAAATTATTTAAAAAGCCGTTATTCATTTGTTATTGAGTTTATCATTTTTCTAAGTATGTTTCACAGTATAAAATTTATAGAAATTTATGGCCCTTGCATTTTCAATTGAAACGTCTTGTGATGAAACTTCAGTTGCCATTATAGATAGTGATGGAAAAATTCTAAACCAAATTATAGAAAATCAGCAAGTCCACAATAAATTTGGAGGTGTTGTGCCTGAAATCGCTTCTAGAGCTCATTTACAAATTCTCCAAAGAATTATCCCCTTGTCTTTCAAGCAAGCAAAATTAAACCTAAATGATATAGATATTTTTTGTGCAACTTGTGGACCTGGGCTTATTGGGGGTTTGTTAGTAGGATCAACTATCGCAAAATCTATGGCAATTGGAATCAATAAACCTTTTTATCCAGTAAATCATCTTGAGGGTCATTTATTATCTCCGACTTTCAATAATATATTGAAATTTCCAAATCTTTCTATTCTTTTAACAGGTGGGCATACTCAAATATATTTTATAAAAAAACCAAATGATTACGAGCTATTAGGCGAAACTGTTGATGACGCTGTGGGGGAGTCTTTTGATAAGGTGGCTAAACTACTAGGCCTTTCATACCCGGGAGGACCTGAAATAGAAAAATTTGCACAAAAAGGAAAATTTGATGCTTATGACTTGCCCCACCCATTAAAAAATAAAAAAAATATGAGTTTTTCTTTTTCTGGTATTAAAACTGCCGTGAATTTAATCGTAAAAAATCAAACAAAAATTACTCAAAAGTTTCAAGAGGATATGGCCGCTTCTTTTCAAAATAAAATAATAGAAATTATTATCAATAAAATTGAAAGAACAATTAAAATGTTAAAAAATAAGAATATAAATATTGCAGATATATCAATAGTGGGCGGTGTTGCAAAAAATAAAGCTTTGAGAAATTCCTTATTGAACAATGATAAAATAAATAAATATAATATAGTTTATCCACCAATTGAAATTTGCGGCGATAATGCAGCAATGATTGCATTAGTTGGACTGCAAAAATATAAACACAAGATAAAACCCGATCATTTATTCAATTTTAAAGCGAATCCAAGGCTGTCAATTATAGAATCGGGCAGTCTATGAAATATTGGCTACTTAAATCAGAGCCAAACACATGGTCATGGGATGACCAAATTAAAGAAAAGATCACCATATGGGATGGTGTGAGAAATTATCAAGCAAGAAGAAATTTAATGAGTATGCGGGTAAATGATCTGTGTTTTTTTTATCACTCAGTTAATGAAAAAAGGATAGTTGGTATTGTATCTGTCATAAAAGAACATTACACAGATCCAACGGATAAAATGAAAAAGTTTGTTGCTGTAGATGTAAAAACAAAAAAATCATTAAATAATCCCATAACTCTTAAACAAATAAAAAAAGAAAAAAAATTATCACACTTAGCCTTAGTTAAGCAAGGCAGACTATCTGTAATGCCAATAGACAAAATATCTTGGAATTTAATATGTGAATTAGGGGGCATATAACAATATTGTTGAGAATTTCATAACGATGAAAAAAATATTTTGAATATATGAAATAATATTTATTATATTTCATTAATCAATTACTTGGAATATAAGTGCTTGAGGTATGACTGAAAAAATAAAGATAAGAGAAAATTGGATTCAAAACGCAAAGGTAAATAAAAACGATTACGCTTTGTTATATGATAAATCAATTAATAAAAATGAAGAATTCTGGAGGGAGCACGGAAAAAGGATAGACTGGATAAAACCTTTTTCAAAAATTAAGGATGTTAAATATAGCTCCAAAGATGTTGTCATTAAATGGTACTACGATGGCAGCTTGAATGTTTCCTATAATTGCATTGATAGACATGCATTAAATACTCCTGATAAAGTTGCAATCATATGGGAAGGCGATGATCCAAAAACATCAAAGAAAATTACATATAAGGAATTGTTAGAAAATGTATGTAAGGCTGCCAATGTTCTAAAGAAAATTGGTGTTAAAAAGGGCGACAGGGTCACCATTTATTTAACAATGATACCTGAGCTTGCCTATATGATGTTGGCTTGTTCAAGAATTGGTGCGATACACTCAATTATCTTTGGTGGATTTTCAGCTGACTCAATTGCCGGACGAATTCAAGATTGTAAATCTGAATATGTTATCACGGCCGATGAAGGAATTCGTGGGGGTAAAATTATTCCTCTCAAGAAGATTGTTGATACTGCGTTGAAAAAATGCCCTGATGTAAAAAAATGTCTAGTAATAAAAAGAACTGGAAATAAAGTTAATTGGGTTAAATCAAGAGATTTATACTTGGATGATGAAATTTCTTCTGCTGATATAATTTGTGAACCTGAAGAAATGTCAGCCGAAGATCCCTTGTTCATATTATATACATCTGGATCAACTGGGAAACCCAAGGGCGTTCTTCACACAACAGGCGGCTACCTAGTTTATGCATCCATAACTCATGAATACATATTTAACTATAAAAAAGATGACATTTATTGGTGCACTGCAGATATTGGTTGGATAACAGGCCATAGCTATATTATTTACGGACCACTTTCAAATAGTGCTACAACATTAATGTTTGAAGGTATTCCTAATTTTCCTGATCCATCAAGATTTTGGCAGGTTGTTGATAAGCACAAGGTTAATATATTTTACACAGCTCCAACAGCAATACGCTCATTAATGCGTGAAGGAGATGAGCCTGTTAAAAAAACAAAAAGAAGCTCATTAAAACTACTTGGTACTGTTGGAGAACCCATTAATCCAGAAGCGTGGTTATGGTACTATAATGTTCCTGGTAATGGAAAATGTCCAATAGTTGATACATGGTGGCAAACTGAGACAGGAGGAATCTTAATCTCTCCACAAACAGGCGCAATGGAATTGAAGCCTGGATCAGCAGCAAAACCTTTCTATGGTATTCGGCCAATTATTGTAAATGAAAAAGGATTAATTTTAGATGGAGAATGCGAGGGAAGATTATGTATTGCTGATTCTTGGCCAGGACAAATGAGAACTGTTTATGGAAATCATCAAAGATTTATTGAAACATATTTCTCTCAGTATAATGGAAAATATTTTACTGGAGACGGATGTAGAAGAGACAAAGATGGATATTACTGGATTACAGGAAGAGTTGATGATGTAATTATTGTGTCGGGACATAATTTAGGCACTGCAGAAATTGAAAGTGCTTTTGTTGCTCATCCAAAAGTTGCTGAAGCTGCGGTAGTTGGATATCCCCACGATATTAAAGGTAATGGCTTGTATTGTTATGTAACCCTAAATATTGGAGAAAATATAACTGATACTTTGGAAAAGGATTTAAGCAAATGGGTTCGTAAACAAATAGGGCCAATAGCAACTCCTGATTTTATTCATTTTAGTTCAGGTCTACCCAAAACAAGGTCAGGAAAAATAATGCGGCGAATATTAAGAAAAATAGCAGCTAACGAACCCGATCAATTGGGAGATACAACTACTTTATCTGATCCAAGTGTTGTACAAGATTTAGTAAAAAATAGATTAAACAAATAATATAAATTTTTGTGAAAAAAATATTTAATCTAGTAAGTTCACCTCGTTCTGGTTCAACAATTATATATAATGCACTTTGTTCGAATGATATTTTTAATCCTGCTCTTCCAGAAAGTCATTTTGCATCAGATTTATCTCATTTATATTATAAGCAGCTATTAAGAAAAGCTGACATAGAAAAAAACTATATATAAAACAAATAAAGATATAAAATTATATTTTCAGCAGTGTATTAAAATTTTTTATGATAACTTACTTAAAAAATACTCTGTAGATAATTTAATCATAAAAAGTATGAAACTCACACCCAATATGAATGTTTTATATGATTTCTTCCCAGGGGGAAATTATATAATGATTGTAAGAGATCCGAGAGATATAATTTCTTCTATGCTTAGAGTTGGAAAAAAACAGAAAGATGAAAATATTGAGCCTCACTTTCCTTATAATTTAAGTCTTTTATGTAATAAAATAAATATCTCTTACCGTTTATATCTTGAGCCTAAGTTTGAAGATTTTGTTTCAAAAAAAATTCATACAATTAAATATGAAGATTTTGTTACGGATCCTCTTAAACAACTAAACATCTTTTCAGTAAAATTTTTTAACAAAAAATTATACAAAAATACTGAAAACATCTGGGAAAGATCCAAAGATGTTTATGCATCTAACAACAAAAAAGCCTACCAATCAGAGTTATGGGGACATAATATCACTACTAAAAAAATCAACGAATATAAAAATACTTTAAGAGATAATGAAATAAATGAAATTAGTAAATATTGTAAAAAATATATGAATTATTTTTCTTACAGTTAAATTTGCATATCTATTAATTATCTTGGTTCCCAATGTTTCAAACATCTGGGTTCATAAATATTTGAGGCGCCAACCTGAGTTCTGTCCCCTCCCTCAATTTTTCTATATGTTTTGGTAGCTTCTATACCGCATACATTACAAAACCCATAAATTTTCGTAATTTTATCTGCAAGAGCTAGCAAATATGATGATGTTTCCCAAGGCTTGCCACGTGAATCTTGATCTAATCCGGCACAAACTACATCAATACCAATTTGTAAAAACTTTTCAACATTTAATATTGTTTCATCAGCATCCATAAACTGAATTTCATCCAAAAAAATTACATCATATTTTTTATTACTAAAATCATAATGTGAATGAACATCTTTCCAGTCGTCCATTGCATAACATTCGTGACTTAAATTATTATGTGTTGAAATTAATTTTTCTGAGTAACGATTATCAATTCTATGTTTTAAAACTAATATTTTTTTCCCTTGATGTTCTGCCCATAAAATTCTCTTTAAAAGTTCGCTAGTTTTACCTGCAAACATTGCACCTACTATAGTTTCTAAATTTCCACGCATTAATTTGATAAATTGTTATTAATTAGGTTTGTAATCATATTAAAAATGATATTATTCTAACAACCTGCTGGATTGTCAATAAAAAGATTACTTTATTAAAATATCAGATTATTCTATTTAGAAAATTATGCAAAAAGGTTTGATTTCAAGATATATAACTTTTCAAATTTTAAAATCATTAAAAAATGAGAAAATAAATTATGACTCTATATATTTAAAAATAATAAAAAATAAAAAGATTAGTTCAAGTGACATTAAACTAATACAAAATGTAGTTTTGACTAGTATGAGATATAATCTAGAAATAGATAAGATCTTAAAGATATACGTAAAAAAAATTAATAAAAACAGTAACAGTTATTTTCTTATATTAAGTAGTATAGCCCAGATTGTTTTTCTAAATTTTAAGGATTATGCTGTAATTAATTCTTCAGTTGAAATTGCAAAAAATAAAAAATTCTTAAAAATTTATCCTGCTTTTATCAATGGTTTATTAAGAAACATAGCTCGTAACAAAAAAAAACTTTCTAAAATAAAGGTCTCTTTTTCAATGCTACCTCAATGGTTTATAGATCAAACTAAAAACTGGAATGAAAAACAAAAGACCAATTTTGTTAAAACTATAAAAAATGAGCCTGATATTCATTTAGTTTTTAAAACCTCAAAAGATCTTGATAAGTTTAAGTTGCCAAGCATTAGAACAACTAAGAACTCGCTTATTATAAAAAAAACCACAAAAATTGAAAATTTACCAAAATACAGAGAGGGTGTTTGGTGGATTCAAGATTTTTCTTCTATGATGCCGTTGTTTTTATTAGATGAAAAAAATTCAAAAAAGGTACTGGATATGTGTGCCGCTCCTGGGGGAAAAACTATTCAATTGATTTGTGATAATGCTGAAGTAATTTCTTACGATAAAAATAAAAATAAAGTGTCGATAATGAAAGAAAATCTTCGCCGTTTGAATTTTCAAAATGAAATAATAAATAAAGATAGTTTAAAAATAAATTCGAGAAATAAGTTTGATATTGTTATAATTGATGCACCTTGTTCTTCAATTGGTACAATCAGAAGAAATCCTGAAATTTTTTACAGACATTCCTCTCCTAATTTTCAATACATTACTTCAATTCAATACAAGTTTCTTAATAAGGCAAAAAATTTAGTAAAGAATAATGGTATTATTATTTATATGGTTTGCTCTTTTTTAAATATTGAAGGGGAAAATCAGATTGAAAGATTTTTATATAATAACAAAAATTTTAGTTTGAAAAAATTTTTTTCTAAAAATCATGATATTAATGAACTAATAAATGAAAAAGGATTTTTTAAAACTCATCCAACAAATTTTAGAAATAAATTTTTCATAGATGGTTTTTTTGCAGCAAAATTACAAAAAAATGATTAAATATTTTTTATTTTATATTTACAGATTTTTTTTACTAAATAGTATTATTTTAAAAATTAGAGAGAAAGAATTTATTGAAAAAAACTATAACTATGATTTCAAAAACATTATATTTGAGGATTTATTATTTTTAAAAAAAATTTTTTTTTCAAAAAAATATTTTAATTCTAAATTTTATGAAGAAGAAAGTAAAACTTATCATAGTTTTGATTGGCTTATAGCTGCAAAAAAATTGGGCGGCACAGAGTGTGTTCTAATAGCAAAAAAACAAATTATCAATTGGCATAATAAAAGATATTCAAAAAAAACTTTTGTTTGGAATGATATATTCACAAGCAAAAGATTAATTAATCTAATTTATAACTATGATTTTTATGCGATATCTTCAACCAATAATGAAAAAAAATTATTTAGGAAAATCATATTAGAGCATTTTCTAATTTTAGACTTATTAAACAAGTTTAGAGTCTCAAAAAAAAATATTTCAATTGAAATTATAAAAATACTTTTACTTTTTAAATTGATACATAATAAAAATATTAGTAATATAATTTATTTGCTAAAAGAACAAATGCGAGCACAAATTGATAACAATGGTTTTCATAGATCTCATAACCCCTCGTATCAGGCTGAATTTATTAATAATTTACATGAAATTAATAATATATTTTTGTTTTTTGAAATAAAAGTTCCTGACTCAATTCAATATCAAATTTTCAATATGACATCTGTTCTTGGAAATTTAATACACAAAGATAATTCTATTGCTCTGTTTAATGGATCAAATAGCGCAAATTATAATAATATAATCAAAATAATTAATCTAACAAAAGACATTAAATTAAAAAATCTTGAAAACATCAATAACGGAATTGCTGTTTATTCAAATAATCAATTAAAAATATTTTTTGATGTTGTTAAACCTTCAAATAAAGAAATTAACCAAAATCTTCATGCAAGTACTTTAAGTTTTGAATTTAGTTGTGATAATGAAAAAATTATTACTAATTGTGGATCAATAGAAAAAAGATTTGTAAAAAGACCAGATTATTTTAGATGTAGTGCTGCTCATTCAACTATTATTGTTGCAAATACAAATATAAGCGAGTTGGTTGAAAAAAAATCATATAAAAGAATACCTAGAAATATTATTTTTGAAAATAATGAGAACGAAGACAGTTTAATTTGGTCTGGAAGTCATGATGGATATATTAAAAACTTTAACAAAATTATCAAAAGAAAAATTAAGATTTATAAAAAATTTAACAAAATTGAGGGTGAAGACACGATAATTACAACAAAATTACATAATAAAAAAATTCTTTATAATGTTAGATTTCACTTAACTCCTAATTGTTCTTGTTTGCTTACTAATAATAATAAAAATGTGTTAATTAAGACAAAAGGGGGCCAATCTTGGATTTTTACATCCAAAACAAGTTTAACACTTGAAGATAGTATTTATATAAGAGAAGGAAAAAAAATAGAACAAACCAAACAAATTGTTATATCCAATTATTCCGATATTTCAAAACAAACACAGTTTTGGTCTATTACTAAAACATAATTTATGATGAAAGAAAAATTTGCTCTAATTTCTGTATACAATAAGAATGGTCTGAAAAATTTATGTAGTTCATTCTTTAACAACAATATTAAAATTATTTCTACTGGTTCAACCGCCAAACATATTTTATCTTTGGGATTTCCTTGCAAGTCTGTATCAAATGTTACAAAATTTAAAGAAATTTTAGATGGTCGAGTAAAAACACTCCATCCAAATATCCATGCATCCTTGTTATTTAATAGAAAAATAATCGAACATATTAAATCTTTTAATAAATTAAAATTTCCGGTTATTGATTTTTTAATTGTTAATCTTTATCCATTTGAAAAAACTATAAAAAAAACCTCAGATTTTTCAAAATGCATAGAAATGATTGATATCGGGGGGCCAGCTTTACTTAGATCGTCCTCAAAAAATCACGAATATGTCACAACAATCTGTGATATTAAAGATTATAAAAGTTTTATTAATGAATTGAATAGTAATCTAGGATCTACCACTTTAGATTTTAGAAAAAAAATGGCACGAAAGGCATATACTACTACTGCTAAATATGATTTAGCTATATCAAACTGGCTTGACAAAAATAAAAGTCGTTATTTTAAGATAAGAAATCATAAAAAAATTAGCTTAAGATATGGTGAAAATCCATATCAAAAATCATTTTTTTACAAAAACAAAAGTAAAAAAACATTTTTCGATAATGTTTTGCAAGGTAAAAAAATTAGTTATAACAATATTCTTGATATAGATTCAGCAATCAATTGCCTTAATGAATTTAAAGAACCTACGTGCATAATTGTAAAACACAATAATCCTTGCGGGGCATCATCATGTAAGCGCATATTAAGTGCATATAAAAAGGCTCGTCTGGCAGATCCAATTAGTGCATTTGGAGGTATAGTGGCTTTGAATAGATTGGTTACTTTAAATTTAGCAAAACAAATATCTAATCATTTTTATGAAATTGTTATTGCAAATGATTTTACAAAACCTGCGCTTAAAATTTTTAGCAAAAAGAAAAAATTAATAATAATTAAAATAAAAAATTTATTGATTGATAAAAAACAAGATATAAAATCAATCAATGGCGGTTATATATTTCAGGATAAGAATTTAACTAAAATTAATTTTAACAGTATTTATTGCGTAAGTAACAAAAAAGCTTCAAAAAAAACAATAGAAGATTTAATTTTTTCACTTAGGGTATGTAAACATGTTAAGTCAAACTCAATTGTACTTACAAAAAACAAACAAACTATTGGAATCGGAGCTGGTCAAATGAGCAGAGTCGATGCGACTAAATTATCTCTTATGAAAGCTAGTAATCATACAAAGAAGGTTGGTTTTGTGGCTGCTTCAGATGCATTCTTCCCGTTTACAGACAATCTTAAATTACTAATAAAAAATAATTGTAAATCTATAATTCAACCAAGGGGGTCTATCAACGACAATAAAACCATTAAATATGCTAATTCTTATGGACTTCCTCTTTATTTTTCTAATTATAGATTTTTTAAACATTAATAAATTTTATGACTAATAATTACATAAGTATAAAAAAAATCGATCAAAAGTATCTGAGTGATATCTTAAGATATCATCCTAGTATCGGATCAGGTAGAAAAAATTATTCTGCTCATTACAAAAGAATTTTAAAAAATATTTTTTTATCGAAAATTTATGCAAAAAACAAAACTCTAGACAGTAAAAATCTCTATAGACTTAAATTAATTGAATAAAATAAAATAACTTTCTATGAATTTTGAATATTATTTAAAACTTCAAAAATCTGGCGATTTAATAAATGCGGAAAAAGGCTACAAATTATTAATCAAACAAAATAAAATTGTAAATAATTTATTTGCTAGCTTGGGTTTAATACATCTTAAAACTAATCGAGCAAAATCCGCATTGAAGTTTTTTAATAAAGAATTAAAAATAAATCCTCTGAACACTGTTGCATTAAATAATCTTGGTGTAATTAATTTAGATTTAAAAAATTACAGAACTGCAAAAAATTATTTTCTTAAAGCGTTGAAAATTTCTCCCAATGCCGAAACATTATATTTTCTAGGTCTAATTTTAACTGAGCTTGAGGATTATGATAAAGCTATTGAATTTTACAATAAATCAATACTTATGAAGAAGAATGCTGATTCTTCATGCAACATAGGTTATTTATATTATTACTTAGGTTCATTAGATAAGGCAAAAAAAAATATTTTAGATGCTATTAAAATTAACTCCAAACATGATGCAGCTTACAATAACTTAGGATTAATTAATATGGCTTATGGCAATTTTATAGATGCAAAACAAAATTTTTCACATGCCATTAAATGTAACCCAACTAATACAAAAGCACATTTCAACATAAGTAAATTGTTAAACTATAAAGATAATAATGAGGAATTCAAAAAGCTTCTAATTCTCTCTAAATCTATAAAATTGAATGAAGAAAAAAAAGAATTCTTATATTTTGCTCTTGGAAAAGCTTTAAATGATAAAGAAGATCATAAGAAATCTTTTTATTATTATAAAAAAGCAAATTCTTTGAAGCGCTCAACTATAAAATATTCATCTAAAAATAACATAAGTCTTTTCAACAATATTAAAAGAACATTTAACAAATATGTAAATAATAAATTTAAGAATTGTGGTGCAAAAGATACGTCACCAATATTTATTGTAGGCATGCCAAGATCTGGAACATCTCTTATAGAACAAGTATTAGCAAGTCATTCCAAGGTATTTGGCGCTGGAGAAATAACCTATCTTGATGATACAATTAATAAATTTTTTCTTTATAAAAAAAAATTATTTGATTCTAAAACTTTTTTCAAAAAAAATTTTTATAATGCTGGCAATTATTATATTAAAAAAACTAAAGAAATATCTCCTGATAAAAAATACATTATAAATAAACTGCCATTAAATTTTAGATGGCTTGGTTTAATTAAGTTGATTCTACCAAACGCAATAATTGTTCACTGTAAGCGCAATCCAATGGACACATGTCTTTCAGTTTTTCAACAAAATTTTTTTGCAAAAGGAAATGAGTATTCATTTAAACTGTCGGAGATTGGTATTTTTTTTAATTTATATATTGATATTATGAATTATTGGAAAAAGATTTTACCTGATTGTTTTTATGAAATTGAATATGAAGATTTTATATATTACCAAAAAAAAGAAACAAAAAAATTATTGGACTATTGCAATTTAAAATGGGAAAATAAATGTATGAACTTTCACAAAACTATAAGACCTGTAAGAACTTCTAGTGACCACCAAATAAGAAAAAAAATTTATTCAAATTCAATTAATAGATGGAAAATTTATAAGCAAGAATTAAAAAAATTGAGTGATATTGTAAATTAAAATCGCAGTAATTGAAAAATTTTTTTTAAAGATATAAGGTTATATAAAAATTGTGAATAATTTAAATAATGATTCAATTAATGAAATTATATCTTTAGTTAAAGATAGTGATCTTGAATTAGCTCTAAATAAAGTTAAATCCTTGTTGCTTGAATTTCCTTCATCAGATATACTTTTCAACTTAAGAGGAACAATATTTCTTAAAAAAAAAGAATACAAGATCGCTCAAAGTAATTTTTCTGAAGCTCTAAAAATTAACCCTCATTTTATATCTGCAAAAATTAATTTGGGTACAGTTTACCAGAATTTAGGAAAAACCGAAGAAGCGCTTAAGTGTTTCAAAGAGATAACAAAGATCAATAATACTTTTCCTGAAGCTTATAATAATATTGGTTTTATACTTTATACTCAAAAAAAATACTCGGAGGCAATCAAAGAATTAAACAAAGCAATAGAGCTAAAAGAGGATTATGCCGAAGCTTTTTTAAATCTTGGAATGATTCATTTAAATCTTAAAAAATATCAAGAAGCTATAAAATTTTTCGATCAATGTTTGGTTCATAATAAAAAACTTATATCGGTTTATTATTACTTAGGAGAATGCTATAAAAATATTAATGATATTAATAAGGCTCTTTCCTGTTATGACTTATCTAATCACCAAAAGACTAGCTCGAGAATACTCGAATGTTATTTTATCTTAAATAAAAAGAAAAAGTATCAAAAATTGATTGGCAGTATTAGTAATAATGACCCTGACAATAGACGAATAGCGGCAATTTCGGCATATATATCATATCAGTTCGGTATTAGTAATATCTATCCTTTTTGTAATAAGCCATTAGACTTTATACTAAAAAATAATATTAAAAAAAATATGGAAAATGGTAATTTAGAAATACAAGAATTAATTAGAGAAATTACAGATAAAAAATTCACATGGGAGCTTTTTGGGAAAACAACTGTAGGAGGTAGTTCCGCATATAATTTAACTCAATTGGGGATTACATCTTTATCAAAGTTACAAAATATATTAGTTAACGAAATTTCAAATTATAAGGAAAATTTTAAAAACAAGAACTGTACCTTTATTCAAAAATGGCCAAAAAAATACAAATTTAATATTTGGAGCAATATACTTAAAAGTGAAGGGTACAACACATCTCATATTCATCCGGCTGGTTGGTTGAGTGGTGTAGTTTATTTAAAAATACCTTCTGATATAAAAAAAAAAGAAGCTGGAATAGAATTTAGTCTTCACGGGGATGACTATCCTAAAAAAATAAAAAATATCCCGACAATAACTATTGTGCCTAAGGTTTGTGATCTTGTTTTATTTCCTTCTTCCCTTTTTCACAAAACAATATCTTTTAAATCGAAGAGTGAGAGAATGATTATAGCTTTTGATATACATAAATTACAATAAAGCATAATTAATAAATATGGAAAAATTAAATAAGAATCAACTTACAAACTTATTCAAAAAAGGTACTAATGAACTTAATAATGGCGATCCACTAAAAGCCATAGAATGTTATAAGAAAATTTTATTTATTAAAAAAAATAATGAAGTAGTTTTAAATAACTTGTCATACGCATATTTTATAATAGGAGATTACATTAATTCTGAAAAATCAATTTTAAAAGCAATAGATATAAATAAAAACAACCCTAATTTTTATTATAATTTAGGTAATCTATATAAAAGAGTTTCTAGACTTGATGTTGCAATAAAAAATTATGATATGGCAATTTCATTAGAGCCTAATAATCATAATTATTATTACAACAAAGGCTATGTTTTGCTAAAACAGAAAAAATATCACTTAGCTTGGCAATTTTTTGAAAAAAGGATTTTTACAAAAAAATATGAAAATAAACTAAGTAATTTAATAAAAAATTATTTAGTATCATCAATAGACTTTTCAAAAGAAAAAAAAATAGCAATAGTAGCTGAACAAGGATTGGGTGATCAGATATTGTTTAGTTCTATGTATAAAAACTTATTAGATTTAAAGGTTAATGTAAAATTCATAAATGATATACGATTAAGGGAAATATTTGAAAGAAGTTTTGACAATTCTGAATCCATTAACAATAAAAATTATTCCAGAATCAATGACTTAGTTGCAGAAAAATATAAATTTTTATTCTCAGGCAGTCTTGGGCAGTATTTTAGAAAAAATATTAATGATTTTGATGGTGATCCTTTCTTGATACCAAATAAAGACAAAATACATAAATATAGAGGAATCTTATCAAAGCATAAATTTAAAAAATTCGTAGGCATCTCTTGGAAAAGTTCTAATATTGAGAGCGGCAATAAATCCCTTTTGCTAAATGATTTAAAGCCTTTGCTCGCTAATAAAAATATTGGTTTTGTAAATCTACAATATGGAAATAATTCTGAATTAAAATCTTTTAATAATGATAACAATAATGCAATTATTGAGATCGAAGAAATAGATTTATTTAATCAAATTGACGACGTTATATCTCTAATTCATTGTTTGGATGCTGTTGTTACTACCCCAACTGTAAATATTGATCTTGCAGGATCCATAGGAAAAAAATGTATAGTAATTTCTCCATTTGATTGTGAAATTTTTACTTGTTCGAAACTTAATGAAGGGAAGTCTGAATGGTATAAAAATCAAAAAACATTTATTGTAAATGATGATCTGGATTTTATTCTTAAGGAAATAACAAGATTGTTATAAAAGATGCCTGAGTATTTTTTTAAAGAACAAATATATTATGCCTAAAATAAATGTTTGTTGTGTAAAAGAAGGAGACAAGTATGATAGTGATTATGTAAATACTTTGTATCTTATGGCTAAAAGATACTTAACAGTTCCTTTTGATTTTATTTGCTTCACAGAAAATTCCCAAAACTTGTTAAAACAAATAAAAGTTATAAATCTTAAAGACAAATCAATAAAAGGATGGTGGAATAAATGTCTGCTTTTTAAACCAGGTTTATTAACTGGTTGTTGTTTATATCTAGATTTAGATATGATCATACTAAAAAACATTGATGAATTTATAGTTCAAAATCAATACCTAAATATTCTGTGTAACCCTATATCCTTAAATAATAACATTTATTATAAAATTAACTCTTCTATGTTATTTTGGAATACAGATAATAAAGAGTTAAATAAAATTTGGTTTCAATATTCTAAAAATAAATTATTTTATGATAATCATAAAACATTTGGCGATCAAGAAGTTATACTTAGTTCAAATGTAAAATATAAATTTTTTCCTGGGAATAAAGTACGTTATTTTAAGTATATTAAAGAAAAAGAGGATTTAGATACAAATATATCAATAATTGT